>DATEDH010000197.1:0-13837 GCA_035281765.1 Gemmatimonadaceae bacterium
CGCCCCCTCCCGCCGGCAAAGATTCCAGAAACCGGGCGACATCCACTTGGGCTCGGAATCGATCGCGACGGGTTCCTGTACGTTTCCCCCGATTATTCGCCATCGCGCCCGGCGTCCCTGCTCATCCTCCTCCACGGGTCGGGTCAAAGCTCAGCGATCTGGGCTGGCGGACCCCTCGATTCATTATTCGGTGCGCGAAATATCGTCGTGGTGGCGCCCGATTCCCGCGGCGGGTCGTGGGATGCGCGATTCGGCTACGGACCTGACGTCGTGTTCATCGATTATTGCCTCTCGTATGTCTTCGATCGCTGTGCAATCGACCCGCGAAGCATCGCACTCGCCGGATTTTCGGACGGCGCCTCGTATGCCCTCTCACTCGGCGCAACCAACGGGGACCTCTTCACGCACATGATTGGATTCTCGCCGGGGTATTTTGAGCCGGATCGACTGCGCGGCAAACCGAAAGTCTTTCTTTCGCACGGGACTGCCGATTCCATTCTTCCCTTCGCATGGACGAGCAATACGCTCGCTCCCTCACTCAGGTCTCAGGGCTACGACGTAACGTTCGAGGAATTCGCGGGCGGACATACGGTCCCGCTCGACATTGCGACCGACGCGATGGAATGGCTCAGGAAGCGCTGAGCATCCCGCTCTTCCGCGCACTCTGCGCTATCTAAAGAGGATTCCGAATTTCGGATCTTTGAGAATTGAGGATTACGGACTTTGCGGCCTCAGGACTAACGGCCATCGACAATCGCTGACTAATTGCGGATTGAGGAGATTGCGAACTGAGAAGAATACAGCATTGCAGTGCGTAACTCCTCGATCGAATCCTCCGTCCTTGATCTCCTCAGTTCTCAATTAGTCAGCGATTGTCGATTGTAGTTAGTCCTGAGGCCGCAAAGTCTGCAATCCTCAATTCTCAAAGATCCGAAACTCGGAATCCGGTACCCGCAATGGCTGAAGACTGTCGATGACGAGCGACGATCCACTGCGGAATGGTTATGCGCGGCAGCGACGTGCGAGTCGTCGTGCGGGGGGAGAATTCGGAAAGAGCGCAACAGCGCGCCGTATATAAGGGCGCGCCTTCGTGCATTGGCCGCGGTTCGCATACAGCTCTGCCGTTCTCTGTTGAATGCGATAGCTGCCCGGGTCAAGGCGGGCGCCGCTCACCCACCCCGATGTTCTCCCACCTGTTCCCACTGCGGTCATCGCGAATATCTGCGATGTACTGCGAATGACTCCGACCGCGAGCAGCGCAGTCAAAACTATCGCCACCGTTCTCTCTCTCCCTTTTATGCCGGGCAGGTTCACAGGCGAAGTTCGTACGGGAGCCGCCGCGCCGAAAATCATCCACGCAAGGAATGCCGGCGCCGGCAGAAGGAGCACGGCATCGAATGCGCTTACCACCACCGTCGTCACGACACTTCCAGCCAGCGCGATTCTCAAAAGCACGGCATCGTAGCCAGCCAGGTCCTTCCATTTTCGAAGTGCGCCGAAGAAGAGAAGAGCAAACACAGCGAGCAGGCAAACCGTCGCTATCGCCCCGCGCTCGGACACGAATGCAACCCAGTCACTGCTGGGCCACGGATTCGCGGTCATCCCGCTCTCGGCGAGAGATTTGTCTCCGCCCGGCGCATACTTTGGATATTTCACGGGCCAGTTTCCCGGCCCTGCGCCGAGCAGCGGATCTGCCTTTACGATCTTGAGTGAATTGCGATACTGCGCGACACGCCCGCGTCCGCTGCCTGAGCTGTAATCGACGACCTTCCGCGCCGAGTCGAGATAAGGCGAATCGCTGTTCCATTCGAGCGTGTTCGGGATGATCACTGCAACCGTGCCGCCAAGAAATGCGGCGAGAAGAATGCGCGCGAGCCGTCCGCCAGCCGGCGTGTCCTTCCAGTATTTGCGCGCGGCGAGAAACGGAATCGCTGTAATAACTATGAATGCGATCGTTGCGAGCCACGCTGCGCGCGATCGTGAGAGCACAAGCGTCGCGACGAGCACAGCAACCGCAAGCGACCCAATCAGAGCCGAGATCGACCGCTTTGCAGTGACCGTGCACCAAAGCGTTATCGGCAGCCCGATCGCCACCACGTGCGCAATGAAATTCCGGTTGCCGAGCGTCCCTCCCGGGGCGCGGGCGAGTGTGAAATATTCGGTTTCAACTCCGTACGCCTGCGCGAGCGAAGTTCCTGCAACAAGCACCGTGGCAGCGGAGGCCGCGACCAGCAGAAGTTTTTGGAATCCCGCCTCGGCCGCGCTTCTCGCGGTCCAGAATATCACAGCACTCGAAAGACTGAGCGCGATTGCGCGCTGTGCGACCCAGTGATTGGTCGCGAATATCGACGAGAGGATGCTCCACGCGACAAACGCAACGAGGAGCGCGTCGACGATATCAGGTGCCCGATAATTCCCGCGCGCGAGGAACAGGCCGGCAGCGATCAGCGCTGCGACATTGATCACGAGCTCTTTTGGAACGAAGTACCGGTCGAGCTCGAAGACCTTGAAGACCAGTGCAGCGAGCATTACCGCGATCACGCCAATGCAAAGAATTACAGCAGCCGCGCGGTCGACTCGAGTTGGGGCCTGATCGTTCACCCCGCAGAATATAAAACTCCACGCGCCCCGTGACTGTCACCCCCCACCGGGTTAGCCAGCCACGGGGCACATGAAGCTAGATCTTTCTGATCCTGATTTTCCCGTTGCCGGTGTTGAACGTGATGTTCCGCGCGCCGGATCCAATCGTTCCGCGAATGCGGTTCGACGACCACCCGCTTCCCATCTGGATGGGGAAATCACTCTCGAAATCACGGAACGCTCCGTTCGCTTGCACGCGAGCCGAGAGGTTCCCCGGGAACGCGACTGTGATCGTGCCGTTGCCGGTGTTGAAGTCCATGTTCTCATCGCCACTCAGCGAGCGCATCGTGACGTCGATGCTCCCATTGCCTGTATTGGCTGAGACCGGGCCACGCGTTGTAGTGACAAAGATGTCGCCGTTGCCACTGCTCACATCCACGTCGCCTTCCGCGCTCTCGACACGGATCTCACCATTGCCACTGCTCGCCGATACGCGACCGCGTGCGCCTGCAACGTTGATCTCGCCATTGCCCGATGAAGCGGCGACTTCTTCGCCTGCGTTTCGAATGTCTACGTCACCATTCCCTGTCGATGCGAGCAGCTTGAGCCCGCGCGGCAGCGTCACAGTGAGATCCGATCGTGAGATGTTCCGGTCGTTGCGCTGTGAATGCGAGCTGTAATTGCGCGCGTCACAACGCTCCGTGTACTCGGTCATCGCGCAGATCGTGACGTTGTTGCCGTCGCGCTTGACTTCGAAGCGCGTATTGTCGTCGCGACGTCTGGCTGAGACGGTGACAGTCGAGCCTGAAGTCTCGCTGACGCGAATGTCACCCTTGTAGTTCCTGATGCGCAGCCAGGATCCGGATGGAACTGAGCCGCTGAAAACCTGCTCCTGCGCTCCAAGCACCGGAGCTGCGACAACGAGAAGAACTGCGAACGCTCGGCGAATCATGATGGGGTCCCCGTTTTAGCTATTGATTGACTACGGGGGGTTGGATATTCGGCCGGTTCGAAAGGTTTGAACGGCACGGACAAAAAACCCAGATAACCGCGGTAGAGGTCTACCGCGGTTATCTGGGTTCGTGAGGCCTTATCGGCCGATCCAGTACGTCGCCTTGATCAGGAAGACGTTAGTCGGAACGGTCTTGAAGATGTCGCCGATGTCTCTCGACGCTCTGAAGTCGCCTATCGGAGCAAAGCCGCTGCGCTCCTGCTGCCATACGAAGAATAGCGCTGAACCGGGACGATATTCCCAGCGGACGACAGCGTTTCCACGAAGGTTCCGGACATTGAAGTTCGGGTCACCGAAGGTGAACGGAGCTGCAGCGCCGTCGCCGTCGGGATCGACGGTGTATACGCCGTCGCTCTTCGAGATGGTGCCCCGGTCACGGCCGTACCTTGCAAAGTCATACGTGCGCGGCTTCTCGAATTCCTTGAAGTCCTCGTACCGCCCGCTCGCGACGAACGGCTGCGCGTACATCTGGAGACTGAGCGTAGGTGTGAACGTCCACTCGACGCGCGTGTCCATCGCAATGGTCGTCTGGTGAATGTTCGCAACTACATACCGGCGGCCGTAGGTATCGGTCGCAAGTGGATCGACGACGCTTCTCACGAATTGACCGGTTGCAAGACCACCGCTCCAGTTTGGCTGGAATCGAATGCGCAGCGAGGTTGTCGGTCTCCAGTCGAGGTTGAGATATGCACTCGGCCCTCGTCCACCTGACTCATCAGTCGAATAGTTGACCCCGGTGCCGACGATTACCTGGCGCCGGCTGTCGGAGGTGACATTCATCCCGAGATAGCCTCCCGCCGGCACCTGTGCCTCAGGTCCGCCGCGCGTGAACCGGTCATCGTAAAAGTTCGGGTTCAGTCCCCAGTTCATGCCAACGTACCAGAAGTTGTTCAACGTTCCTTCAGCACCGCCGTTGATTGAGCGATAGATCGAAGTTCCGCCGAAATTCCACGTCTGGTTTGCATACCAGTAGATGAGATAATCGCGGAAAGTCTTGCCTGCCTTGTCCTGCTGGTATCCGTTGAGGAACGACAGTGCGCGATAATCGCCGCGACCCTGGAAGCCCATGTCGTTCAGCTCGAGTCCCGGGCTCACTTCCTTATAGGCAAGCGATCCGTGCAGCCCTCCGTTTTTCTGGAGTGCGATCTCACCGATGTGTCCATCGAGTGACGTACGGTTCGGATCGAATTCGATGTAGTCGGCATCGGGCCGCTGGTAGTAGTGCGAGCTGTTGAGCTGAGTCGCAGCGATCGCCTCCTTGCTTCCCGTGACGTGACTTCCCGCAAGGAAGCCGCTCGTCACCCAGCCACGATTTGCAAAGCGATGCTCAAAGTCGATTCCGCCGAACGTCGCAGACTTTCGCAGTAATCCGCTGAACACTTCATCATCGACATTGCGAATTGCAGACGTCAGCATTCCGCCAACTACGCTCTCGCCGTTGCGGAAATCGCGACGTGTTCTTCCCGCGAAATAATTGGTGAACGGCTCGACAGGCGTCGATGAGCGCGTTCCATCCGAAAGCTGAATCTTGGCTTTTTCCTCGGGCGTCACGCCATCGATGATTCCAAGACTCCACGGACCGAGCTTTCCGGTAACCTTTGCGGCTGCCGCTATTGTGGTCTCAACCGGAACGTCGGCATAGTCGGCCCCGCCAGGAAATCTTTGCGGCGAGCGTCCAATGCGGCGTGAATAGAAATAGGTCGCCGATCCATAATCGTTGAACGTTCGAACCTGACCGAAGTTGAAGAGATCCGATCCCTCCAGGAAAAACGGTCTCTTCTCCGGGAAGAAAGTCTCGAACGCGCTCAGGTTTACAACCGAGGGATCCACTTCGACCTGACCGAAGTCGGGATTCACCGTCGCCGAAAGAGTCAAACCACCAGGAAGCCCATAACGAAGGTCACCCCCGACGCTCGGCTTGAAGTCGGTCTTACTGTAAAAGGGATCCGAAGCATCACCGGGTGCGCGCGTAGTTTTTGCGCTGACATACGGCAGGACTTCGAGACGCGTCGGCGTTGGAATGTCGACGATCCCGCGGAGATCTCCGAAGCGCGAGACAAAACCCGCATCGCGTCGCGTCCATGGCGACCATGAATCGCGTCCCTGACGGCGCGCAATGTCGCGCATGATCTGGAATCCCCACTGCCGATCTACTCCCTTGTCCGCGCTGCCAAAGCGCAGCTGGGAAAATGGAATGCGGAATTCCGCGTTCCATCCTTCTGAATCGACTGTCGTTCCCACTTCCCACACTGCATCCCAGTTGGCGTCTTCCTGTCCATCGTTCGACGTGTATACGTCCTTCTTCACACCCTTCGGGTTCACAGTGAAGCGGAAGGCAGTGCGCCGGTCGTGATACGAGTCGACGATCAGGTGCACCCAGTCGGAGTAGATGCCCGACGCATCACGACGGGCAAGCTGCGCTGCGATCGAGTCCGGATGAGCATCACGCATTCGTACGCCGACGTACAACGCCTGGTCATCGTAGAGAACGCGAAACTCAGTGGGATCGACTGGTGCAGCACCCGGGTTCGGGTAGCTCTGAGTGAATCCCGACTGCGGAGTCGCCGCGGCCCAGGCCGCGTCATCGAGCTTTCCGTCGATGACAATAGCACCGGTCTTTCGCGCGGCCTGCGCTACGCGACGAGAGACGGTGTCAGCCGCCTGGCGTGGATTCTGGGCAAATACGAGGGAAGGAACGAGAACCAGAGATAGAAACGCTGCTCTGTGCATATATGTGGTGGAGTTTGAATACTTGAGGCTAATGCTGATTTATCAGCGAATCATCATGCGAAGCGCAATTCGTTCAAAACCCTTACAGGATTTCTACGCGTTGCTAACCCCGTGAGATTCAGGGTCAGTCTGACGCGGGCTTTAGCGCTTTGCGGGTAGCGTAAGCGTGAAAATCGAGCCGGCTCCTACTGTGCTCGAGACAGTAACGTCTCCCCCCATCACGCGAGCCAGCTCGCGGCTGATCGCGAGACCCAGACCAACTCCTGTATGCGGACTGTTCAGCGCTCTTCCGAGCTGCGTAAAAGGACTGAATACCGATTCCAGTCTTTCCTCCGGAATTCCTACACCGGTATCCTCTACGCGAATTGCGATCACCTCTGCATCGCTATCACACGTGATCGACACCTTGCCGCCTTCCGCAGTCGCCTTGAGCGCATTTGAAAGAAGGTTCACGAGAATTTGAATGATTCGCTCGGCATCTCCCGACGCCACGAGCTCGTCATCACACTTGCCTACCGTGTATTCGACTCCCTTTGCAGTGAACAGCGCTCCAACCAGCGGCTCGATCGACGCCACGAGCTCATTCACATTCACATCCTGAATATCGAGCCGCACTGCTCCCGCCTCGAGCTTCGAGAAATCCAGGATGTCGTTGATGAGCGCGAGAAGATGCCGCTCGTTCCGCCGGATTCGGTCGAGCGCAGCTGCCTGCTCAGGCGTCACCGATCCATGAACACCGAGCTCGATCAGCTCGGCATGGCCTGCAATTGCATTGAGCGGAGTGCGGAGCTCGTGACTCATCTTTGCCAGAAAATCCGACTTCGCCTTGTTCGCCTCTTCTGCGCGCTGACGCGCCTGCTCCGCTTCAGACCTGGCCTTGCGCTCCGCCTGAAGCAATGCAATGCGCTCGCTTACGTCGGCAATCGTTCCAATGAATCGCGCGGGCTTGAGCGACCCGTCGATGGTCTCGAAGATCACGCGTCCGCTTGCATGCACCCATCGCAGGATGCCATCGTCACCGAGCGTCCTGTATTCGATATCATACATGCCGCCATTCTCTGGCTTCATTGCGTCCGCAATCGCAGCATCGACGCGCGCTCTATCCGACGGATGCAGAACGCGATGAAAAACTTCATCGTTCGCCGGTGCATCTGCGGAAAGTCCGTATGCTCTCTTGCATCGCTCGTCCCAGATGAGCGAATCGTGAATCACGTCGTAATCCCACGTGCCGATTCCGGCGGAGAGCGTCGCGAGACGCAGTCGCTCCTCACTCGCCCGCAGCTCCTGCTCGATTGTCATTTGAGCAGTGAGGTCGATGTGCTTGAGGATTACATGCGTGACCTTTCCGTCCTGATTACGCACTGGAAAGAAATGTCCCTGCGTCCACAGTGTTCGACCTTTGCCGGTCGCAGAGATCTTCGAGATGTTATAGCGAAGAGGTGATGTGATTACCGTCTCGCCCTGGAACGCGCGCCTTATCTCCGCAAGAACTCCCTGCTTCTCGAGCTCCGGATCATGAAGCACCGAATATCCCGCAGGGACAGTATCGAGTGAGACTCCCCACAGCGCTTCGAACGCATCGTTCACTGCGAGCGGATGCCCCTCCGCATCGTATACGACAGTGCTGAACGGCGACTGATCGAAGAGAGCGCGCGCAACCGGCCCTGCGTCGCTCGACGCGAGAAAATCTTCTGTGGACCTTACAATTGCTGAGTCACCCACAGCGCGTTGCGTATTCCTCTGCAGACCAGGAAAGACCCGGGACTTCCGTTGCGCCTATAGTATGCGACATCTCGTGTCTCAACGTACGCTTCTTCTCGTCGAGCGATCGCTCATTGAGGTCATCGATCTTTCGCGCAACACGAATCTGCCACACGTAATCGAGCACGTACGCGTGGCCGACTCCATAGAGCCGCACGCCTCCCGCCTGTCGCACGAGCGCCTTTCTATACATGCGCACTCCGGGCTCGTTCTCGCGGATCGCCTGACCAAGCCGTCTGCATCTTGCATCGGAATGTCCGGAAAGCCGTGCTGCCTCCGACCTGAACGCAGAATCCTCCTCCGCAGTAGGCTCCGCAATCGCACACACCGGCGAGTCGGGACGCGCATCGCAGCCGAGTAGGACTGCAGCTTTCTCGGACACGGGGGAATACGCGGGTTCGGCCACGTCGTGCGTTGCACCTTTCACGTCAGGCGCCGGCCCCGGTCGCAAGTCGAATACGACAGCTGTGCGATGAGGCGCGCACGCTGCGCTCAGCAGTATCGAGGTTGTAATTATCGCGCGGACTGCATGCACTACTTGACCCTCTTCCCCGGAATATTCGCTCCGCCCTGGTGAAGGACGATCTGATTCACTTTTCCGGCACTGTCCCTGATGAAACTTATCTGCGCATCCACAACCTTAAGAAAGAACTCGGACTCCGATTCCGCAAACAGCGGAAACTTCGGCTGCGCTGTCGGCTGCGCAAACAGTGCTGCACCCTCACGCGTGATCTCGATGCGAAAGGTTGGCGACAGCTCGTACACTCCAACCATAGGCATGACCTTCACCGAATCGAGAGCGATCTCGGTTCTCTGCTTGATCGGCTTTGGCGGCGGCACGAGCTCGACCTTGGGCTCGAGTATATGAAAGCCGATGTCGTCCGGATTATCCGTCGAGTTCGTGAGGACGATCACTCCGCGTGATCGCGCCGGATCTATTCCAATGAAAGTCCTGAACCCTCCTGTGCCGCCGTTGTGCCACGTTGCAGTCGTGCCAAGAAGGTCGACGATGTGCCACGCGAACCCGATTGTATTCCCCGGGCGGTCGGTATCGTGACGCGGCATTCTCGCGGCGGCGAGAACGCGCCCGATCGGCGTCGATGTCGAGTCGAGATTCGCCGCGAGAAACTTCAGAAGGTCATTCGCCGTCGACTTGAGCGCGCCGGCTCCTGCAAGAACAGGAAGATCCCATGAATGAGTCGGAGTTCCCTGTGCGTCGAAACCCTGCGCCATGCGCGCGCGCATCGAAGGCGTGAGCTCGATGCGCGTATCGTTCATTCCAAGCGGGTCGAGAATTCTCTCGCGCAGAATTTCTTCGTACGATTTTCCGGCGCGAAGAGCGAGCACATGGCCGAGCAGACCCATGCCGACATTGGAGTACTCGTATTTCTCGCCGGGGTCGCGCGTCAACTGATACGACGAAAGAAAATCATACAGCTTCTGAACAGTGTAATCCTTATATGGATTCCCCAGATCAGTCGGCGCGAGATTATTCGGCAGCCTCGGCAACCCTGAGCTCTGTGTCGCGAGATCGAGCAGCGTTATCTGCTTTCCATTCCGGGATGGAACAGTGACCGTGGTGGGAAGATACTTTGCGACGGGATCATCGAGCTTCACTTCTCCGCGCGCCACCATGTCGGCGAGCAGTGAGCCGGTGAATGCCTTGGTTATCGAGCCGATCTCAAAGACCGTATTCGCATCGAGCGGGACGCCTGCAAGACCTGATACGCCCGCTGTTTGAATTCGCGGCACTTTGCCTTTCTCGAGGACCGCGACCACGATTCCCATCGCGCGCTTCGTGGCCACACGATTGTCGACAATCGACTTTATCTGCGCATCGGTTATGAAGGGCTGCTGCGCGATCGCCGGACGACTGGCGAGAAGCACACAAAGAACGGCGAGATGCAATCGGGGGCGGGATGTCACTGACTTTCACTCCTGGCGGGAACAGGCACCGCTTTAATCTGGTCTCTGCTGACTGAGCTTGATAATCACCAGACCGGGTTGGCGGTCAAAACTTCGTTCACCGCATCCGGAGTGATTGGCGCGGAGAAAAGATACCCCTGTCCCTGCTCACAGTTCAGTGCTCTCAGCTCCCGGAGCTGCTCGGATGTGCTGATACCCTCTGCTTCAGCTCTCACTCCGACGATCTCCGCGAGCGTGAGGATCGTTCGCACGAGTCGCATATTCTTGTCGTCAGTATCCATGCTGCTGACGAAGGCGCGGTCGATTTTGATCGCGTCGATCGGAAGACCGTGGAGATAACTCAGCGACGAATAGCCCGTTCCGAAATCATCGAGATAAACCTGGGCGCCGAGCTCACGGATCCGTGAGAGCATTGATACTGCTGCGCGGCCTCTCTCTATTATCGCCGCTTCCGTTATCTCGAGGCAGAGCGACGATGGCTTGACGGCGGTAAGCTCCATCGCATGCCTGATCTGATCCGCGAGATCGGGCTGGGAGAACTGCTTTACCGAGAGATTCACGCCGATCGTCAGTGGATCCTTGCGTGGATGCGCCTTCTGCCATTCCGCTATCTGCCGGAGCGCTTCCGCGAGAACCCACTTGCCTATGGGAACAATGAGTCCGGTCTCTTCAGCGACCGGGATGAAATCGGCGGGATGAACGAGTCCGCGCTCGGGATGCTGCCATCTCACGAGCGCTTCAAGTCCCGTCACCCGCCCGGTCCGGAGCGAGACAACGGGCTGATAGTGCAGAACGAACTCGGACAATTCGACTGCACGACGCAGATCCGTTTCGAGACGCAGTCGCTCGAGCGCGTCGGTGTGCATTGCACGATCGAACATTTCATATCGTGCGCGGCCCGCGGCTTTTGCTCGGTACATCGCCATGTCGGCGCTGCGAAGAATCTGATCGGGTTGATCGTGCGCCATCGAGCTCGTGACGATTCCCATGCTCACCGAGGTCGTCACTTCCGCACCCGCAAGATTTATCGGGAAAGACAGCGCTTCCTCGATCCGCTCGGCTACGCGTCCCGCGTCGCTAGTATCGGTGATGCTTTCCAAGAGAATCGCAAACTCATCGCCCGACAGTCGTGCGACTGTGTCTTCAGGACGAATGCACGCTTCGAGTCTTCGAGCCACTGCGCGCAGCAGCTCGTCGCCAGCAAAATGTCCGAGATTGTCGTTGATGTCCTTGAAGCGGTCGAGATCGAGAAAGAGAACTGCAAAGAGATTGTCGGGGTGTCGCGCTGCGCGGCGCATTGCGTGTCGAAGCCGCTCGATGAGGAGCGAACGATTCGGAAGTCCGGTAAGCGAGTCGTGCAGCGTGCTGTAGAGGAGATGCTCCTGTGTCTGGCGCTTGACTGTCAGATCACTCCGCAGCTCGAGCTCCGTCACGAGCACTGATGCGATGTCCATCAATGCTGCGACTTCACCGTGCGTCCAGGCGTGAGGTGATGTGTCGATCACGCAGATTGTTCCGATGACGTGACCGTCGGTCGTTGCAACAGGAACGACGGCGTATGCAACGCCATCAGGAGTCTCTCCATGACGTTCCGCGGTTCCTTTCTCATCGGGCGTGTTGCCGACGAATACGGCGCGGCCCGATGTTACGACTTGTCGCGCAAACCGCAGTGCCAGGGGAACCTTGCGCCAGACGCGTGACCGGCCGGTGAGACCCACGCTGCTTTTCACCACGTGCCGGTCGTCATCGAGCAGCGAAACGATCGCAACCGGCGAGCGCAGTGACGCCGCCGCAAGTCGAGCTATGCGGTCGAACGATTCCTCGGGAAGGGCATCGTAGGGCGTCGGCGGTCTCGCCGGTTTTTCTCTGGCGGGCACTTTGGTTTGGGGCATTCGTTCGGGATTGTTCGGCCGGAGGTAAATCGAGAGGGGCCGGACGCGCGGCTAATGTAAGACTGCGCCGCCTGTTCTCCAACGATTTTTCATAGGGAGAACGTCACAAAAGTGCTCTGATCCACCCCCCGTCTACCGCAACCGACTGCCCGGTGATGTAGCTCGCCCGTTCAGACGCAAGAAAGGCCGCGAGCGCGCCAAATTCGCGCGGTTCGCCGAGGCGGCGCATAGGAATCTCGACTTCCCATTTGTGGAGCGCGGCTTCGGTTGTGATTCCGTCGCGTTGAGCCGTTGCGTGCGACAGCTGATCGACGCGCTCGGTGAGAGTATATCCCGGAAGAATGTTGTTCACCGTTACACCATCCGTCGCAACTTCATTTGCAAGCGTGCGTGCAAAGCCGATCACTGCCGATCGAATCGAATTCGAAAGCATGAGGCCTTCGACCGGCTGTTTTGCTGCAATGGAGGCGATGTTGATCACGCGTCCCCATTTTCGCTCTCTCATCCCTGGAACAATGCGCGACGTGAGATTGATCACGCTCATGAGAGTAAGATCGACGGCGCTGCGCCACATATCTGATGTGAGCGACTCGAACCGCGCACTCGGCGGACCTCCCGCGTTGGTAACGAGAATATCGATGCGACCGAATCTCTGCATCGCGGTATCGACAATTCTGTCGACATCCTTTTCGATCGATACGTCACCTGTAACGGCGATGATCTCACTTCCCGTGGTGCTTGCGATCTCGTGGCGTGCGTTGTCGAGTGCTTCCTTTCCGCGTGCGCATATGACGACGGAAGCCCCTTCGGCCGCGAGCTCTTGAGCAGTTGCGCGGCCGAGTCCTTTGCTTGCTGCGGCTACGAGGGCGACTTTGCCGCGAAGTCCGAGATCCATTTACCTGCGGAGATAATCGTCCGACTTGTTGAGCCAGTCCTCGCGGGGCGGACTGAAGATGTCGACGTCGAGTGTATCCTCGAGCGCGACCGCTTTGTGCGGGAGGTTCGATGGAATGTGAAGCACTTCTCCCGCGTTCACGGTGACTTCGACGCTTTGATCTTCGCCGAGTGTGAAGAGCAGCGCGCCTTCGAGGATGTAGGTGAGCTGCTCGTTCTCGTGCGAGTGTTTCGGAACGATGCATCCCTGCTTGAGATAGACATGCGCGAGCATCATTCGGTCGCCGGTGATGAGTCGGCGGTCGAGCATGTCAGTCACAGTTTCAAGTGGGATTTCGTCCCAGCGGTAATGGGTGGCGTTATTTGGCATGGGGAAAATTTACTTCTTATGTGATCGTCAGTTCGTGGGGGGACGCGAGACACGGGACACGAGACGAAAAAAAAAGCTCCCGAATTTCGGGAGCCTTTTTTTATGACTTGTCCGTTACTGACCGGCAGGCAGTGAGCTATTCTTGACTGCCCGATAGCTGTTCACTCGGCCTGCGCCGAACTTCGTGTCGTACCCTGCGGTACCGATATCATCAACAGTTCCGAGGATTCTCGAACTAAGCGCACTTCCCCTCAGTCCTGTTACTGAAGCAACGATGGCGGCGGTCCCTGTGACCTGAGGAGCTGCCATCGAGGTGCCCTGCATATAAGTGTATCCGCCGCCCTTATAAGCACTGTAGATGCAACCTTCTGCTGTCGTGTTCGAATAGCAATTTCCGCCAGGCGCCGAAATGTCGAGTCCGGAACCATAGTTCGAATAACTGGCCAGACCGTCACGCCAATCCGTCGCGCTGACCGAGATTGCATTCGGATCACACGCAGGGCATGAAACGGTTGACGTGCCATCGTTACCAGCAGATGCGATCACGAGAACGTTCTTTGACGTTGCGTATGCAATCGCGTCTTTTTCCGCCTGTGATTCCGAAGAACCGCCAAGGCTCAGGTTCATCGCAACCATTCCCGGATAATCTGCCGCAGCACGGATTGCACTTAC
>DATEDH010000198.1:0-4421 GCA_035281765.1 Gemmatimonadaceae bacterium
ACAGATCTGCGGATTGCTCGAGCGGATTACCCTGTCGAAATGGGATGGCGTGCAGGTTGACGATGAGCGTGTGAATCTGCTCACTCTTCATTCCACGAAAGGTCTCGAATTTTCCCGTGTGTACATCCTCGGCACTGATGACTCCGGATTCACGCGCGATGATCGCAAGTCGAACGATCAGGTCGAGGAGCTGCGACGCCTGATGTATGTGGGAATGACACGAACTATCGATCGACTCGTGCTTACGTGCGCTGAAACTAGAAACGGCCAGCCGTGCGGCGGGCACAAGATGCTCGACGAGCTTGGAATCAATCCCACCATTCCCGTCTCATGAGCTGGACTGTCAATGTTGGCAAGGATACGACAACCGCGATCTATGATCCTGGCGAAGGCGACGCCATAACCGATACGGTCTTTATCTGCGCTCACGGTGCCGGCGGAAACATGGTCGACGGCGGAATGCAGAAAACCGCGAAAGCTTTGATCGAGCGCGGCATCAATCTCGTGCGGTTCAACTTCCTTTATAAGGAAAAGAAATCTGGAAGACCTGACCCGATGCCGAAGCTGCAGGAAGCCTTCGCAGCTGTTGTTGAGAAAACGAAAGAAGAGCTGGCGCCGAAGAAGATCGTAATTGGCGGTCGCTCGATGGGCGGCCGCGCTGCTTCAATGATGGCCGCTGAGGGATACGCCTGCGATGGTCTTCTATTGTATGCGTACCCGCTGCATCCCGCGGGTCAGCCGACCAAGCTGCGCGATGCGCACCTGCCCATGATCAAAGTGCCAGTGTTGTGTTTTAGTGGAACTCGCGACGCGCTTTGTACTCCATTTCTAATGGAGAAAGCGCTCGAATCAGTGACTACAGATTGGACCATGCACTGGGTCGAGGGAGCCGACCATAGTTTCCACGTTCTCAAGTCATCGGGCAGAACTGACGCTCAAGTGATGACCGAGATTGCGGACAGGTCCCGCACCTGGATTCTTTCCCTACCATAACTCGCTTCTCAACCGGGCTCGTTTGGTAGATGCGTTGTATCCCTGGCGCCGGACGTCGCCGGGTATAGAGACGTAGCTACCCACTCTCGCCGATAATCCGGCGCCAGGGACACAACGCATCTACCCGGCAATTAGTTAAAAAGCGCCACCAGTGAATACGATGATGCAGAGAGTCCCCTTTGGCCGGATTATCGGCGCCGGTGGGTAGCTATGTCTCTATACCCGGCGACGTCCGGCCAAAGGGGACTCTCTGCATCATCGAGCGCCACCAATAAAAGCCAAAAAACGATTACCGAACTTTAGTCCCGTCAGGATTCCAGACTTCTACAGTGCCGAGATTCAATGAGCGAATCGGTGCCTCGATCGTTTTCAGGTCACCAACAGCAACGATAGTAATCGCGCCCGGATTGAGCAGCGACTTCGCCGCCTTTGACATGTCGTCAGGACCGATCGCAGCGAGCCGCTCGCGGTACGACGAATAGAAATCCATCGGCAGGTTATAGGTGATGACGTTCGACAATCTCGCCATCAATCCCTGCACAGTCTGCACTGATGACGGAAAGCTCGACACCACGTTGTTGAGCTGATCCTTCGCTTCGGTTGCGGGAACCGGCTCTTCGACAATCCGCTTGAACTCCTTCACCGATTCAGCAATCGCCGAATCCGTTGCGCCCGTGCGCACTTCCGACGATGCGTAGAAAGTCCCCGCGCCGACGAGTGGATTGAATGTCGAGAATGCGCCGTACGACCAGCCGTGTTTCTCGCGAAGGTTCATGTTCATGCGCGACCCGAATCCGCCGCCGAGTACCTGCGAGAGCGCGAGCATCGAGTAGTAGTCAGGCGTTCCCCAGCCGATCGAACCTTGTCCGACGATGATCGACGACTGAACCGAGCCTGGCCTGTCGACGAGAATGATTCGTGTCGATGACGCCGGGCGGGTCTTGTTGTCGAGCTTTGCAAGCGATGGTGCAGCTGCTGTCCACTTGCCGAATGCTTCTTCGACGAGCGCTTTGGCCTTCGCCATCGTGATGTCGCCGACGAACATCACCGTCGTATTCGAGGGAGCGTACATCGTGCGATGCCAGTTGATGACATCGTCACGCGTCAGCGCCTCGAGCGATGTGCGTGTCCCGCCGCTCAAACGTGAGTATGGTGTATTCGAGTCGTACACGGCATTGACGAACACTCGATTTGCAACGCCCGATGCGTTCGACATCGTGTTCTCGAACCCGGCGATCTGATTGTTGCGAACGCGCGTGAAATCAGCTTCGTCGAAGCGCGGCTCGGTGACAGTCGTTGCCGCGATCTTGAATGCTTCGTTGAAGACGTTGGGAAGCGAAGTGACATTCACCCATGCGCTTCCAAACGCGCCGCTCGTGCCGAATTGCGCGCCAAGTCTCGCCATGCGGTCGGCAATGTCAGCGCCTGTGTATCGCTTCGACCCTTCGGAGAGAATGTTTGCGGTGAGAACTGCAACGCCGCTTTTTGCTGCGGGCTCGCGCACTGCACCAGCATCGATCTGAACCCGCGCTGTGATGATCGGAAGCGAATGCCTCTCGATGAGCGCGATCTTGAGACCATTTGCGAGTGTTGCTGTCTGAACCGGGGGAACCTCGAACTTGCGAAGCGGTCCGGGTGCCGGCGGTGTTTCCTTTGCGGGAGTCTGTGCGGACGCAGCCGATGCGGCGACGATAAGGCCGAGCGCGATGATCTTGTGTGTCATTTATCTGTCCCCCGCATTTGATGCGCTCTTCTTTGCCGGCACGTATACCAGCGTGACTCGGTTCTGCGGAATGAGTCGCTCCTTGATCATCGTCTTCAATCCTGAAAGCGTGACCTTGTCGATGTCGTCGAGCACAGTGTTGACGTGATTCGGGTCTTTGTAATAGGTGAATCCTTCAGCGAGTGCATCTGCGCGGCCGCCGAATCCACCGGTGGTCTGAAGACCGTTTACGAAATCGAATCGCGCTGACGCTTTCGCCTGATCGAGTGCCTCTTGCGTAAGCAGGTCTGCCGCCCTGCTGATCTCTCCGGTCAGCGCCGCTTCAAGAGAATCCACGTTGGTGTTCGCCTTGCCGCGAAGCTGGAACACGAGGAGATCAGCTCCGTCGATCAATCCAAAGTTGAACGAGCTCACGGCGACCCCGATCTGTTTCTCGCGAATAAGATCCTTGAAGAACGGAGTTGCGCGACCGCTCGCGAGTGCTGTGCCGAGTACGGAGACTGCTGCGCCGTTGGCGCCGCGTGCTGCCGGTACGCGGAATCCGACGTAGACCTGAGGTGCAGGTGCGTTTGGATCCTGAATGACTTCACGCTGTTCCTTTCCGATGATCGGCGGAACAGTCATGCTGCGCAGTGCAGGAACTGCAGGTCCGCGCGGAATATCGCTGAAGTGCTTGCGAACGAGTGACTTCGCCTGCGCGAGATCGAAATCTCCCGCGATGACGAGCACCGCGTTGTTCGGAGCGTAGTAGGTCTTGAAGAAGTTTACGACGTCTTCGACGGAAGCAGCGTTCAGATCTTCCATCGATCCGATGACGGCGTGCCGGTATGGATGATTTTCGGGGAAGGCATACCAGAACATCTTCTCGAACCACGATCCGTACGGCTGGTTGTCGACCGACTGACGGCGCTCGTTCTTCACGACTTCGCGCTGGTTGTCGAGTTTTTCCTTGGTGAGAGTCTCGGTGAGCGTTCCCATGCGGTCGGACTCGAGCCATAGCGCGAGCTCGAGATAATTTGACGGAACCTGCTCGAAGTAATTCGTGCGGTCGGTCCATGTAGTTCCGTTGATGTCCGATCCTGCTCGTCCGCCGACTTTCTCGAGCATCGACCAGTGTTCACCATCCGCGACGTTGCGGGATCCTTTGAACATCACGTGCTCGAAGAGATGTGCGAATCCGGTTCTGCCGACTTGTTCGTTTTTCGATCCGACGTTGTACATCACTTCGACGGCGACGACTGGTGTCGATCGGTCGAGACTGTACAGGACGGTGAGACCGTTGGGCAGGACTTCCTGTGTGTAGTCGATTCTGATCTTTGGCGCTGCCGCGGTTTGCGCCGGCAATGGCGCCGCGGCTGCGACAGCCAGGGCGGCGCAGGCGAGATGCTTTCTCATTGATCCCCGATTGTGTGGATGTTCGTCCAAAAATTTACTCGCGGGCGCGACAGATGTTCAGCTTTCGTGTCGCAGAGCCGTCATCCGGCGGTGCATTGTCAATGTTCGCGGGCGCGGATTCACTCGCATGGCGGGCATGAGGGGGTACTTTCGGCCGGACGTCGCTGAGTATAGAGACATAGCTGCCCACTCTCGCCGATAATCCGGCCGAAAGCACCCCCTCACACCCGCCCGACAAATTATTGAAAACCGGCGCGCCCGCGTTCTCTCTCATGCGCCGCCTTTCGCGGCGCTGCTACCCGGAGAGCTG
>DATEDH010000199.1:0-3337 GCA_035281765.1 Gemmatimonadaceae bacterium
GGACGAAGTGGAATCCATTCCTCGGGTGCATTTCCAGCGAGATAATCCTTTGAAAGATTGGGCCGGTCATAGGGCACCGATGGATCGCGGCCGATCATCGTCAATTTTCCGCGATACTCGCTGCGCCGAAGCATCTCCGCCGCAGCATTTCCCGCTGCACCAGCGCCGATGATCACGATGCTATCCGGATATCCGGATGTGTCGTTGGTTGTAAGCGGCGTCGCACCGTCCGGAGCTGGAGTCTCGGCTGTGACTTTCACGAGCGCACCATCGCGCTCCACTGTCCAGCGCGAAACGGGATTCAGTGCCGGAGCGCAGACGGCTTCACCGGTCTGCAAATCGAAACACGCGTGATGCCACGGACACCGAACCGTCCTGCCGACAACGAGTCCTTCGATGAGCGGGCCACCATAGTGAGTGCAGCGCCCGCCAATCGCATAGACCGTATCGCCGTCACGCGAAAGGAGAACGGGCTCATTGCCAACGTGCCCGCCAAGCATTCCACCCTCGGGGATGGATTCCACCGTCACACCCTGCGACAGATCCGGCCCAGTGACTTCACCTTCCTCGGCGCTCACATCCCCTCCCTCTTGTTGAACGCGGTCGACCAACCGCAAAGTTAGACTGTCAACCTGAAATATGTCAAGTAATCCCTTGACTTATTATGAATCTAACTGATCTTTAACTACATGTACCTCGATCCACGTTTTCTTGCGACGACCCGCGGCCAGATTGTGGCTGAGCTTCGGCGCGAAGCGCACACTGTCGAGGAGCTGCGGAAAATTCTGGGAATTACCGACAACGCGGTGAGACTGCATCTCACTGCGCTCGAAGAGAGCGGGATCGTTCACCAGGTAGATACGCGTCCGAGCGGTCGGCGGCCGGCGATCGTTTACGAGCTGACGGAATCTGCAGAGCGAAGTTTTTCCGAAGCATACATGCCGGTTCTGACTCGTCTCGTCGACACATTGAGCGAGCGCATGTCTCCCGATGATCTCCAGATCATCCTGCGTGACGTCGGAGAAAAGCTCGCTCGCGAACGGCCTGCTCTTACGGGATCAGTGAAAGAACGCGCCGAAGGCGCAGCGCGCGTTCTCACGTCACTCGGCGGAATCGCAGAAGTTGAAGACAACAACGGCACGCTTGCGATTCGCGGGTACAGCTGTCCGCTCGCAGATGCCGTTCGCGCGCATCCTGCGACATGTCATGCGGCTCAGGCGCTGGTGAGTGAGCTCGTTGGTGTTCAGGTTGTCGAGGCCTGCGACAAAGGATCGCGGCCGCGGTGCAGGTTCGAGCTCAAGCAGACTCAGCGATAAGTCTCGAAGAACCCGGTTCCCCTTCCGGCAACGCGTTCCCCGTTAAGTCTCCCGCTTATCGTTGCCGTTCCTTTCATTTGAATGAAGTAAGGTCCGCCGAAAGCGGGAATTGATTCCGACGGCTGTCGCATGTCCGTTGCGATGGCATCCTCGATATCCAGCTCGACGCGCAGTGAATCGGCGCCACGGACATCTGCGAAGACTGCGCGTGATGGCACATCGATCGTTCGGCCGTTGACGATTGTCGTGCGTCCATCCACGTACGAGATAGTTGCAGGACGCATCACCGCTCTGAATCCCAGCGAATCAACAACGTAGACGAAGAGTGGCTGCTCGCGCTTGGAATCCGCGGTAATCACACGACCATACAGGATAGTGTAGGGTCCGGCCCGCGACGCACCCCAATCCCATGTGACTCCGCGCCACACGCCCCAGTTGTGATCGTGATACGCCTGCACATCGTCATAGCGCTCGCAGCGATTCGCAACACAGATCGAGCCCGATGCCGACGCGCGCAGTGCGGGAACTGTGTAACCTGAAAC
Organism: Gemmatimonadaceae bacterium; assembly: GCA_035281765.1. Classification (GTDB taxonomy): domain Bacteria; phylum Gemmatimonadota; class Gemmatimonadetes; order Gemmatimonadales; family Gemmatimonadaceae; genus UBA4720. Next base: position 1,859 of record DATEDH010000199.1, read on the forward strand.
AAAGCTGTCACTGCCAAGAGATGCGCCCGGGAAGTACGCCCGCGGCGCGGGATGCACGACTAAATCGATCGCGACAGCTCCATCCTTACCGGGTGCGCGACCCGTGATGTGATAGTCACCATCAGCAGTCACAGTCACTGATGCGTCGCCAATCCTGAGATCGGCACGCGATGTCGAGAATGCGACCCGTTCTTTTGGAACACGCAGCTCGAACTTTCTGGACTCTTTTCCCTCTTCACGCAGCGTGACTGTCAGACTCCCGCCCCACTTCTCACTCGTCACATCGCCCGCAACTATATAAGAGATGAATGCCCACTTCTTCTTGTCAGGCGAAAGCACATTGAAATAGTGCCATTCGGCCCATGTCTCACGGTTGTCTGCAGTATCAGGCGGGACGTGAAAATGGTCGATGTCATGCCGCAGCTCGGCGAGCGAAGGATGCACCCAGCGCCGGTCTCCTTCGTCATCCGTCCACGCTCCCGCTCTTAGAGATGCCCGACCGCGCACGGCACGCGTCAGACTGGGAATCTCACCTGCTGCCTTTGCAGGAATCTTTCGCCCGTCGCTCGTGGTCAGATAGACGAGGCGGCCATCGATCTGAGGTGCCGCAGTCGAAATGGAGGACTGGAGGCGCGGCGATGCCAGCAGCTGCTGATAGATGAAGCGCGCCTGATCGATCGAGAAGAACAGTCCACCTATGCCGCCGGTCTTCATCACTTCGACATCCAGCCCCTGTGGGAGAACAGTGATATCGCCACCGCCAACAAGCTTTTCGTCACGCGCCTGAGTAAGCAGCGCCTCGCCCACTGAAAGCAGTGCGATCATCACCGCGACGCCGATCCCGTAGCCAAAGAACAGGAGTGCCGAGCGCCATGGGCGGTAGATGATGTTCCTGAAGGCAATGAGCGGGATCATTGATTGACAATGACTCCGTCGCGCATGTGGATCTTGCGACTCGCAGCGTTCGCAAGCTCTTCATCGTGAGTGACGACGACGATCGTTGTCCCATCGTGATTGAGCTTGCCGAACAACGCGATTATTTCAGCGCCCGTCTTTGCGTCCAGCTCACCGGTCGGCTCGTCGGCAAGCAGCAAAGCAGGTTTGTTTGCGAGCGCGCGCGCGATCGCTACACGCTGCTGCTCGCCGCCCGAAAGTTGCGTGGGCCGATGACGCTCGCGATGCGCGAGTCCGACGTACGAGAGCAGCTCGCGCGCGCGTGCCGCGCGCTCTGCCGCTTTGATTCGCGCTTCCGCCATTGGAAGCTCGACGTTCTCGCGCGCCGTCAGCGTTGGAAGAAGATAGAAGCGCTGAAAGACAAACCCGACATTCCTGAGCCGGAATGTCGTCGCGTCCTTGTCACTCATGCTGCCGGCTGCCTGACCCCGTATCGCTACCGACCCCGATGTCGGTTTGTCGATCGCCCCGATGAGATTGAGCAGCGTTGACTTTCTGCACCCGGATGGACCGACGATCGCAACG
>DATEDH010000200.1:0-13324 GCA_035281765.1 Gemmatimonadaceae bacterium
CAACACAGCCACTCGATGTCGGCACTTTCGATGTTCTTACGAGCGCGGCAATCGGTGGAAGATTTCCAAACTGCGAAAGGTTGCCTTCGCCTTGAACGGCTGCGAGACGAATTCGCTTCGACGGCTCGACAGTCAGATCGACGGTGTCATCGACTGCCGGATTTAACATTCCGTTGAAGCCATGCAGCATGTTGGCACGCTCGAGCGGCTGCGCCCGGGCCGGCATTGCGAGCACGTTCTTGATCGCGCTGTCTGTTTTCTTTCCTTCTATTACTGTGATGATCTGTCCCGGACGCAGCCCGGCATTCCACGCGGGGCTTTTTTCGTCGACCCGCCACGCGATCACTTTGCCTTCCGCAACTCTCACTGCGAGCCCGGTGCTTCCCTTTCCGCCGCCCGACACTGTCTCTGATCGCGTGGTAGCAATTCGCGCCGGAATCAGATAGAAATGCGAGTCGTGAATATGGTGGAGCGCCTCATGGAGCAGCCTGTCGAGCTCAGGCCTGGTCGTGATGAGCTGCGCGCGCGGCCGCAGGGAATCGCGCACGTGCATCCACTCGTTCGCGACGAATGCAGTATCGACGTACGTGCTGCGTACCTTGCTCCAAAGGCTGTCGAAGGTCGCAACGGCGATGTCGGTAGAGACCGGTTCAGCGTTCTCAACGCCTGTTGCGGGCTTTACACTTGTGCATCCGGCTGTAAGTGCGGCAATTGCAATCGCCGCGCGGCACGATTTTCTCATTTGAAACGGGTACTCTCGCAATAACGCATGTATGCCAGTCACTGAGTTTAGACGAATCGGCTCACTCGACGTATCGGTTGTGGGCCTCGGATGCAACAACTTCGGCCGTCGCCTCGATGAAGCTGCCACAGCAAAAGTAGTATCGGCCGCGCTCGACGAGGGAATCAATTTCTTCGACACGGCTGATACGTACGGGGCCACCAACAGCGAGGTCTTTCTCGGGAAAGCCCTGCGAAAGAAGCGCGGCGACGTCGTCATCGCGACGAAATTCGGGATGAGAATCGATGATGAGCGTAAAGGCGCCCGCCCTGAATACATCAAACGAGCGTGCGAAGACAGTCTAAAGCGGCTCGACACTGATCATATCGATCTGTATCAGCTTCATACTCCCGATCCCACTGTTCCGATTGCCGACACGCTTGGCGCGTTGAATGAGCTCGTGGAAGCGGGCAAGGTTCGGGAGATTGGATGCTCGAACTTCACCGGCGAGCAGCTGCATGAAGCTGATTCCGCAGTCGCGCGCGACTGTGCGCGATTTGTGAGCGTGCAGAACGAGTACAGTCTGCTTCATCGCGAGCCAGGCAAGGGGCTCATTCAGGAATGCGTCGCGCTCGGCATCGCACTCATTCCGTATTTCCCTCTCGCCAACGGGATGTTGACCGGGAAATACAGAAAGAATCAGCCGCCACCGGAAGGAAGCCGCATATCGACTGGATGGCACGCCGAGCTGATGAACGATGAGGTTCTCGATAAGGTGGAGAAGCTGATCGCGTTTGCGGAATCAAGAGGCCACACGATTCTGGAGCTCGCGTTCTCGTGGCTTCTTACTCGTGAAGTGGTTTCATCGGTCATTGCCGGCGCCACCAAACCCGAGCAGGTTCGCGCAAACGCCAATGCTGCTGTCTGGGATCTTACTGAGGCGGATCTCGAGGAAGTCAACGAGATCATTCCTCTGCACGCTCCGACGCGTAGCAGCATCTGACGACCTGGACACGGAGCCACGGAGTAACGGAGTCCCCACGGAGAACGGCGTTTTTTTGTTTTTTTGTTCTGCTGTTAGCAGGTAGCAGGTAGCAGGTAGCTGTTGCTGGAGTCAGGCAGCAGACAGCAGGCAGCGCAGTTCCGTAGTTCTCCTACTAAACCCGGACGAATGCCGCTTTCCATTGAGTGTCGTTTTCGTCTTCCTGATACATCTTGTCAACGTCGACGATCACATTCGCTCCAGCGCGGGTTATCGCAAACCGGTCCATGCCGCGAGTCGCGCGTCCTGAGATGAAGCTGCCTGATGGAGTGTATTTCGATTTGTGCTTGGGGCACTGGAACTCTTTCGCCGCAGCATTCCAGCGCAGAGCAGTGTTCTGGTGCGGACACGAAAGATTGAATGCGTAAATCGTGTTCTGCCATCGCACGAGAATAACTTCGTTGTCCTTGTCGATCTGAACCCCATCCGCGGATGGAATTGCATAGTTGATCGTGTTTTTTCGCCGGGCAATCGCTTCGATGATCGATACCGGCAGCGCTGCAGCAGAGCGCGAGATGCTCAGCGTCGCGAGTACTCCCGCGACGCCAATCGCCGCATCACGCATGAAATCGCGCCGCGTAGTCGCATGCGCGATTGGACACTCCCCGCAGTCGGTATCATCTATGTGCTTCAAACAATCTCCGTGTTTTGCTGGTAGCAGGTAGCAGTTAGCCGGTAGCTGCAGTTCTCATGCTGCGCTCACCAGCGTCGTACCTACAACGAGCGTCGCGATCCACAACGCAATGCTGCAGATCGCGGCGAGTCTCAACCTTCCCCACAACTCATTCGGTGAATCCGCGCGCCTCAACGATGTCTCGGTGCGCTCGAGTACTACACCGTTTACAACGAGAAGAGCCACAAGCCCAAGCTTGAGCCACAGTATGGGCGAGTTAAGGAACGTGGTCACGTCCGAGGCGATCATGAGAATGCCTGTGACAAACAGCAGTGACAGCGCAAGAAACACCGGACGATGAATGGCATTCAGCTCACCGAGGTGACGCTCGCGATCGCCGGGTTTCTCTCCGGTGATCCGGAGCGTAGCGCGGTCAGCGGCAATTGCCAGCCCGCCACCAACGAGCATTCCCAGCAGATGAAGTGCAGTAACTGCAATAGAGACAACTGCCGAATCACTGTACAGCTGCTGCCATGGGGCAAAAAGATTTTCAAGCGAGGCAAGCATTATTTACGGGAAACGAGTTTCATAAATAGAACGCAGCGGAGCGTCATTTTGTTGGTGGCTGCTCATATAGCGCGCTAACGTGATCCTTGCAAATCCTGAATATTCATCGCCGCGTCGCTCCGGTATGTTTCGCCATGATCCTGTTTCTCCTCGCCGCTGTCGTCTGGCAGGCAGACACCGCCGCAACCAAAGCCGCAGTTCTCGCTGCTGACCGCGATCTCGCAGCGGCAGTCGCTTCGCGACCTGATGCGTTTTTCGACGCACTCGATCCGAATGCAGCCATTCTCATCCCCGGTCAGCCAATTCTTCGCGCGACTGATGCACGCTCGGCTGTCACTGCGCGATACGGGGCGCTGGCAAGTTACTCGTGGACGCCGGTGCATGCGGTTGTCAGTAACGATGGGAAACTGGGATGCACCATGGGTTATTCGCGGTTCGTGAGCGCCGCTGATTCAACCCGCGCATCCAAACCCGGGATATATCTCACATGCTGGTCCAGAAATGAAAATGGAAAGTGGCGAATAGTTGGAACACAGCGCACGGACAGTCCGCCTCAGGCACCACGTGATGCAGCAGCTGCGACGCTTCCCGGCGCACCGCACTCCGCGACACACTCGGCGGGATCGTCCGCATTGAAAGCAGCGCAGGACGCCGATTCGCTCTTTGCATTGATGGGATCAGAGCCGGCCGGACCGGGACCGGCATTCGGAAAATACGCCGCGGACGATGCGCTATTGCTCGGCGGCGATGAATTTCCGCGCGGCCCTAAGGAAATCACCGCAGGCTTCGAGGGATATCCTGCCGACCGCGTAGTTACATGGGGTCCCATGCGATCGTTTGGTGCGGGCACCGGCGGCCTCGCGTTCACAGTCGGGCATGCAGTGAGCGGCCCGCGTCCGGGCAGGACCGGTCCGTCGAACGCGCAGAAATATTTTACGGTCTGGCGGCAGGAACCCGACGGTCGATGGCTCTACATATTCGATCTGGGCACATCGCGTCCAGCTGATAACTAGGTCGCTGCTTCATCGCTCGTTTTTTTGACGCCGCGAATATTCATTGCGGCGAGCGCGACCTGGAGCGCAATCAATGCGTACGCATGATCGTGGATTCCCCAGGCAACCCATAGAACATTGCTGAGGAGAAAGACCCAGAATCCCCAGCCGCGTTTTTTCTCATGCGTCGATGCGACTAGCCACGCGGCAAAAACCGAGGCGACCATCGCCGGCCATTGAATCCATGACATGCGGGAACGGAAAGGCAAGCACCGTTCCCAGGCAGCTCATTCCCGGCTTACTGGCGTGCGCTCTTGTGGAAGAGTGAGCGGGGCCTGTGTCGATTCTGAAAGAAGCTTCGTAACGAACCGCTGTCCTTCAGTTATGCGCTCGATCTCGATCGCAATTGCATCGACTCCCTGCTCCAGCCTTTCGAGTCGCTGATCCACCTGGGGCGACAGCGGCGCCGACGGCCTGGTCTCACGTGTAGTGCGCTTCCATATGCGTCGCGTCATCGCCACCGCCATCGGGAAAAGAACGAAGACAGTGAATACAGTCGCTATGATCGTGACGTTTTCCGGAACGTCTCCCGGCATCGGCATTTCCGCTGCGCCGAGTGGTGCTGCGCTTAGCTGTCTTCCGGTGGAAGCGATGTCCGACTCGAGCTGCGCAAGCCGCTGATCCAGAACAGCGATTCGCTGCTCGAGCCCTGTTCGAGCGGGACCCGGCGGCAATCCGTTCAGCTGCTCGGCGAGATTGCGTCTTCGGCTCGCAGCGCTTGTGAGCTGATTGGAAAGCTCCGAGCGCTGTGCCTTGATATCCTGGATCTGCTGACGGGTTTGCGGAATTGGAAGGAATACCTCTTTCCCATCAGCGCCGATAAACGTGACTGTTGCCGCCGGCGCTGGAGCAGCCGGTGCTGACGGAGCCTGGACAGCCGTTGCTGGTGCTGCTGAAGTGGCTTGCATGGTGAATCCCTACGATTGGGTTCGGCCTGAGGTTACAGCATGAATCTGGCGCCTTTTTCAGCCGCGTCTATCTTCGAGCACCTTTTTCTCCAGCCAATGTCCTTTCCCGACCCGTCGACTGTTCAGGTAGACCTCATCGGATGGTGGTTCCTGACAGTGATCGGAATCGTTGTGCCGATTGCCGCTATTCGCTCGGCAAGTCGTACACGGGATCTCGACATACAGAGCAGTCACCGGATTTCACAGCGCCTGCGAAATGTCGTCGTTCTGATCGTTCTCGCGATAGCTGCGCTGTATGTTGCGCACCGCGATCACATCGATCTCTTCGAGCCCGTTCGCGTAACGACCCGGCTTGTACTCGTCTCGCTCGGCATTCTTGCCGGCACGCTGCTATTGGCCGAGCTGCTGTCGATGGCTCGATCTCCGGATGAGCGGAAGAAGCTGTGGGTGCGTCAGGTAATTCCGCGCAATAATGCGGAGCGCCTTGTGTGGGTTATCTCTTCATGCGCTGCGGGCGCAACCGAGGAGATAATTTTTCGCGGCGTATTCTTCGCGCTGCTTGTTGCGCTCACGGGAAGCATCACGATCGCATCGCTGCTGAGCGCGATTGTGTTCGCGATCGCGCATTACCGGCAGGGCTTCAAGAGCATGGCGTTCATCCTTGGAATCGCGCTCCTGTTTCAATGGTTCGTCATCTACAGCGGATCATTGATTCCGGCAATGATCGTTCATGCTCTATACAATATTGTTCGCGGGCTCAGAGCATCTGCAAAGCTTGGAGAGACATAACAACGTGCTCCTGGCTCCTGTCAGCACGTTGTTGTGTCGTTTCCATTCAATACTCTCGTGGTACTTCATCCTCTTCCGGCATGATGATCCACAGAATGATGTAGACCAGAATTCCGGGAAACGCGACCGACACGACGGAGAGGATTACGTACAGCACTCTCGCCATTGTCGGATCGAATCCGAAATAACGAGCGAGCCCCCCAACAACTCCAGCGATCATTCGATCGGATTTCGATCGTCTCAACCTGTCGCCTTCCATTTATCTCTCCATGCTTTACGGCGCGGTTTCAAGGAAGCGAATCGTCGACTCCTTGTCCTGCGCGTATCTCATCGCCCATGCATCCTGAAAGAGAATGAGCGGATTGCCTTTCACGTCATAGAGGAGCGTCATCCCCTGCCCTCGCGCAACCCGCTGAATATCCTCTTCCGGCCCGGTCACCCACCGGGGATAACGTCCGGCAAAAGCCTCGAGCTTGCAAGGCACACCGTACTCGTTCTCCAGTCGAAACAGCATCACGTCGAACTGAAGTAACCCTACCGCACCTACGATTGGAGTAGGACTCGTTGTTTCAGTTCCTGAGGTGAAGAACACCTGCGCTGCGCCTTCTTCGGTCAGCTGTCGCAGTCCGGTGTCGAGCTGTTTTCGCTTCATCGGATCCTTCACGATGATGCGCGCGAAATGCTCGGGAGGAAATCGGGGAATCCCCGAAAATTCCAGATCGCCGTCTGCTGATAAAGTGTCGCCAATGCGAAGATTGCCGCGATCCATTACGCCGACGACATCGCCTGGCCACGCGGTCTCGATCGCTGTTCTTTCACGAGCCATGAACTGCTGAGGCGCCGAGAGCCGCAGCAGCTTTCCGGTGCGCACCTGCTTCACCTGCATTCCTGCTTCGAACATCCCGGAGCAGACTCGCACGAACGCTACGCGGTCGCGATGCTTTGGATCCATGTTCGCCTGGATCTTGAACACAAAGCCGGTGAACGCATCGTCCGTCGGCTCGATGGTTCCAATCGACGACTCACGCGCGAGCGGGGCGGGCGCAAGCTCGAGGAATTCCTTGAGAAAAGGCTCGAGACCAAAGTTGGTGAGTGCGCTGCCGAAAAATACGGGAGACAGCTCTCCAGCCAGAAGCTCATCGTGATCGAACGGATGTCCTGCTTCATCGAGCAGCATGATGTCATGCATGAGCTGCTCGTGCGCCGCTTCACCGAGAAGCTCCTTCAGCTCCGTCGAGTCGAGCGATCCAACGGTTACTTCAGCGCGAGTTGCGCCATGCTCCTCATCGCGGCTGAACAGGTGAATGAGGCGGCGCCTGCGATCGTATACGCCGACGAATATTCCATCCCGAAAGATCGGCCACGTGACAGGGTGACACTTGATGTTGAGATCAGCTTCGACGTCGCTGATGAGCTTGAGCGGATCTTCACCTGCGCGATCGCATTTATTGACGAAAGTGAAAATGGGAATTCGCCGCTTTTTGCAGACATCGAACAGCTGCCGCGTTCGCTCCTCCACGCCTCGCCGGTTGTCGAGAAGCATCACTGCTGAATCGGCAGCGACGAGTGTGCGATATGTGTCCTCGGAAAAGTCTTCGTGACCAGGCGTGTCGAGCAGGTTCACGTGATATCCCTGATACTGGAACTGCATTACGCTCGACGTGACGGAGATTCCGCGCTCCTGCTCGAGCTTCATCCAGTCTGAAGTCGCGTGGCGGACTGCACGCCTTGCCTTTACCGAGCCTGCGAGATGAATCGCTCCCCCATACAGAAGAAGCTTTTCCGTCAGGGTCGTCTTGCCTGCATCAGGGTGACTGATGATGGCAAAGGTTCGGCGGGTCTCGATCTGATCTCTATTCACAGCTTCAAACCTAAACTACAAAACAGCGTGCGATCAGCCGTCGCGTCCGCTACATCGCCTGCAGGATCGCCTTGTACCTCGGCTCCTCGCGAATCGAGTCGAGATCGCTGTCGTGCTCGAGCCAACCCTTGTCGCCCCAGCCCTTTTCAACTGAGTGCTCGAGAGCGTTAAGAGCTTCGTCTTTCATTCCAAGCTGTGCGTATGTGCAGCACGCGTTGTAGAGGAGCATCGGGTCGTCCGGATCGACCTGGATTCCGCGCTTGATGAAGTCGACCGAGCGCTCCTTGTCGCCGATGATTGCGTTGGCTACGGCGCCAAGAATGCATGCGCGCGGATCGTCGGGGTTGAGCTCGAGGTGCACGTCGATGAGCTTGACCTGCCGCCGGTATGATGCCATCGCATCGTCCCGCCTTCCGAGCGCAATGAGCGCCTGTCCGAGAAATCCTGCGGTCTGATAATCTTCCGTTCGAAGCGTTGCCGCTCTTTCGAACAGTTTTACCGCTTCCTCGTATTCGCCCTGCGCCTGTCGTGACCGGCCAAACCAGTATGCGGCCTCGAACAGCTTCGGATCCAGCTTCATCGCAGTATCGAACTCCTGCTCGGCCTCTTCGTATTTCTTGTGCAGCGAGACGGCGAGCCCGCGGGCGACATGCGCTTCCGCAAGCTGAGGCTCGAGGTCGAGCGCTTTCATGCTCGCGATATCTGCCTGGCGCAGATTGAACTCGCGTGCATCGAAGTATGTATAAAGAAGAGAATAGCAGTCGGCGACTCCAGCGTACGCGCGAGCGTATTCGGGATCTATCTCCGTTGCCTTGTTGAACATCTGCTTTGCGTACTCGAGGCTCTTCCTGCGAAGCTGATGGAAGTACTGTCGGCCGCGAAGGTAATAGTCGTATGCCTGAACGTTCACCGCGCGTGCCTTCTCGATCTGCCGCTTTTCACCTTCGGTCAGAATGACGCGCAGTGCCTTGACGATCGATTGTGATATGTCATCCTGAATCGCGAACACGTCTTCCATCTCGCGGTCGTATCGCTCTGACCACAACTGGTATCCATCTGCGACGTTGACGAGCTGCGCAGTGATGCGAAGGCGATTGCCCATTCTCCTTACACTGCCGTCGAGCACGGTGGAGACATGGAGCTTCTTTCCAACTTCAGCGAGATCCTCGTTCTTGCCCTTAAGCGCGAACGACACAGTACGCGATGCGACACGCAGCGACTGAATCTTGGAGAGAGCATTGATGATCTCTTCCGCCATTCCATCGGCGAAGTATTCATTCTCCGCATCGTTGCTCATGTTCGCAAATGGAAGCACCGCAACCGATTTCGCCGACGATACGGCCTGCTGCGGCAGCGTCGTCGTGTCTGTCGGAGTGGTGACGCTTCCTGATGCGAGCGCCTGCGCGAACTGCGCTGCAGTCTTGTAGCGCGCACCGATCTCGACAGACATCGCGCGCGTAAGTGCTTTCTCGACGGGCTCCGGTATTGCGCTTCGCAGCGTTCTCACCGGCTTCACGGTTTCAGTGAATCGCTTTGCCATCACCGCCTGGGGAGTCGGCCCGCTGAATACGCGCTCTCCAGTGAGCATCTCATATAGAACGCATCCCAGACTGTACTGGTCGCTGCGGCCATCGAGATTCGTTTCACCAGCGGCCTGTTCGGGACTGACATAAGCCGGAGTGCCGACCATCATGCCGGTCTGTGTGATCGTATCCGATGAGCCTGCTGCGACAGCTTTCGCGATACCAAAATCCATCACCATCGCTTCGCCTTCGTACAACATCACGTTTTCGGGCTTGATGTCGCGATGGACAATTCCCTGCCGGTGGGCATAATCGAGAGCGGATGCAATTGCCCGGGCGTGATGAACGGCTTCCTCGATGGGAAGCTGGTGCTCTCGATCGAGGCGCTCCCGCAGCGACTCGCCCTCGACATAGGGCATCACATAGAACAGAAATCCTGACGACTCCCCGGAATCATGGAGTGGCAGTATGTGCGGATGATTGAGTCGCGCCGCGAGCTTGATCTCTCTTAAAAACCTGTCGGGACCGAGCGTTGCAGCGAGATCGGGATGGAGAACCTTGAGCGCAACTAGCCGCTCGTGCTTTGCATCCTGCGCCAGATATACTGTCGCCATTCCACCGCGGCCGAGCTCGCGATCTATGGTGTAGTTCTCGGAAAAGGCGTTCCGGATTCTGTCGAGCGGAGTGTTAGTCTGCATTTGCTGAGATAGACTGCTGATCGCTAAAAGCTAATAGCTGGCAGTTACATCCCCCGCATTATCGCCTGGAATCTCGGATTTTCCCTCAGCGGGTTGAGATCAGGATCGTGGTCGATCCATTCGCGATGGCCGAAGCCCTTGTCCACCGCGCGCTCGAGACAGCCGATGGCTTCGTCATTCCTGCCAAGCAGCGTGTAAGTGCAGCATACGTTGTAGAGTAGCATCGCATCGTCAGGATCGATTGCCATCGATCTCTCGGAATAATCCAGCGCCTTCTGCGTTTCACCCATCGATGCATACGTCGCGGCGAGAAGATTTGCTGCACGTGCATCAGATGGATTGAGCTCGAGCCGCTCGAGCATGAGCTTGATCGCGCGACGGTCGGCAGCGGTCGATTCCTCTTTCATATCGAGAGCGCGATACGCCTGCGCAAGAAAGCTCGGGGCCTGGTAATCCTCCGGCCGCAGCACCTGCGCCCGGTCGTACATCTTCACTGCTTCCTGAAAGCGTCCCTCGGCTTCGAGCGCGCGTCCGTACCAGTACGGCGCCTCGAAAAGCTTTGGATCGAGCTTCATCGCGATCTCAAACTCCTTCTCGGCCTCAGCAAACCGCTTGCTCAGCGATATGGCCAATCCGCGCGCAACGTGCGCCTCGGCAAGGTCCGGCTCGAGCTCCAGCGCTTTTGCGCTCGCGTAGTCCGCCTGCTTCAAGTTGAACTCGCGTGCGTCGTAATACATGTAGAGAAGCGAGCACGTGTCGGCAACTCCGGCATACGCGCGCGCATATTCGGGGTCGGTCTCGACCGCGCGATTGAACATCTGGCGAGCGTACTCGAGACTCTTCCGATGGATGAAATAGTAGCTCCGTCCGCGCAGGTAATAATCGTACGCCTGCACGTTCTCGACGCGTGCCTTTTCTATCTGCTTCTTTTCGCCTTCTGTAAGGATGACCTTCAGCGCTTTTACTATCGCCTGAGAGATGTCATCCTGAATGGCGAACACATCTTCCATCTCGCGGTCGTACCGCTCAGACCACAGATGATAGCCGTCGGCAACGTTCACGAGCTGCGCAGTGATGCGCAGGCGGCTTCCCATCTTTCGCACGCTGCCTTCGAGCACTGTCGAGACCTTGAGCTTTCGACCGATGTCACCGACGTCTTCGTTCTTTCCCTTGAACGCAAACGATGAAGTGCGCGCCGCAACACGCAGCGACTGCACCTTGTTCAACGCGTTGATGATCTCCTCGGCCATTCCGTCAGCGAGATATTCGTTCTCGACATCTGCGCTCATGTTCGTAAACGGGAGCACCGCAACTGATTTCGCCGCTGACACGACTGTCTGTGGCAACGAAGCAGTATCGGTCGGCGTGATCATGCTTCCCGAGACGAGGGCCTGCCCGAACTGCGCCGCAGTCGCATAACGACCGGATGCATCGATTGCCATTGCTTTTGTAACTGCTTTCTCGACCGATTCGGGAATTGAGCTCCTGATGGTTCTGAGCGGCTTCGGCATTTCCGCAAAACGCTTTGCCATCACCGCTTGAGGCGTCGCGCCGGCAAACGGCCTCTCGCCGCTCAGCATTTCGTACAGAACGCACGCGAGACTGTATTGATCGCTTTTCCCGTCGAGATTCGTCTCACCCGCGGCTTGTTCAGGACTGACGTATGCCGGAGTGCCGATCATCATTCCGGTTTGCGTCAGCGTTTCAGGACCTGCTTGACTCAGTGCTTTCGCAATTCCAAAGTCCATCACCATCGCCTCACCTTCATACAACATCACGTTCTCAGGCTTGATGTCGCGATGGACGATTCCCTGGCGGTGCGCGTAGTCGAGCGCCGATGCGATCGCGCGCCCGTGATGGATGGCTTCGTCGATATTGAACTGCTGCACGCGATCGAGACGGTCGCGAAGCGACTCCCCCTCGATATACGGCATGACGTAATAGAGAAATCCGTCCGCGTCACCCGAGTCGTGGAGCCCGAGGATGTGCGGATGATTGAGCTTTGCAGCAAGCTTGATCTCACGCAGGAAACGGTCGGGGCCGAGTGAGGCTGCGAGCTCGGGATGAAGAACCTTGAGCGCGACAAGTCTGTCGTGCTTCGGGTCCTGCGCGAGATACACCGTCGCCATCCCGCCTTTGCCGAGCTCGCGGTCGATAACGTATTCGCCCGAGATCGCACTGCGAAGCTTTTCGAATGGGACCGATGTCTGCGTCACATTCTCTCCACGAGCGCCCTGAACCGCGGAGTGTCACGCAAGGCGACGAGATCGCTGTCGTGCTCCATCCACAGCTTGTCTCCGTACCCGCGATCCACTGCCTGCTCGAGCGCCGAGATTGCCTCGTCGATGCTGCCCAGCTGCGAATAGTTGCAGGCGGCGTTGTACAGGAGCGCAGGGTCATCGGGATCCGCAGCGATGGCGCGAGCGCCGAGCGAGAGTGATCGCTCCTTCTCGCCAAGTGATGCGTGTGCTATTGCGCCAAAGATGCATGCGCGGGGATCGTCAGGGTTGAGCTCCAGATGGTCGTCCACCAGTCTCGTCTGTTTGCGGAATTGAGCGCTCGCTTCATCGCCTCTGCCGAGTGAGTTCAACGCCTGCGCGAGAAATCCGGGAATCTGATAATCGTCGGGACGGATCAATGCGGCGCGCTCCAGCAAGCGCGCTGAATCCTCGAAGTCCCCTATCGCGAGATGCATGCGCCCATACCAGTACGCTGCCTCGAAACTCTTCGGGTCGAGCTTGAGCGCCTGGTCAAATTCTGATTTCGCCTCATCGAATCGTTTGGACATCGACATCGCTAGTGCCCGTGCTACGTGAGCCTCGGCAAGATCCGGCTCGAGCTGGATCGCCTTCTGGCTGGCTGAATCCGCTTGCCGGAGGTGTGATTCGCGCGCGTCGAAATACGTATACAGCAGGGAGCAGGAGTCAGCCACTCCGGCGTACGCTCGCGCATACTCTGGATCGATCTCGATCGCACGATTGAACATCTGCCGCGCGTATTCGAGGCTCTTTCGCCGGAAATGGTGAAAGTACTGTCGCCCCCGCAGGTAATAGTCGTACGCCTTCACGTCGACTACGCGCGCCTTTTCGATCTGCTTTTTCTCGCCCTCGGTAAGAATTACGCGGAGCGCTTTGACAATCGCCTGCGAGATATCATCCTGAATCGCGAAGATGTCTTCGATCTCACGATCGTATCGTTCAGACCAGAGATTCGATCCGTCAGCGACGTTCACCAGCTGTGCGGTTACGCGCAGCTTGTTGCCGTGTCTTCTCACACTTCCTTCGAGAACGGTTGAGACTTTCAGCTTGTGACCGATCTCGCTGATGTCTTCGTTCTTTCCCTTGAATGCAAACGCGGACGTGCGCGACGTCACTCGAAGCGATTGAATCTTCGTCAACGCACTTATTATCTCGTCGGCGATTCCGTCGGTTAGATATTCGTTCTCCGGGTCTGCGCTTTGATTCGCAAAGGGGAGAACGGCAACTGACTTCGCGGCAGAGACGGGAGAAACAGGGATCGTCGCTGTGTTAGTCGGCGTCGCCATGCTGCC
>DATEDH010000201.1:0-6405 GCA_035281765.1 Gemmatimonadaceae bacterium
CGCGACTCGCGTCGCAGTTCGGTAAGCACACCTCTTGCACCTGCAGGGCCGCACCCCTCAAAAGCCGAGGATGTAAGACGATGAAACTCCGCTATCTGCTGTTTGCAGGAGCACTAGCCATTGGAGCCTGCGGCCCCCGCCAGGTAGAAGTGACAACCGGTGCCCAGCCGGTTCCTGACATCTCGATTCGCCTGACAAACAATCTGAGTCAGGCAGTGAACCTCTATGTCACAACCGGCGGCACCGACGTGTTCCTCAAGCAGGTCGCCGCAAATGCCGTCGAGATCGTCCCTGTAAAAGGCATCAACGCAGGCACGACAGTGACCCTCAAGGCCCGCACTGTCGACGGCACTCGCACCTATACCCGCGATAACGTCTATCTCGGCGCGAGCTACGAGTGGAGAGTACCGTAGGTCGCTGGCAATAACCTCAAACATCCAATAGCTTTACGGGTCGAATCGACATTGCGGTTCGGCCCGTTTTGCTACCATCCCCGACCGCGTGGGAGCGGTAGCTTTTATTTCGCATATTCAGGAGACAGTCCCTCTTGTCGTCATCTTCTGACGCACCTAATCCGCCACGCCCCGCCACCGGTAAACTCGGCATCCTCACCCCCGGTCTCGGCGCTGTAGCGACAACATTCATGGCCGGCGTCGAAAGCGTCCGCCGCGGCTACTCAAAGCCCATCGGCTCGCTCACTCAGATGGCGACCATCCGACTGGGCAAGAGAACCGACAATCGCGCTCCGCTGATCAAGGATTTCGTTCCGCTCGCTTCGCTCGACGACATCGTCTTTGGAGCGTGGGATCCGATTCCTGACGATGGATACACGGCAGCAAAGAAGGCAGGCGTCCTGTCCAACGAGGATCTCGAGCGCGTCGCTGATTTCATGCGCGCGATCAAGCCGATGCCCGCAGTGTTCGACAACCATTACGTGACGCGCATCAATGGAAGCAACGTCAAGAAAGGCTCGAAGCGCGAGCTCGTCGAGCAGCTTCGCCAGGACATGCGCGATTTCAAGTCGAAGAACGGACTCGATCGCGTCGTGATCGTGTGGTGCGCGTCGACGGAGATCTACATCAAGCCCGGCGCGACTCACGCGAACATCGAAGCGTTCGAGAAAGCACTCGACGCGAACGACGAGACCATCGCTCCGTCGATGCTCTATGCGTACGCTGCGATTCTCGAGGGCGTCCCGTTCGCCAACGGCGCACCGAATCTTTCGGCAGATGTCCCTGCGCTCGTTCAGCTTGCGAATGATCGCGGCGTTCCCATCTCAGGCAAGGATTTCAAGACCGGCCAGACGTGGATGAAGACTGTCATCGCACCGGGCCTCAAGGCGCGCATGCTTGGTCTCGAGGGCTGGTATTCGACGAACATCCTTGGAAATCGCGATGGGGAAGTGCTCGATGATCCGGCGTCGTTCAAGACGAAGGAAGAGTCGAAGCTGTCCGTTCTTCACACGATTCTTCAGCCCGACAAGTACCCCGATCTGTACAAGGATTTCTCGCATGTCGTGCGCATCAACTATTACCCGCCGCGCGGCGACAACAAGGAAGGCTGGGACAACATCGACATCGTCGGCTGGATGAATTATCCGATGCAGATCAAGGTCAACTTCCTCTGCCGCGACTCGATTCTTGCAGCACCGATTGTGCTCGATCTTGCGCTCTTCTCTGATTTCGCATCGAGAGCGGGAATGAAGGGCATTCAGGAATGGTTAAGCTTCTATTACAAAAGCCCGATGGCCGCTGCGGGACTGGAGCCTGAGCACGATCTTTTCATTCAGCAGACCAAGCTCAAGAACACTCTCCGTTACCTGATGGGAGAGGATCAGATCACTCACCTCGGCCTGGAGTACTACGCGTGAAACTTGTTGCTGCAGCCCTGATCACAGCTGTTGCTGTCTCGGCCTGCAGCAACACGCCAAAGGTGTACGAGAATCGCCAGTGGTCGGATCATTTTGCGTTTCGAATCACGGTCGATCCGTCACCGCCTCGTGCAATCGAGGATGCGAAGTACAAGATCGTTGTTCAGGATAAAACCACTGGAGAGCCCATCGAGACGGGCGAAGGAAGAATCTTCGCAACGAGCAAGGACGGAGCGAACACCGACGATGGGCTCGCCAAAGGCAAGGAAGTTGGGACTTATTACGGCCGCCTCTTTTTCCCGACGACCGGTGACTGGGCAGTCGCCCTGCAGTTCCGGCGCGATTCAACGCAGCGACTCGAGCGCGTGGACTGGGTGCAGGCCGTGAACAATCCGAGTGAAAACTAGCAATGCGTCATTTTTTTCGAACTCAGCTTACGCCGGCAGAAGTGCTGACTGTCGCCGATGCTTTCTTCCCGACGCTGCCGCTCGAGCGTTCAGCGCACACGGCGCGCTCACGCACCTTCTCAGGTCTTCTCGGTACGCTGCAGCTGTCGGTAAAGAAGGAAGGCGGTCACTACACGTTCGTCGAGATCGCAACCGATCAGGTCGGTGAAAGTCGCCTCGACCGAAATGCAAAGCGGTTCTTTGTGGAGCTGCATCGCAAGGCCGATCCCTCGCACAAGCTCGAGGCTGCATACTGAGCAAGCTTCGAGTACTGCATTTCATTTACGATGATCCGTCAAACCCGTGGGTAGGTGGAGGCGGTGCAGTGCGAGTGAGGGAGCTCTACTCACGGCTGGCGGACTCGATCGATGCAACAGTTGTCACTGGTAATTTTCCTGGCGCGCACGATGAAACGGTTCGTGGCGTTAGATACAGGCGTGTGGGGGCAAGGAGTCCGTACTGGTTCTCTCGACTCACGTATGCTGCGTCTGCGAATCGCATTCTCAGAAACGAGAATTACGACGCCGCGCTCTTCGATTTCTCCAGCTACACGCCCCTCTTTTTTCCGCCCGGCAAGCCAAGCGGTGTAGTGGTGCATCACATCACGTCTCCGACAGCGGAGCGGCGCTGGGGAAAAATCCTCACACGCGGGATTGCGGCACTCGAGAAGTCGATGATCTCCCGCGCCGGGCGAATCAGCGCGACTTCTGACGCGGCGCGAGACGCGGCTACAACAATTGTACCGGCAACACCGCTTCACATGGTGAGTGCCGGCGTTGCGCCATCGCTTTTTTCTCTCGAGCGGCATCCGGAAAGTTTTCTGCTGTACTTCGGCCGGCTCGATATATATCACAAGGGCATCGACACACTTCTCGAAGCAATTGCGATCGTTGCTCGGTCGAAACCCGATGTTCTCCTGAAAATCGCTGGCCGCGGCAGCTCAGCGGAAGAAATCGTTGCGCTCGCCAGAAAATCCGGAATCGAGCGAAATGTTCAGGTGTTTGGCGCTGTAGGCGATGCGGAGCGCGACAGGCTGTTTTCGACCGCTGTCATGCAGGTGATGCCGTCGCGATTCGAAGGGTTCGGGCTCGCTGCCGCTGAAGCAATGGCGGCAGGGGTTCCACTGATTGCGTCGAATGCAGGTTCACTTCCGGAAGTTGTTGATGCACCGCGCGGCGGTGTACTCGTCTCGCCTGATGACCCGCAGGGGTTGGCCGACGCGATTATGAAGATGCTCGACGATGATGCGATGCGAGCTCGCCTCTCGTCATCGGCAAGGGAATCGGCCCGGCGCTTCGACTGGGATCGTGTTGCCGCGGATCATCTCGCCTTTATTCAGGCAGTGGCAGGGCGATGAAAAAGAAATCGCTTCCCGCGCGCATCTACAGGGCAGCTGCAAACGCCGTCGAGCCACTGTTGCCGAAAGGATTCGTCACACCGGCACACGTTCTATCGAGAACAGCCACTGGACGACTGGAAGCAGAGTACGATGCGATAATGGCGATGACGAAGGCGGGGCATACAGTCGTCGATGTCGGCGCAAACATCGGTGTCTACACACACGGCTTTCTTTCGCGCGGCGCGAACGTCGTTGCGATCGAGCCGCAGCATGAGGGTGCGGAGCTGATTCGCGCCTTTTACGCGAGTGGATTTCCGCGCTCCTCATCGCGCGGATCTCTCGAAGTGCATGAAGAAGCCCTTGGCGATTCAGAAAGTCGTGCAGTGCTGCACGTGCCTTTGAAGAACGGCAAGCGCGACGATGAGTCTGCGAGTCTCGAAGCAATGCCCGGCGCCGATACCATCGATATCGAGGTTCGCGTGCGGCCGCTCGACTCATACGGGCTCGACAACGTTCAGATCATCAAGATGGATGTCGAGGGCCACGAAGTTGCTGCGCTGCGCGGGGCTGGGGGGACTATTCGGCGGTGGAAGCCGGCAATCCTCGTTGAAGTCGAGCAGCGCCATCACACGGGTCCCATTGGCGATGTGTTTGCGCAGATTCAGGACATCACGGGAGCCGGATATCAGATATTCTTCCTGGATCGAAATCGCGAGATGCGACCGCTTTCGGAATTCGACGTACACAAGCAGCAGCTTTCACTCGCTGACAACCCGCTGCATCCAGATTACGTGAGAAATTTCTTCATCCTGCATGGCCGTTAAGATGAGTCCAACTACCCAAAAATCTGCTCGACCCCGATCGCGGAGCACGTCAGCGGCTTCTTCGTCTCTGTCAAAAGATCAGCTGCTCGAGCTCTACTATTACATGCGTCTCACGCGGCAGCTCGAAGAGCGGCTCGTGAACCTTTATCGCCAGACCAAGGTTGTCGGCGGATTGTTTCGCTCGCTTGGCCAGGAGGCCGACGCGGTCGGAAGCGCCTACGCGCTCGACAGGTCCAAGGGCGACATTCTCTCACCGCTGATTCGCAATCTCGGCTCGATGCTCGTGCAGGGTGCAAAGCCGAACGAGATCATCCGGCAGTACATGGCAAAAGGCGATTCGCCAACGAGGGGTCGCGAGCTCAACATCCATTACGGCGACCTTGTGCGCGGATTCATCGGACAGATCTCGCACCTTGGTGACATGGTTCCCGTCATGGCGGGAGTGACCCTGTCGTTCAAGATGCGCGGTGAAGACAGAGTCGGTCTCGTCTACGTCGGCGATGGTGCTACATCCACCGGCGCGTTTCACGAGGGCATCAATTTCGCGGCAGTGCAGAGATGTCCGCTCGTCGTGGTTGTCGAGAACAACGGTTATGCGTACTCGACTCCACTTTCAAAACAGACCGCGGCAAAGCAGCTCGTCGACAAGGCGATTGGATATGGAGTTGTCGGCGAGCAGGCTGACGGAAACGACGTGATCGCAACATACGAGGTGACAAAGCGCGCAGTCGATCGCGCGCGCGCCGGCGGCGGCGTGACCCTCATCGAGCTCATGACTTATCGAAGAAAGGGTCACGCTGAGCACGATAATCAATCGTATGTGCCCAATGGGGAAATCGACAACTGGGCAATGACAAACGACCCGATCGACCGCTACGTCCGTGTGTTGACGGAGAAGTATGAAGTGAAGCCCGATGAAATGTCAGCGATAGATGCTCGCATCACGGAGGAGATCGATCGCGCCACTGACGAAGCCGAATCGTCACCAATGCCTGAGCCGACCGACGCGCTTGTCGGTATCTATGCGGATCCGCCATCGGAGCAGCCGCTGTGGTTCCGCGAAGGCGTGCGGTCCGCGGTCGAAAAGCATGAGCGCCCTGCAAGCTGGGGGACTCACGATGTCTGAGATCACTTATCTCGAGGCAATTCGCGAAGGTCTCGCGGAAGAGATGGAGCGCGACGTCAATGTCTTCTGTCTTGGCGAGGACATCGGCAAGTACGGCGGCGCGTTCAAAGTCACTGAAGGGCTTCAGGAGAAGTTTGGCGAAGCGCGGGTAATCGACACGCCGATTTCCGAAGCGGCAATCATTGGTGCAGCGGCCGGTGCTGCTCACATGGGAATGCGTCCCGTGTGCGAGATGCAGTTCATCGATTTCATCTCGTGCGGCTACGACATGCTGACGAATTACGTCGCTACGGCGAGGTATCGCGCGATGCTGCCTTGTCCGATGGTTGTGCGCGGACCGAGTGGCGGATACGTGCGCGGAGGCCCGTTTCATTCGCAGAATCCGGAAGCCGCGTTCCTGCACACCCCCGGTCTGAAGATCGTCTATCCCGCAACTGCGAGCGACGCCAAAGGATTGATCAAGTCAGCAATTCGTGACGAGGACTGCGTTCTTTTCTTCGAGCACAAGTATCTCTACCGCCGCATCAAGGAAGAGATGCCATCGGGCGATCACGTGACGCCAATTGGCAAGGCACGCGTCGCGCGGGAAGGGAAGGATGTCTCAATCATCACGTACGCTGCGACAGTCTGGAAGTCGCTCGAAGCGGCGGAGCAGGTCGAGAAGGAAGATGGACTTTCAGTCGAGGTGATCGACCTCAGATCGATTGCGCCTCTCGATGACGAAGCGATCATCGCGACTGTCAAGAAGACCAACCGGGTTCTCATTGTCCATGAGGACACGAGAACCGGGGGCGTCGCCG
>DATEDH010000202.1:0-6847 GCA_035281765.1 Gemmatimonadaceae bacterium
CGAAATTGAATGGCAGGTCGAGAACCTCGCCCCGCCGACAATTATCGACAGCGAAGAGAAGCTGAACGGGCCTGACTCCGGTGACATCGAGTTGCGTTTGTCTTATCCGGAGAATGCGGTTGCGGCAATCATTTATACATCGGGCACGACGGGCAATCCGAAAGGTGCGATGCTCACGGTCGGGAACTTCTGGTGGAGCGCGGTCGGATCGGCACTGAACCTCGGTACGCTTCCTGAGGATCGATGGCTCGCGTGCCTTCCGCTTTTTCACGTAGGCGGGCTCTCGATCATCACTCGCAGCGCGATCTACGGGATCCAGGCAATAGTTCATGAGTCGTTCGATGAGCATCGTGTGAACGATGCAATCGATTCCGATGGCGCTTCGATTGTCTCCGTTGTCGCCGTCATGCTCGAGCGGATGCTCGACGCTCGCGGAAGCGTGCCTTATCCTTCGTCGCTGCGATGTGTGCTCCTGGGCGGCGGTCCGGCTTCAACCTCGCTGCTCGAACGCGCTGCATCGCTGAATGTTCCTGTGGTGCAGACATACGGATTGACCGAGACCTGCTCGCAGCTTGCAACGGTCTCGCCTGTCGATGCTGCACGAAAGCCGGGCTCTGCAGGCAAGCCGCTCTATCCAAACGAGATTCGCATCTCGGATGACGATGAGATCGTTGTTCGAGGCCCTGTCGTGATGCAAGGCTACTATGAGAATCCGGCTGCGACATCGGCAGCGATTGTCGATGGCTGGCTTCACACAGGGGATGCCGGCAGAATAGACGAGGAGGGCTTTCTCTACGTTCTCGATCGTCGCGACGACCTCATCGTCACGGGAGGAGAGAATGTCTATCCCGCAGAAGTGGAATCGGCTCTGTCATCGCATCCTGCAATCGAAGAAGCAGCCGTGATCGGGATTCCTGATCAGTCCTGGGGACAGCGTGTGATCGCGATCGTCAGAAGCAATTCGGCAGTCAGTGCAAGTGATCTCATCGCACACTGTGAGTCGCGGCTTGCGCGCTACAAGATTCCGCGTGAGTTACGCTTCTCGGAGAAACCGTTGCCGAGGACTGCTGCCGGAAAACTGAAAAGAGCTGCGCTGCGCGAGGAAGCTACGTCGCAGTAATCTTTGCTTCGCGCGTTGTGAGACGGTCGATGAGCGCGGTGTTTATCTCGACGCCAAGACCCGGTTTGTCAGCAGGAACATCGATGAATCCCGCGCTGTCCATCGTCCACTCGGGAATGACGATGTCTTCCTGCCAATAGCGCGAGCTGGGCGACAAGTCACCGGGCAGCGTGAATCCGGGCAGCGATGCGAGAGCGACGTTGTATGCGCGGCCGATTCCCGTTTCGTTCATTCCGCCGCACCAGAGCGGAATGCTCTTCGCAACGCAGGTGTTGTGAATCGCGATTGATTCGGTGAACCCGCCGACACGACCTGGTTTCAGGTTCACCATTCTTCCGCTGTCCATTTCGATCATGTCGCGGACGTCGTTCGAATCGGAAATGCTTTCGTCGAGACAAATCGGTGTTTTAATGCGATGCTGCAGCGCTGCGCTTTCGTCATGACTCGAAAGCGGCTGCTCTATCATACAGAGATCAAACTCGTCGAGAGCAATCAGCGCGCTGACGTCGTCGTCGCGATCCATGCGGTATGAACGGTTGCCGTCGACGCCGAGCATGACCTCTGGCCCGACGGCAGCACGCGCTGCCCGGACAAACTCCACATCGTGCCCGGGAGAGATCTTGACCTTGATGCGCTGATAGCCTGCGGCTGCCGCATCCACGCAGCGGGCAGCGAGTGCATCCGGAGTGTCGTGCATCCCGATAGCAATTCCTGCTGGAACTCGCCCGCCGGGCTCGCCGATCCCCGAGTTCACGAAAGCGGCAAGCGATTTGTTGTCGCGCTGCGCCGCAATGTTCCAGATGCCCATCTCGATAGGCGCTCGTGACATTCTGTTCTCCGGATATTCTTCCCAGAGAATCGCATTAGCGATCTGCAGCGATGACATCTGCCGATCCACAATTATGCGCGCAATTTCCGGCAACAACGTCCAGCAGCTGTCCACCGTTTCATCGCTGTATCCGCGCTCGGACTCGGCGACACACTCGCTCCACGCGGACATACCATCGGCATCAGTAAGCTCGAGAAGGATCACTCGTCGAGTGGAAGTTGTAGACTGGGCCGTTCGAAATGACTCCTTCAACGGAAGCTCGATTTCGAGAAGCCGAATACTCGAGAGGTGGATCACCTGACCCCGAGCGGCTCGCGTGAGTTGATGCGGGCGATTGCCCACTCTGCATGATCGCGCACGAGCGGCTCGGAATCGTTCATCGCGCGATGCAAAACATCGAGATCCTCAGCCGTGCCTCCGTTGCCAAGCGCAACTGCTGCGTTGCGCTTCAGGCCGCGCATCTTTGCGCGCTTCATCGGCGAACGCCGAAACGCTGCGCGGAACTCTTCTTCACTCATTGCGAGAATCGATCGCGCGATCGATCGGGAATCCCCTGCTAAATGATCCCGCGGACGCAATTCTTCGTGTTGAAGGTCGCGCGCAAAGGAAACATTCCAGGGGCAGACATCCTGACAGATATCGCAGCCATAAACGAGGTCGCCGATTCCATCGCGAAGCTCGATCGGAATTCCGCCTTTTGTCTCGATCGTTAGATACGAGATGCAGCGAGTGGCATCGATAACGTGCGGCTCCACGATCGCGCCAGTGGGGCAGGCGGCGAGACAACGTGTACACGTCCCGCACCGGTCGGCCTCGAATGGCGCATCCGGCTCGAGGTCGAGATCGACGAAAAGCGCGCCGATAAAAAAGAAGGATCCAATTCCAGGATGAATGAGATTCGTGTTCTTGCCGAACCATCCGAGTCCAGCGCGGCGAGCGAGCTCACGCTCGAGAATCGGGCCAGTGTCTACATAGGACTTCCCAAAGACATCATGCCCGACCTGTTCGCCGATCCACTGCTTGAGCGAATCGAGCATCGACCACATGATCTCGTGATAATCATCGCCTCGTGCGTATCGCGCGATGGGACCGGACGGCGCGGTGCCTCCGTAATTCAACGCAACAACTACGGCGCTCGAGGTTCCTGGAAATGGAAGCCGCGTATCTCTTCGTTTTTCCGCGCCGCGCGCGAGGTAGTCCATATCCCCGGCATAGCCGGACTCGAGCCAGTGATCGAAATGATCCGACGTACCGGCAGGACCGAGTGAGGTGATTCCGACGAGATCGAAGCCGAGTCCGAAGGCTTGCGCCTTGATCAGCTGTTCGAGGGCGGGGGGTGATGCGATGGCGGTCATGCCTCGTCGGTAGCCCATCTTGCATAGCGCTCTACATCTTCCGCCGGCGGAATGGCATCATAGTCGCCATAAGCGGTATACATGCGCCACCGGACGTACTCCCGGTTCGGGAGCGGAAGAAACGGAAATCGCGCGTACCAGCCTTTCGATCGAAACCGCCAGGCGACCCTGAGCAGTTCGAGCGCGAGTGCCGGACGGGTTACCGAGCGGGCAGCGAGTTTCATCACCAGTCCTGACCACGACATATCACAGGTAATATAGAAAGCATGCCGGACGACTCTCGACCTGTGGTGATTGGGCTAATCTCGGATACGCACGGGCTTTTGCGCCCATCGGTTCATACTGCGCTTGCGGGGGTGGACCTGATTCTCCATGCGGGCGATGTAGGAGGGAGCGAAATTCTCGATGAGCTGCGTATTATAGCGCCAGTACAAGCAGTGTATGGCAACACTGACGCGCCAGGTGATCCCAATCTTCAGGAAGAGGTCATAATCTCGTCTAACGGAATCAGCATCCACGTGAGCCACGGTCACGAGCTTGGCGCACCGACCGCGAAGCGACTCATGGCAGCTTATCCGCAGGATGTTCTGGTTTACGGCCACACACACCGGCAGCTGGTCTCACGAGTCGATGGCCGACTCATAATCAACCCTGGCGCCGCCGGGCCTCGCCGGTTCGACGTCGAGCCGAGTGTGGCGCGCCTCACCATTACTAACGGGAAGGCGGAGGTCGAGATTGTCCCCCTCGATTGATCTCGCCCCCGATGAGATTCACGTCTGGAGTGCACCGCTCGATATCGACGCGCATAAAATGGAGGACATGCTCGAGCGCCTGTCGCCGATGGAGCGCGCGCGTGCCGGGCGAATGCCTGAAGAGAGAGCATCGCGCCAGTTCATAGTATCGAGAGCGATGCAGCGACAGCTGCTCGCGGGATATGTCGGCGGACATCCGAGCGAGATCCAGTTCGGATACGTCGCGATGGGCAAGCCGACGCTGTCGCGCCCCAACGACATTGGACTCACCTTCAATACCACTCACTCGGGACATCTCGTAATCATCGCGGTTACTGCCAATCGCGATGTTGGAGTCGACGTCGAAAATGTTCGGCCAGTGCGGCGGGCTCTCAAGGTCGCGAAGCGTGTCTTCAATACGGAAGAGTATGAATCGCTCATAACGCTGCCGCCCGAAGAGCTCGATCGCGCTTTCCTGTCGATATGGGTACGCAGGGAAGGCACTGCGAAAGCCCGTGGCGACAGCGTGTGGCGTGGGCTCGCATCATGGAAAAACGGAGAGATCGAAAACTCGCCTCTCAGACTCGACTGGCGCGTGGAGTATCTCGACCTTGGCCCTGAATTCGTCGGAGTTGTCGTCTCTCGAGGCGACGACTGGCGCGTGGAGATGAAGGGCGCGCCCTCCTGGGGCATCTGACGTAACTGCACGGCTGCAATCCACCGCACACAAGGACACCTTCGCCGCTCCCGGATGGCGATGACACCGCAGCGCTAAACAGCATTCACCTGCGGCTGCGACCGATCATCGAACAACAAACGTGGTGCCGGATTCGCGAGAACAAAATCTCAGCGAGTCCGGCGCCCGGTATCCGAGAGGGCAGGTTATGAACTTCATTCGTATTTCCACTGCGATTGCCATTGCAGTGTCGATGGCTTGTTCCGGGGGAGGCAGCACGGGACCAGGCAATACCGGCGGAACCGGCGGCACGGGTGGCACCGGCGGGACTGGAGGAACGGGCGGGACTGGTGGCACCGGCGGAACAGGCGGTGGCGGAGGAGGTGGAGGCGGCGCGACGTGTCCAAGTGGAACTGTGTGCTTCCTGTTCAGCTCCTTTGATCCGAAATCGTTGACCATCACGCAGGGAACCACGATCACCTTCAGCAACGGCTCCGGCATTTCACACACGCTGGTATGGGATGGAACCCGGCCGGCAGGCGTCGACGACATCCCTCTGAACAGCTCCGGTAACTTCAACCGCACTTTCAACACAAAGGGAACGTTCGACTACCACTGCACTCAGCATGCAGGCATGACGGGTCAGATCACCGTCAACTGATCTTTCAGCGCCGCGGCCGAAAGGCCGCGGCGCTCAAAGAAACGATTTTCCGTCCAATCCCATGGGGACAGGCAACCCGAGAGCAGTCAGCGCGCTCGGCATCACGTCCACGGTTCTTCTCGGCGTCCGCGCAACCGGCTTGCTCGTCAGCAACGGAACGAGCATGTGCTCGCGATGAAGAGCACCGTGCGACGAGAAGTGCGGAATCGGCTCATACTTCGCGCGAAAGTCCCAGTTTCTCGACGCTGAAAGAATGATCTCGCCCGATCGCGGTGAATCGCACAACCTCGCGATCTGTACAAGCGCATCGGGATAATCACTTGCGAGACACACATCGTACGCCGCTTCATCGTCGAGATCGTGCTGAGATCCGATGCCCAGTGGATCGCCGGTAGCAGGACGATACGAGATTCGATCGCGCTCCCAGCTCATGACTGCGAAGCCGTGGCTTCTGCTGTGTATCTCGCATGAGCCAATTGAAACAGGAAGGATCATCAGATCGACTGAATCGCGCGCAAGCAGTGCATCGCGCACCGGCTGCCATCGCTCACCGAGATCACGAAGCCACGGGCGCGTCCTGCGCGGAAGATCGAGATAGATGTGCGCCATGGCATTGCCGCTCACCATCACCGCCACTTCGCCGCGCGTGGAGAATACCCACGGATGTGCGATTGCCCTGAATCCAAGACGACCGATTAGTCCAACGATGTCATCGTGCTCGCGAACCGGCGAATGTCCGTGATCGCTTACGACCCAGATGTGAGTTTGCTCCCACGTTCCGCGTCGTTCGGCGTCGTGTCGAATCGCAGCAACGGTATCGTCCACAATCGTGTATGCCTTCTGAACGTATGCTCCTTCGTGGCCTTCTGAATGCGATGTCTTGTCGATTCCGGTAAGCGCAGCAAACACGAACGACGGATGATCGCGTTTGATTCGCTGCACTACCTTGCCGGAAATCTCGCGGTCGATCTCGAGCCAGCCGGGCACCCTCCCAGTGAAATGCGTGCGCGCGGTTCGCAGGGCGAAGGGGATGCTTCGGCCGAGAAGATCTTTTGCGCCGAGTCCGCGTCCAATTACGTTCAGCGCGGCAAGACTGGTGGGTGCGATCTCGAAAATCGTCGGTGCATCGGGATCGAGATCGCTGTCCACATGACGCATCTCGAACCCGACGTAGCTGCGCGAGTTTCCGGGTAAGCGGCATGAGGTTCGCGTACGGTCGTACCACCTGAGTCCCGGCAATCCAACCGGACCCGGATATCTTCCCATCACGAACGGCGTGTATGCCGGGCCGGTGACGGAAGGAAAAACGCTGGTGATGGTGTGAAAGCTTCCTTCGTCCCGAAGTGCACGCATTGCAGGGAGCTTTCCGCTTTGCATTGCAGCATCGAGCACGTCGGGACGCGCTCCATCCGCCACGATGACGATTACCGGCACGCGTTCATCTGGCGAGCGTCATGCAGTGGCATCCACATTTG
>DATEDH010000203.1:0-8645 GCA_035281765.1 Gemmatimonadaceae bacterium
TCACTGGATCGTCCAACGCGGCTCGGTCCATTTGGATTCGAGACTCAGGTTCATTTTGATGCTGCGTTGATCCAGTACCGGGATGTAGGTGAATCCTATCGCGACGCAAGCCGGTTTGCGCTTTCGCTGAACGCGGAGCGACCGCTCGGTTCAGTCCGATTTGTCACACGCACATTTGCGGGGTCACTTGCAGGAGGAGATTCCGTACCCGCGCAGCATTTCTTCTTTCTTGGGGGACCGGCGTCGGCGCCAGGATATCGCTTTCACGAGTTTGCGTCGCGGTCTGCTTTCAGTGAGCGAGTCGAAATGCAATTTCCCGTTCCTTTCGTATCGCTTTCACTCGGGCGTTACGGCAAGACTCCCGCGTCACTCACACTCGCGCCTTATGGCAACGCCGCATGGATAGACCGCAATGGATGGCGACCATCCGTTGGTCTGGGAGTCCTCTCGCTGTTCGACCTTCTGCGTCTTGACGTAGCGCGCGGATTGCGCGACGGAAGATGGACCTTCAGCGCTGACGTGAGTCGCGAGTTCTGGTCGATACTGTAATCGTCACACCAGCGGTGTAATGCTTTGAAACGCGATACTGCGCTGACGCATCGACACGCGCGTGGTGTGAGAATGATTCGATGGTCGACAGCTGGGTCCTTCCCGTTATCGCTGAGCTCACATCGAGTGAAACTGCCGAGCAGATAAGAACTTCCGGCGCAGAGAGCGCGTGGGAGGAGGCTCTTCGGCTCAGGATCGTCAGCGATGACGCGTTGCTCGCTGCGCTTTCGAAAAAGCTGAGCACGCCGATCGCGATGTCTCTCGCGGTAAGCGATGATGCCAAAGCGCTCGTTCCCGAGAGAATTGCTCGCAGGTATCAGGTAGTGCCACTCAGCGCTTCACCGCATACGCTGGATGTGGCAACGGCAAACCCGTGGGATCTCGACGCCGAACGTTCGATCGCATTTGTAAGCGGCAGATCAGTCCGCATGTGGCTGGCTGCTCCGCATGCAATAAGAGAAGCGCTCGATTCTGCATACTCACTCGATGTTGTCCGGCAGCTCGCATCACAGCCGGTAGTGAGACTGGTCGACCGCATCGTGACGTCGGGAATAGAGCAGGGGGCCAGTGATATTCACCTCGAGCCCGAAGAAGATGGAATCGCAGTCCGATATCGCGTGGACGGACTGTTGAGGCATGCGATGATCCTTCCCAAGGCGGCAGGCATTCCGCTTGTCTCGCGAATCAAGATCATGGCAAAGCTCGACATCGCCGACAGGCTGCGCCCTCAGGGCGGTCACGCGTCAGTGTTTGCCGATGGGAAACGGATCGATCTGAGGGTTTCGACGCTTCCGGCGTCCCATGGGGAGAAAGTCGTCATTCGAATTCTCGATCCGCGCAGCGCGGTCCGCTCGCTCGATTCTCTTGGAATGGCAGGAGCGGACCAGGAGCGGCTGACGCGATTGCTCGACGTGCGTGAGGGTCTGGTGCTCGTCACGGGCCCAACAGGCTCGGGCAAGACGACGACACTGTACGCCGCGCTTCGTCAGATCAAGCAGCGTGGTCTCAACATCATCACCGTCGAGGATCCGGTTGAATATCGCATACCCGGTATCGTGCAGGTGCAGATCAACGAGAAGGCGGGGCTCAGTTTCGCGAGCGCATTGCGCTCGATCCTGAGGCAGGATCCTGACGTCGTACTCATTGGAGAGATTCGCGATCGCGAAACCGCGTCAATTGCGATTCAGGCAGCGCTCACCGGCCACCTGGTCTTCGCGACGCTGCACACGAATGATGCGTGCAGCTCCATAACCCGTCTCGTTGATCTGGGGATCGATCATGCACGGCTTGCCGCGGCGTTGAAGGGCGTGATCGCGCAGTGGCTAGTGCGACGCCTGTGCCCCGAATGCCGCATCGTTGCAAACGATGGCGCGCCAGCGCAGATCAGGGTGACAGTTCCGGGCAGTCTCATGGTTTACACAGCAGTGGGCTGCGAGCAATGCGGCATGAGCGGCTATCGCGGGCGGCTTGCGGTTACCGAGATTGTTGTCACCGATGCCGAGCTGGAGCGGGGAATTGCGGCCGGATGCTCGCTCGACGTGCTGAACTCGATTGTGAGACGCTCGGGTTGCCAGTCGTTATGGGAATCCGGAGTGAATCATCTCGCTGCCGGCAACACTACGGGAGACGAGCTGCTTCGCGTGCTCGAACAGAATGCACCCGACATCAATCAGGCCGTGGTGACTGTGGAGCCTCCCGCTCTCACCATCGATGCATTTGATTCAGAGCATGATCTTCCATTACGCAGCGTGACGCAGGTCATTCCAGGTGTAGTCGACGTCTACGTCATCCGCCCGCTCGCGGATGGATGGAAAGTTCTCACAGTTCAACGGGCCGATGACACACGATGCCCCGGAGCGTGGGAGACAGTCCACGGCCGGCTCGATGAAGGCGAACGTCCCGAAGATGGCGCAATTCGCGAGGTCAGGGAGGAAACCGGCCTCGACGTTGCGCGACTGTACAATGTCACTGTACAGCCATTCTATCTGCACATGTTCGGAACGGTGCAGCTTGCAATTGTCTTTGCAGCATTCGTCGACGAGCCTGCGGATGTCACACTCGGCGAAGAGCACAAGAAATACGAATGGCTGTCACCGCATGATGCGTCATCACGCTTCATCTGGCCTCGCGAGAAGGAAGCGCTGCAACACATCCTCCATCTTCTTGCGGGTGGAAATGCCGGTCCGGTTGAAGATGTCCTGCGAGTCCGCTGACGCTCAGTCTACAGCGAGGCGATAACCGGTTTTTCTGACGGTGAGGATGTGACGTGGCTGCGCAGGATCTTTCTCGAGCTTGCGTCGCAGCTCTCCCACATGAGTGTCGACCGTGCGGCTCACAACGTCTGATCCATAACCCCATACTTCGCGCAGCAGCTCGAGACGTCCAACGACGTTTCCCTTTCGCCTCACGAGCGCCATCAGCAGCTCGAATTCCTTCGGCCTGAGCTGAACAACTTCGCCATTCAGATACACATCGTGTGTGCCGGGCACGATCTCCACGTCGCCGAACTTGAACCGGGGGGCTGCTGCTCCATTCGTCTTTGCCGATCGCCGCAGCAAAGCCTGAACTCTTCCGATCATCTCCAGGAGGCCGAACGGCTTGGTGACATAATCGTCGCAGCCTTCGCGAAACCCGCGCACCTTGTCGTGCTCAGTGGTCCTCGCGGTCAGAATCAGCACCGGGACCGTATCTCCCTCATCGCGAAGTGTGCTGAGCACGCGATATCCATCCATCGATGGAAGCATCAGGTCGAGGATTACGAGATCGGGCTGTGATTCCCGTGCGCGCATGAGACCGCTCATCCCGTCAGAAGCTATTTCAGTCTCGAATCCCTCTATCTCGAGATTGTTGGCAAGGCCGCGGGCGAGGTCTTCGTTGTCCTCGACAATGAGGATGCGAGTCATGCCGCGCCAACTCCCTGAGGAGATTCTGCACGCACGACATCGGGCTTCTGCACATCGGTGTCACCAGCATCGGGAAGCTCGATGACAAATCGAGAGCCGCGCCCACCGGGTCCGGCCTCTACCCAAGTGTATCCATTGTGACGCTCGGCGAGCTCTCTCACGACAGCGAGTCCCAGCCCGCACCCTGTTCCGACGGGCGGCTCACCATTCATCCCTCGCGCGAATGGAACCCAGATCTCCTCTCGCGCGCGGCCATTCACTCCAGGTCCTTCGTCGTCCACGGCAAGACGAATGGTCGAGCGGCGCACGACCTGCTTTTGACGCATCGCAGGCTCGACAGCGAGTCGCGTGTGCCCGCTGCTCAACGTGACGGACACGCGGCCGCCTGATGGCCCGTATTTCACTGCATTGTCGAGCAGATTGAGAACGATCTGCCTGAATGCTTCTCCATCCACAAATCCGGTTGTATCCTCGTCGAGTGCGTGCACGATCCGAACTTTTTTTGCGCTGGCGAGCGGAACGAACCCGGCAATCACCTCCTGCACGAGTGGAGCGAGGGGCTGTCGACGAGGTGAGAGACTTACGACCGGCCGCTCCGCACGCGAGAACGTGAGCGTGTTGTCGACGAGATGCATGAGCCGCCGCGCTTCCCGCACGATGATATTTGCAGCATCGCTCCGCTCGTTCTCACTGCGAGTTCTGCCGAGTGTGAGCGTCTCGCCAAAGAGAAGAATCTGGGCGAGCGGTGTGCGAAGCTCGTGCGATACGCTCGCACTGAATTCGAGACGAAGGCGAGCGAGCTCATGCTCCCGCTGGATATTTCTCACGATGACAACCGTGAGCAGTCCCGTCAAAAGAAGAAGTCCGACCCAGACCGGCACACGGGATGGTGGAACGACGCCACCCTGGAGGCGAACCGTGGCGTCGGGCCTGAGTGCAACGCGCATGCGCATGCCGCCCCCAAAAAATCCGAGCGATGCAGTATCGGACCTCAGGCCATCACTCCATCCGCGCGACTGGTAGATCTCAGTGCCGTCCGGAGTTGTAACTCGCGCTGACAACAGCGAATCGTTCGCCATGCCGCGCGTAATCGCGATCGGAAGAATTTCCGGATTTCGCCACAGGGTGCCGAAGGTCGTATTTGCAAAGCGCCGCGCCGACGTAACAAAGCCGAGAGCGCCTGCAACTTTCCCTTCGGAATCGCGCTGCGGAGCGAGTCCGATGGCGACGACTGAATCCCCCGATTTCGCGAACGTAATGGCAAAGTTCGGGAGTGACTCGAGTGACGCTTCGTCGAGGGTACGGGTGAGCCATGACTCATCGGGCGCGATGAGCACTCGCTCGGCCTGAGGGGTATACGAGCCGACCTTCGCCGCAGCCCAGCTCGTTTCGATGGTCTGTCCCGAAGCCTGCCTGACTACCTTCGTCTCGACGAGTGAACGACGACGATCGTACCGAAAGAAGTAATCGGCCGGCAGGTTCATCGCGCAGTCGCACTCGGCGAGGTATTTCGAGCCGGCGATCAAAGCTGACAGAGGAGCGATGTCCTCGTCACTCGCTACGCGATTTCCGGCGATGTCCCGGAAAATCGTCGAGAGGCTCGCAGCAAGAATGTTTTCTCCCGCGCGCGCAGCGCTCCAGGATGCATACGCCGCGTAATCCTGCAGCCCGCGCTCCGCGATCTCGCGCCGTGACCGCCCGGTGCTCCATGCCTCATAGACAAGGAGCCCGGCGATGACGAACACGACAAGAAGCAATCCGACAAGCGCGGGCATTCCAGTGCGGCTCTGATTGGGCGGCATTCCGGAATATTACAGCGCGGTTCAGGAATTAACGACGCTGAGCACCGGAGGCATCGATTCCTCTTCGAGCGCGAGCTCTCGCGTGCGTGCGGCATTGCGCCGTCCATATCCGAAGTAGACCACCATTCCAATCACGAGCCAGATGATGAGTCGCTCCCAGGTCGTGCCCGGCAGCGCGGCCATCTGCAGCAGACAGAAGGCTGCACCTATCAGAGGAACCCACGGCAGCGCTGGAGTTTTGAATGGTCGCGGAATTTCGGGAGCCGTTTTGCGCAATACGAGAATGCCGATGCACACAAGAACGAAGGCGAGAAGAGTTCCCATGCTCACGAGAACGCTCAGCACGCGAATCGGGAGCAGACCCGCGGCAATGGATACGAGCGAGCCGGTGACAATCGTGCTGAGATGCGGCGTCCGGAATGTCGGGTGCACGCGACGAAACACTGCCGGCAGCAATCCGTCGCGGCTCATCGAGAAGAATATTCGCGTCTGCCCAAGAAGACAGACAAGCATGGTGCTGAACAATCCGAACAGAGCACTGACCTTGAGGATTGGACTGAACCACGTGAGTCCTGTTGCATCGATTCCAACGGCAAGCGGATCGGCAACATTCAGCTTCGAGTAGTGGACGATTCCCAGAAGAACGATCGCGACAGCGATGTAGAGAACCGTGCAGATAGCGAGCGAGCCAAGAATGCCGATCGGCATGTCGCGCTGCGGGTTCTTTGCTTCCTGTGCAGCGGTGGATACAGCATCGAAGCCGACATATGCGAAGAACATCACACCGGCGCCACGAAGGATCCCGCTCCACCCGAAGCTGCCGAACGTTCCTGTGTTATCAGGAATGAACGGAGTCAGGTTTGCGCGATTCACGTATGCAGCGCCGGCAACTACGAACACTATCAGTACCATCGACTTGATGATGACCAGCGCGGTATTCGTGTTTGCTGATTGCTTGATACCGACGACGAGAAGCGCCGACACGAACAGCACGATCACAGCCGCGGGGAGATTGAACACGCCTGCAACCGTCGCACCCCCGGCTATCGCAACGGATTCTCCCGGTGCTGCCGACAGGACCGCCGGTATGTGAATGCCAAGGTCTGCAAGAAGACTCAGGAAATATCCAGACCATCCAACAGCCACCGTTGCGGTGCTCAGCGCGTACTCGAGAACGAGGTCCCACCCGATGATCCACGCCATGAGCTCGCCCATCGTGGCGTAGGCATACGTGTACGCGCTCCCTGCAACCGGGATCATCGCGGCAAACTCGGCATAGCAGAGTCCCGCAAATGCGCACGCGAGACCGGCGATGATCATCGAGATGACCAGGGCGGGGCCGGAGTTTTGAGAGGCAGCGGTGCCGGTGAGGACGAAAATCCCGGTTCCGATGATCGACCCGATCCCAAGCGTTGTCAGGTTGAGCGGGCCAAGCGCCCGCTTCAGGTCATTGCTCTCGGCATCGGCACGAAGAGCGTCGATCGATTTGCGAGTGAAGAGAGTCATGCAATCACGATGGCTCTCCTCACTCTTTTGACGCTACAGCTTCAATGTCAGAAAAACGTCAGACGAACGATCAGCGGTTCTTGATAGTCGTCACGTTCACAGGACCATGCGGAGCATTGGGCTTCACGCGCACGCTCTTGGCGGGAATCCCGACATTCACGTGATATGGTCGAACGTCTTTCGTTGCAACTGCAACGGCTCCGACCATTCCTTCCTCATTCACATGAACGCCTGCCAGGACTGTCGCGTGATAGGTAATGCGAACACCATCGTCGAGCCGCGTGATCGCGTCGGTAACGTCCTTCTGGTCGACGATGCTGTGCGTATGACTGTAGATGTTCGCATAGTCGCTGATCGATACCCGATTGCCGAGCACGATGCCGCCGCGGTCATCGAGAAGGACGTGCCTGTGTACAACGCAGTCGTCACCGACTTCCATGTTGTAACCGAACGAAAACTCGACGTGCTGGAATGCCTTGAAGTTGGCGCCGCATCTCCTGAAAATTTTCTGAGCCAGAATCCGGCGGAGCTTTACGCCAAGATCGACGTTCTGTCCGCCAAGGGCAGAGCGGTCGAATGAGTACCAGAGCCAGAGCAGCGGCTTGACGCGCGCAAATTTCTGCTCGTCACACTCTGCATAGTATTCGGGTTCGAGAGTGATGTTGCGCGGGTCGAGAGCGGCGAGTGCAAGCCGGGTTCCCTGTGGAAGCTTGTCGTCCATGACCGCAGTTTCCCAGTTGCTCGCATACTGGGGATAGATGATCTCGGCCAGGATGTTCCGGCAGAAATAGGATCGATCCTTTGAGTCGTCGCTGATCTCCGATTCGATTCGTTGAAGCCAGTCGTTGGCGACGGAGGCATTCGGGAGATCAGGAAGCTTTCTGAGAGGGTAGATGGGCATGCGTGAAAAGTATGGAGCCTGGATTGGAAATGGGGAATGTCAGAGCCTGGTGGGGAAATCTTAGCAGGTCCTTCGTGTGAAAATCTTAGCTGCTCCTTCGAGTTGGAACTAACTGCGAATACTGCCGCGGAAAACGCGGATTTTGAGCGGATTAACGCAGATACTACCGGTACAAGACACTCGACAGATGCCGTAGCTGGGAACAATAATTTTTTTGGTTTTGTCCTCTCGCAGTTCTGGTTTTGTTGTTAACCCAAAAAAACAGTTCCCACCGAGAGGCTCTTCGATATCTGCGCAGGGCGGTATTCGCGTTAATCCGCTCAAAATCCGCGTCATCCGCGGCAGTATCCAGCGGTTAGTTCAAACTCGAAGAAGCCCCTGAGATTTTCACTTCCCCGACGATCTCGCCCTCACCAACGCTCTTTCCCTCTCGATCCGCTGAAGCAGTTGCTCCCAGACACCGCTCTGCTGACCCTGAAAGGTCACCACCAGGGGATGATTCACATCGATATCACCAGGATAGACATACACCGCGCTTTGCGTCTCTCTCTGCCTCAATCGCTGTTCCCCAAAACCGGTGCTCAGCGGAATTACATCGAGAGGACGGAAATCCTGGCCACCACTCGTAATGACCAGCTCCATCGGGCTGAAGCGTGCGTTGTCCTCACGACCAAAGAACGACACGTACCACAGATCGGGAACGCGACCACCGGAGCGACGCGTGATCGACTCGATCGTGCGGCGATTGCTCTCCTGCAAGTCACGCAGTGCGCGATACGAATCGGGAGTCAGCAGACGAATGATGCCTTCATCCAGCGGA
The DNA here is from genome assembly GCA_035281765.1 of Gemmatimonadaceae bacterium. Classification (GTDB taxonomy): domain Bacteria; phylum Gemmatimonadota; class Gemmatimonadetes; order Gemmatimonadales; family Gemmatimonadaceae; genus UBA4720. The sequence goes on from DATEDH010000203.1 coordinate 8,482, forward strand.
ATCGCGCGGACAATCAGTCCCTGCGGCTCGAGCCTTATTGCGATGTCATCCTGGCGGAGTGAACCATATCCCGCCGGAATTCCAACTTGCGATGAGTTATCGGGAACCACCGGCGCAACGGGAGTCTGCGAGCCAGTGCTTGGAGGCGCGCACGCGGCCATGAC
>DATEDH010000204.1:0-10296 GCA_035281765.1 Gemmatimonadaceae bacterium
CCCGATCGCATGCACTCGCTATGATTGCCCTTCTCGGCCGCGCGCGAATGCCCCTGATCGTGACTCGTCGTGTTGCGTTCACTCCGCGGTCAGCGCGACTCAAGTATGGTCCCAGGGTCACGCGCTTCATTGCGATCTCGAATGCTGTGCGCGACGCCATGGCAGAGGGTGGAATCGACCCGTCGCGAATATCAGTGGTGCATTCTGGAATTGCGCCTCGCGTCGAGCACGTCACAGCGCGCGACTGGCGCGGTGAGCTCGGATGGCCGGAGAATTCTGTGGTCGCGGGCATTGTTGGCGCGATGACGAGCGAAAAAGGTCTCGATCAGCTCGGCGAGATCTCTCAACATCTGGACGCGTCTGCGCGCGCCGATCTTCGCGTTGTATTGCTCGGCGGTGACAAGACAATCGACACTCGCGCGGGCGGGCTTCAGGTTCATCCTGCAGGTTTTGTCGAGGCGATCGACGAAGCCATCGCAGGCCTGGACCTACTCCTCCACCCCTCGCGCAGTGAAGGTCTCGGGACCTCGATCATCGACGCGATGTCACATGGAATCCCGCCAGTGGCATTTGCGGTTGGGGGGATTCCCGAGGTAATCGAGCACCAAAAATCCGGAATCCTGGTGCCCCCCGGCGACGTAGGGACGTTTGCCGCCTGGGTGAGCCGCCTGACCGCCGATTCGGGGCTCAGAGCGCAGCTTGGCGAGGCGGCAAAAGTCAGGGCGAAAACGTTCGATGCATCCCTGATGACCAAAGAGACAGAAGCGGTGTATCAGGAAGTACTCTCAGGGTAGCATTCGCCTTCCTGGTGCGTCTATCTTGGTCAGCCCGTCACAATCGTTTACACGCATTCAGTAATAACGCTTGATCTATATCTGCATCCCGTCCTACAACGAGGGGACGACCATCGGCGTACTGCTCTGGCGCATCCGCAAGATGTTCCAGAGTTATTCGCGCGAATACGAGATCCTTGTCTACGATGACGCGAGCACCGACGGCACTCCGGAGGTTCTCGCTCCGTACGCTGACGTCGCTCCCCTGACCGTCATCCGCGGCGAGAAAAGACAGGGCTATGCTCATGCGCTCGACGCGCTCGCGCGCGAGGCTTCGCGCCGGACGAAGTATCCGAGGCGTGACGCGATGATCGTGATGCAGGCTGATTTCACCGATCAACCGGAGCTTCTGCCCGAGCTCATCAAGAGATTCGAGGGCGGCGCCGACATTGTCATCGGCGAGCGTGCGGCGGGGAATGACCCGATCGCAGTGCGGAGGCTTCGAAAGCTCGCGCCTTGGGCGCTTCGTTTTTCGCTCGGTGCCAGCGAGCTCACCGATCCGTTCGGCTCATTCAGGCTGTTTCGCATCTCGCTCATTCGCGAGATAACGAAGGCAGAGCCGGATAAGCCGCTTGCCCGTACTGACGGATGGGCGGCGAATCTCGAGCTGTTGCTCGCGACGCTTCCGCTCGCGCGGCGCGCTGAGCGTGTCGAGCTTGCATCGCGATATGACCTGCGTGTTCGCGACTCGCGGATCAAGCCGTTTTCCGATGCGATGGCTCTATACAAGTTCGGAAGAACTGTTCGGGGAAAGCGTGTGGCGCTGCCAGCTCAGCCCGCTCTCGCCGAGAATGGCTCCGGACAGCGCGGCTCACGCGCACGCGAGCAGGCAACATCGTGATGATTTCAGGAATGAAAGCGGTCCTGCTCGGCATCGCACTCCTCGGATCCGGCTTCGCGGGGCAGAGCTTCACGCCCGTTGCGCCTCCCGCGGCGGAAGCCACGCTTGCCACTCCATTTGGTGTAGGGGAGAAATCCACGTTCGACGTGAAGTTCGGCGGCCTCAAGGTCGGCGGCGGAACGCTTCAGGTAGTGGGACGTGAGACGCTTCGCGGGCGTGACGTGTGGCACACCGCATTCACGGTGGAAGGTGGCGTTCCTTTTTATCGAGTCGATGACCGCTACGAGAGCTGGTTCGAGGTTGGAACGCTGACGTCGCTCGCGTTCAATCGACAGATCGAAGAGGGTCGCCGGGAGCGCATGCAGTCGTTCGAGATGCACCCTGACAAGGGCCAGTACATCGAGCGCACGCGGCAGAAGACGACGACCAAGAAAACCGTCGACGATCCGCTCGACGAGGGAGCCTTTCTTTTTTTCGTGAGAACGATTCCCCTCGTGGTCGGCCAGACGTACGACTTCAACCGTTACTTCGTTCCCGATCGGAATCCGGTTCGAATCAGGGTGCTGAGAAAAGAGCGCGTGACTGTTCCCGCGGGAACTTTCAACGCGATAGTGATCCAGCCGGTCATCAAAACACGCGGAATTTTTTCAGAGAATGGACAGGCCGAGGTCTGGCTCTCTGACGACCCGTCGCGCATCCTATTGCAGCTTAAATCGAAGCTGTCATTTGGATCACTCAATCTCTACCTGAAATCCTACACACCCCCGACGGACCAGCGGACGACTCGCCCGTAGGCGACTCACAGAGCGACAGAATTCCTGAAGCGGATCTGTCGCAGGTTCGCACTGTTCCCATAGAGCGTCGTCCCAACAAGGTGCGCACCGAGGAATTCGCGTCGCCGCCCCGGGACGACATGTCGTTCAATGCCTTCCTGGAAGCGCTTCCCGAAGTTCTCGTTGCTGGCGATTTCAAGGCAGTCGTCGCGGCAATCGTGAATGCTCACCGCCTCGAGCGCGGCATCGTCGTGATGCTCGGCGGCCATATCGTAAAGACGGGCGTCGCTCCCGTTCTGATCGACCTGATGAATCGCGGCGTAATCACTCACGTTGCGATGAACGGCTCGGGTGCGATTCACGATTACGAGATAGCCCGCTTTGGAGCAACATCCGAAGACGTTGCGCGCGGACTTATCGACGGCACGTTTGGAATGGCCGACGAGACCGGCGGCGGAATGAATCGCGCATTCACAGCCGGCATGAAGAACGGATGGGGAATGGGGGAGGCGGTTGCTCGCGCACTTTTGGATGAACCCGAGCTCGCGCATCCGGAGATGTCGATCCTCATGGCTGCCCATCGCCTTGGGATTCCCTGCACTGTGCATGCTGCGCTTGGCGCTGAGATCATCCATCAGCATCCTCTGGCTGACGGAGCGGCGATTGGAGATACGAGTCACCGCGATTTCAGGCGGCTCGCTGCGTCACTTCCCTCTCTTCACGAAGGCGGCGTCGTTCTCAACTGCGGAAGCGCAGTGATAATGCCCGAAGTCTTCTTAAAAGCTCTGACGATTGCGCGGAACCTGAATGATCGTCGGCCGTTTAACTTCACGACGTGCGATCTCGACATGCAGCGGCACTATCGGCCGCGGATGAATGTCGTGATTCGTCCAACGAATGCGGGCGGGAAAGGCTATGAGATCACGGGGCATCATGAAATCATGATCCCGATGCTGTGCTGGGCAGTCGTGAATGGGCTGCAAAAAAACGACGCCGTGCCCTGACCAGCAGCGACGCGAGACGTGTCTCGCGTCGCCGTTAAGTTAGTATCTATCGATGCTCGAGCCGCTGAACTTCCCTCTCAATCTGCGTGCTGTGTCGGGCGAGACGATTCGAATTGCGAGATACGCCAGTCCGCCAACGATCAACGCCTTCACAGCGAAGCCGAGCAAAAGGAAAGTGATCGCGATGAGTCCGCCGAAAATCTTGAAAACGAATCCGAGCGCGAACATTCCAAACAGAACCATCACGCCTGTCATCAGTATCGTTCGAATCATCAGGACTTTCTCCAGTACAGTTGATGGCGTAACTACGATTCCGGCGGGGACAGGGTTTCAGGATTGAACAGAACGGCAGATACAATTGTTGTCGGTGCAGGCGTAATCGGTCTGTGCACGGCACGGTCGATCGCAAGGCGCGGAAGAACAGTCGCGCTCATCGGGGAGCACCGGAGTGGCGAGGCCTCCCGCGCTGCCGCGGGAATGCTGGCCCCGTCAGTCGAGCAGTCCGAAGGGCCGGCCCACGATTTCGCGATCGCTGCACGTGATTTCTATCCCGACTATCTCGAAACGCTCGCGGACGAAACCGGAATCCGGGTTCCGCTCAACCGGCTCGGCATCCTTCAAGTGGCTCTCAGTGAAAAAGGGGTGAAGGGGCTCAGGCGCACCGCATCTCCGCACAGCCGCTGGCTGGACCGGCGGGAAATTGCGGAGCTCGAACCGACACTTGGGCACGCACTCGGAGCCGTCTTCAATCCCGATGATGGAGCGGTGGACAACGTCGTCCTGATGTCTGCGCTCGAGGAATCAGTGGCGTCCGAGTCCCGCATTACGCGTGTCGACTCAGTTGCCGTAAACGTGTCGCGGGAAAGCGGCGCAGTGGATCTCGATTCGGGCGACTCGATCACGGGGTCCACGATTGTCATCGCCGCCGGAGCGTGGGGCGGCCTCTTGAGAGGGGCCAAATCGCTCGGCGCCGTGTCGCCATGCCGCGGCCAGCTTGTCTCATACAAAACGACGGGCATGCGGCATGTCACCTATGGTCCGCGCGGTTATCTGGTTCCGCGGGCTTCGGGGACCATCGTGGCGGGCAGCACAATGGAGAATGTTGGATTCGACTCGAACACTACGCCCGCCGGTCTCGCGAAGGTGCGATCCGCTGCGGAGGAGATATCTCCCGCGCTTGCGGTGTCGGAAATCACCCTCGAATGGGCCGGTCTGAGGCCGATCACCCCGGACATGCTGCCGATCATCGGGCCCGATCCTGACGCGCCGCACATCATATATGCAGCAGGTCATTCGCGGAACGGCATTCTGATGGCGCCCCTGACGGGCGAAACCGTTGCGGCACTTTCGGTTGGAGAATCGCCAGCGTATGACCTGACTCAATTCCGACCGGGGCGTTTCTAGCCTAGATTACCCCGGACACATGAGCGAAGTGCTATACCAGATCATGGGCCGCCACCGCTCCGAGCCGTTGCCGGAGCGCAAACCCTCGTGGCTCAAGGTCAAAGCCCCTGGCGGGCCCAACTATTTGCGGCTCAAGCAAAGGATGCGAGAGCTGGACCTCCACTCTGTATGTGAGGAGGCCCATTGTCCGAACGTCGGTGAGTGCTGGGAACACGGCACCGCAACGTTCATGATTCTTGGCGACGTCTGCACGAGAAACTGCGCATACTGCGCGGTCTCGCACGGGCGTCCGCCGGCATACGACATCGCAGAACCCGAGCGCGTTGCGCAGGCAGTTGCAGAGATGCAGTTGCAGCATGCGGTCATCACATCAGTCGATCGCGATGATCTTCCGGATTTCGGCGCGTACATATTCGCCGAGACCATCAGGCAGATTCATGCGCGCGTGCCGGGATGCTCAGTGGAAGTGCTGGTTCCCGATTTTCAGGGAAATGAAGACAGCATCCGCGCCGTCCTCGAAGCGGGGCCGGAGATCTATAATCACAATACCGAGACAGTGCCGCGCCTCTACAAGAAGGCGCGCCCCGGCGGACGATATCCCCGGGTGATGAACATCTTCCGTTATGCCAAATCGATCGCGCCCGACATTCCGACAAAGACGGGACTCATTCTCGGAATGGGCGAGACAATCGAAGAGGTGCTCGCGGTAATGCGCGACCTGCGCGAAGTCGACGTCGACATTCTCACGCTCGGACAGTATCTGCGTCCGTCCGACAAGCATATCGCGCTCGACAGGTACTACACGCCGGAAGAATTCCGCTATCTCTACAATGCAGGAATGGAAATGGGATACCGTCACGTAGAATCCGGTCCCCTCGTCCGCTCGAGCTATCACGCCTGGGAGCAGGTGCAGGCGGCCGGCGTATGACCGAGGTAATCGATCGCGAAGACACTCGCAAAACGAAAAAGGGAATGCCGACAAAGAGGAACAACGGCGCATCCGAGGCGCCCGCAGACGACGTTCAGTTTCGCAAGGACCTGCTGAAGTCGATGCTTCTCCAGCGCCGCTTCGAAGAGCGCTGCGCGGAAGCATACGCGCTCGGCAAGATTGGCGGCTTCTGTCACCTGTACATCGGACAGGAAGCGATTTCTACGGGCACGATGTCGCTGCTTCGCCCTGACGATTACATCGTCACGTCATATCGCGATCACGGCCAGGCGCTCGCGCGCGGAATGTCGCCGCGATCGGTGATGGCGGAGCTGTTCGGACGCGTCGACGGATGCTCGAAGGGCAAGGGCGGGTCGATGCACCTGTTCGACAAAAGTCTCGGCTTTCTCGGTGGCCATGGGATTGTAGGCGGTCACATCCCTCTTGCGGCCGGAGTCGCGTGGGCGATCAAGTATCGCAAGGGCGATCAGGTGTGCGTGTGCTTCTTTGGTGAAGCCGCAGTCAACATCGGAGCATTTCACGAAGCACTGAACATGGCGTCGCTGTGGGATCTTCCCGCCGTGTTCGTCATCGAGAACAATCGCTACGGAATGGGCACGGCAATATCACGCGCGACCGCGAACGAAGATGTCGGAGCGCGCGCGGCAGCATATCGAATGGAAGGCGAGTCTGTCGACGCACAGGATGTGTTCGCGGTTCGCGATGCAATGGGCCGGGCCATCGAGAAAGCGAGAAAGGAATCGCGTCCGACGTTGATCGAGATGCGCACGTTCCGTTTCATGGGTCACTCGATGTCCGATGCCGCGAGCGGAACGTATCGCTCGAAGGAAGAGCTCGAAGAGAGCATGAAGCGCGACCCGATCATTCTTCTGCACGACAGGATGCGCGCTGAAGGCCAGCTCTCCGATGGAGAGTTTGCGAAGATGGATGAAGAGTGCAAGGCGACCTGCCAGGATGCGTGGGACTTTGCGGATGCGAGTCCGGAGCCGCCGCTGGAAAACCTCTACACCGACGTTCTCGTCGACACAACGAGCTGAGCCATGGCAGTCATTACATATCGTGACGCGCTGACTCAGGCACTGCGCGAGGAGTTGTCTCGCGACGACCGGGTTTTCCTCATGGGTGAGGAAGTCGCGCAATACAACGGCGCTTATAAGGTTTCGAAAGGCCTGCTCGATGAATTCGGGCCGATGCGAATCGTCGACACTCCAATCACCGAGCTTGGATTTGCCGGTATCGGTGTGGGTTCAGCGATGGTCGGGCTGCGTCCAATCATCGAGTTCATGACGTGGAACTTCGCACTGCTCGCACTCGACCAGGTGGTGAATGCCGCGGCGAAGATGCTCTACATGTCAGGTGGCCAGTTTCCCATGCCGATGGTGTTTCGCGGTCCTAATGGATCGGCCCTTCAGCTTTCAGCGCAGCACTCGCAGGCGTGGGAGTCATGGCTCGCTCACATTCCGGGACTCAAAGTCTGCACACCGGGAACTCCGGCAGATGCAAAGGGATTATTGAAGTCGGCAATTCGCGATGACAATCCCATTGTGTTTCTCGAAGGTGAGATGCTGTACAACACAAAGGGCGAAGTCCCCGAGGGAGATTACACGATCCCGATCGGACAGGCGGAGCTCAAGCGTGAAGGCGGTGACTGCACCATCGTGACGCACGGCAAGATGGTCCTCGTCGCAATGCAGGTCGCCGATCAGCTTGCGAAAGAGAATATCAAAGTGGATGTCGTCGATCTCCGCACGGTTCGACCAATCGATGTCGAGGCAATCGCGAAGTCGGTTCAGAAGACCAATCGCGCTGTTGTGCTCGAGGAAGGCTGGGAGATCTGCGGGATGGGCGCGCAGGTTGTGGACTTCATTCAGCGCGAATGCTTCGACGATCTCGATGCGCCGGTGATCCGCGTTCATCAGGCGGATGCGCCGATGCCGTACGCAAAAAATCTCGAGAAGGCTGCAAAGGCGGACGCACCGAAAGCGCTTGCCGCCGTGAAGAAAGTCATGTACCTCGGCTAACTGATAAATGGCAACCAAGGTTGTAATGGAGGCGCTCTCTCCAACGATGGAAGAAGGGCGTCTCGTCAAATGGCTGAAGAACGAAGGCGACGCCGTGAAAGCGGGCGATGTTCTCGCCGAAGTCGAGACCGACAAGGCGGTGATGGAGCTGGTTGCCCGTGGCGATGGGGTGATACGGAAGCGCATTGCCAGTGAGGGTGAAGCATCTCCGGTCGGCACTCTGCTCGCGGTAATCGCGACGCCGGACGAGAACATCGATTCGATCGTCAGCTCAGCCGGTGGCAACGGGGCGAAGGCGAGTCCGAACGCCGCGGTCGCTCAGACAACCGAGACACCGCCAGCATCGCCGGTTCCTCAGACGCCGCAGCAATCGCAGGGAGAAGCATCGGCTCCCCCGCAGCAGAAAACAGCGGCGGCGCCTGCCGCTCCTCCTGCAGCCGCGCCTGCAGCACCACCGGCGCCTCCCGCTGCGCCACAGGGAGATGGCCGTCGCCCGCGTTCCTCCCCGCTCGCGCGAAGACTCGCATCGGAAAAAGGAATCGAGCTTTCGCAGGTGCAGGGCTCGGGCCCCGGTGGCCGCATCATCAAGAAGGACATCGAGACAGCGCAGGCTCGACCTGCTGCAGCGCAGGCGCAGCCCGCTGCGGCGCAGGCACAGAAGAAGGAAGCTCCGAAGCGCTTCATAACGCGCGATGGAGATTATCAGGACATTCCGCTCTCGCAGATCAGGAAGACAATTGCGCGGCGGCTCGCCGAATCGATCGGACCTGTTCCGACGTTCTATCTGACTGCCGAGTTCGATGCGGAAAAAGCATCATCGCTTCGCAACGAGCTCAAGGAATTCGGCGACGATTACAAGATTTCGTTCAACGACATCGTCATCAAGGCGGTTGCAAACGCGCTGTCGGAGCATCCGGAAGCGAACGCGCACTGGAACAGCGATCACATCCGGTATTTCAATCGCGTTCATATCGGAGTTGCTGTCGCGATCGAGGATGGACTCATCACTCCGGTTGTGTTCGACGCTGACCGCAAGACGATCTCGCAGATTTCCGCCGAAGTGAAGCAGCTTGCGGGCCTTGCGCGCAATCGTCGTCTCACGCCGGAGCAGTACACCGGTTCGACGTTCTCGGTCTCGAATCTTGGAATGTTTGGAATCGACCAGTTCACGGCGATCATCAATCCACCCGAGGCGGGAATTCTCGCGATCGGCGGCGTCGAAGCAAAGCCGGTTGTCATCGACGGAGAGATTCAAGTCCGCCAGCGCATGCGCGTGACGATGAGCTGCGACCATCGCGTGATCGACGGCGCAACCGGCGCGAAATTCCTCCAGACGGTGAAGCAGTTCTTCGAGAACCCACTCCTCTTAATGGTCTAATGGCATCGTTCGACGTGATTTTCATAGGCGGCGGACCCGCCGGGTATGTTGGCGCAATCCGGGCTGCGCAGCTCGGAATGTCGGTCGCCGTTATCGAGCGCGAAGGACTTGGCGGCACCTGCGTTTTGTGGGGCTGCATTCCGGCGAAGGCACTTCTCGAGTCAGCATCGATCGCCGAGAAGGTGAAAAAAGCGAAGGATTTCGGCGTGAACGTTGGCGAGACGAGCTTTGACTACGGCGTCGCGATGAAGCGCTCGCGCGGAGTTAGCGACCAGAATTCAAAGGGCGTCTCGTTCCTGTTCAAGAAGCACAAGGTCACGCACATCAAGGGAACCGGAAAGATCACCGGCAAGAACTCGGTGTCGGTGAAGCTCGAAGACGGCAAGGAAGAGAAACACGACGCGAAAAAGGCAGTCGTCATCGCGACGGGCTCGCGCGTGAGGGGACTTCCGCAGGCGGGACTCGAGCTGAACAAGACGACGGTTCTCTCGTCAGATGATGTTCTCGTTCTCGACAAGGCGCCGAAGACCATGGCGATTGTCGGCGCCGGCGCTGTGGGCTGTGAGTTCGCCGACGTGTTCGCGGCGTTCGGCACTCAGGTCACCTTGATCGACGTCGCCCCGGCCATTCTTCCACTCGAAGACGCTGAATGCTCAGCGGAGCTCGCAAAGGCTTTCAAGAAGAGAAAGATCAACGTCGTTGCCGGTGCGAAGATCAGCAACGTGAAGATCGGGAAGAGCTCAGTCAGCATGAGTCTCGATGCCGGCGGCACGAAAACGGATCTCGAAGTCGAGAAAGTGCTCGTCGCTGCGGGCCGCGCGCCGAATATCGAGGACATCGGTCTCAAGGAGCAGGGCGTTCAGCTTACCGATCGCGGCTTCGTGAAGATCAACGAGCGCATGGAGACCACGACGAAAGGCATTTATGCAATCGGCGACGTCGCTGGCCCGCCGATGCTTGCGCACAAGGGATCCCGCGAGGGAGTCGTTCTGGCCGAGCTGCTCGCTGGTCAGCACGCGCATCCGGTGAATTACGGCAACATTCCGAATGCGACGTATTGTCACCCGGAAGTAGCGTCGATCGGCTTGACCGA
>DATEDH010000205.1:0-2928 GCA_035281765.1 Gemmatimonadaceae bacterium
GGTGAGCAGCGTCCCGACAACACATCCGACGATGTTGCCGAAATAGATGTATGACACACCGCGTCCGGCATCGCCATACGGATCGACTGCAAACCCTGCAACCATGGGCAAGGCGAATCCCCACCCAAGAGTCGCGACAAAAACCAGCGGGAGCGCCAATCCCCAGTGGCTTACAGTGATCACCCGTGTGAGAAGCGGTACTACGAAAAATGCAGCAAGCGACGTAGCGGACAGTATCCATCCGAGCAGTCCGAGATGCTGCGGTTCCCTGAAGCCGTCGCGCGCATTCGCAACCTTTCGCGCGAGATACGACCCCGACGCGGTGCCGGCGAGAAATGCGGCGAGGAGAATTCCGAAAACCGTCGGCGATGTTCCCGTCGCGAACGAAAACGCCCTGAACCACACGATCTCCCACGAGAGCGCGATGAACCCGGTGACGGTCGCAACTCCGATTGCGATTGCGAGTGCTATCACGCCGCGTTTCGTCTCACGACCTGCATCATCACGAACGACGCCGCAGCGAGATTGAGAGCGGCTGCGCAGTAAACGGAGCGCTGTTCGCCGAGCAGCGGGAGCAGCAGGATCACTGTCGCGGCCGCTGCACATGCAGAGCCCGCTGTATTGACGAAGTAAAGCAATCCAACTGCCCGAGCGGTTTCGGGAATGCGACGCACTTCGCTCGAGACGAGAAGTGGCAGAGTCATTCCCATGAGCACTGTTGGCACAATCAACAGTGCAACGATCACCGTGCCGATGACATACTCCGGCGCCGTGATGATTCGTGCACTCACTGCTTGGAACAGCTCGAGTGAGAAAAGGCCGTAGATGCCCACTGCACCTTCAGCGACTGCAAACCACACGATGGGGCGGGGGCTGCGTGAAACTATTCCGCCGAGCAGGCTGCCGACGCCAATTCCGAGGAGGAATGCCGTTACTACAAGCGTCACTGATTCGACGTTGATCCCGAACAACGCATACAGAGAGCGCTGCCATACGACCTGGTAAATGAGGGCTGCAAATCCCGAGAGAAAGAAGACAACCGCAATCCATTTTCTTGGTTGTGGCGGCCGCGCGGCTATGCCGATGCCGTCCCTCACTGATCGCTCCGCGGCGAGAACTGGTAAGCGACCGACTCGTCGATTGTGCGCTTCGCAAAGTCCAGCGCGGTGCGCGCCTGCGAATCGTCGAGTGCTTTTGCCGGCGTGTTGGAAATCGGCGTGCGCTGAAACCGGCCGGTGAGCGTGTTCATCATGTAGATGCGGTCACCGTAAACCATTCCGGTAAACGGCGAAAGCCCTACGCTCGAGATATACACTGCGCGATCAGGCGGAGCTGCGCGCAAATCGCGTCCATGCACCAGCACACCGCTCATGTTCACACCGAGCAATGCTGCGAGCGTTGGAGCCAGATCGATATGCGATGTTGGCGCAGTGATCTGCGTGTGGCCGATTGCGCCCGGCGCGTACAATAGAAAGGGGACTTGATAAGTCCATCCCGCATCATCGGGTGCGCGGCCGACAGCATTGAACTCCGCCCTGAACCTCAACCCATGATCGCCTGTGACGACGAGAACCGTGCTGTCGGCGATTCCGCGGCGCTCGATCTCAGCAATGAGATGTCCAGTCTCGGAGTCGAGAAGCTTCGCAATGCCGTGCGTCACATCCTTCGGTGACCGGGACGTCGCACCCCGCGATACCGGCCACGGATAGTGACCAATCGCGGTTGCGATTACAACGAGACTTCCCTTCCCCTGCGCGCGCGCAGAATCGATCTCGGCGAGCGCAGTATTGAACGAAGCCCGCTCGCTCTTCGCCATTCCTTCGAACGTTCCATCGTTGGAAGTGCCGAATCGCATATGCGAGAAGCCGATGGTCTTCCACAGCGTGAGACCAGGGTCGAACCATCCACCAAGTCGTGAGAATGCGTCGACAAACGTCGTTCGAAATCCACTGCTGTCCAGCACATGCAGAAAAGTTGGTCTCGACTTGTGGCGCACGACCACGCGCGCAATGTCATCTACAGGATATTGTCCTGTGCTCAGGCTGTATATCGCCTCGGTAGTGCGCGGGATTGGAGCGTAATGATGCAGAGCCGACAGGCCCTGCGTGCTCATGCGTGCGAAGGCCGGAAACTCCGGATTATCTATTATCGGGTAGAGCGCGAGCGGAGCACTCTCGAGCGATACAATCACTACATAACGCTGCCGCACGGCAGAATATGCAGGATTGCCCATAACGACAGCATTTCCTGACATCTCCATCCGTCCCACATCTCTCTCCAGCTCCGCTGCTGTGCGCACTCTCGCGCCAAGCGGATTGATGCGGTCGCTCATCGTGAGCGACGCAAGCGCGGCAGTCCAGTAAGGCGTGCTCACGGTGTTCTCGATCGAGGCCGACGGACGCGTCGCTTTATAAGCTCCCGCAACAGCAAGCATCACCAGCGAAATCACCGCAGCACCGATTGATGCTCGCCTCGACCTCGGCACGATTGCAAGCGCGCGCCTCGCAATGACAACAGCAACCGCAAGCCCGATCGCAGCGATGGCGAGCCGCACCGGTGTACCCGAATTGAAAAAGCTGAACGCAGCGCGCGGATACTTCGAGAGCCACGACCACGTGACGCCGAGGTGCTCCAGCGTTACGAGAGTTCCAATCTGGCGGCAGGCGAGGAAATTGATGAATCCGGCAATCGCCGCGATCACAAGGGCAATCACACCAATCGTGCGCCAGCGCCGGAACGGCAGCGCCACAACAGAAATGACAATTGCGATGAGCGCCACCTGAATCACGTCGCTCGACGCGAACTGCAGCGCGGCAAGAGAGAATCGCCCGGCGTCGAGCGGCGCGAGCCCCAGCCCGCGGGCAATTCCTTCCCTGCCGAAAACGGTGCGGAGATAGAAGAACTTGAAGACAAGCGTGAGTGCTAGAA
>DATEDH010000206.1:0-31176 GCA_035281765.1 Gemmatimonadaceae bacterium
CGAGTCTCCGGGTTGGCCACGCTCGTAAAATGTTCCAGACAGACAAATGCAACTGCCCGTCCACCGACGACGAGCTCACCTGCATTCGCAGCGCCAACACCGACCATGAGGACTACATCTATGTCTGAATCGATTTCGAGAAGATTCCGGCATTGATCTTCTGCATTTCGAGCGAGAGTAACCACGTCCATACGCTCGAGCATCGTGCGAAGATCAGTCCTTCCTGCCAATGCAGCAGATTTGACTACTTCAGAAAAGTGCGGACTGTCCGGCTCTACGACGTAATTCGTCCAGTAGGCTTCGAGGAGACTGCGGTGGTTGTCGAAGTAGCGGTGATATGCCGCGATGCGATCGGTGCTGTTCAGGACTGCGAAGAAATCGGGCAGCAGGTTGATCAGCATCAACAACCAGGTTTGTAGTGTGGAGTGGAGCGCAGCACGCTCGAAGGATGCGAGAAAATACGTGGCCTGGATTTTTTCAACAAGAGGTTTTCAACAACGTTTTCGACAAGATTCGACATTCATCCACGATTTGCTTCTGTAAATGGCACAAAAATTTCCTCTTACGTAAGAGAGAAGCGATGTGAGGGTGCCAATGACGACGTTGCGTCAGATCGAACTGAGTTGTCCAATATGCGGTAACAGCTTTCAGTCTCAGGCAGTGGTTACGACCAATGCCTTCGGGGGAAAGCGTACGGATTTCCATGAAAGAGCGGCTGGAACACAGCCTCTGGCTTATCTCGTCCATATGTGCGACGAGTGCGGCTACTCGGGAGGCGAGAGGGACTTCAATCAGGATGCCGAAGTGAGCCCGCTTCTCAAGGAACACGTTTTCAACGAGCTCGCTCCGATAGTTGCCCAGGCTTCGACAGGATCGGGAAAGTACGAAGCTGCTGCGAAGGTGGCTGAATGGCAGGGCATGGAAGAGCGCCACATCGCAGATCTTCTATTGCGTGCAGCATGGTGCTGCGTGGATGAAGGCGACATCGAGGCGGAGCGATATTTCCGTCGTCATGCAGCGTGGATGTTCGAGAAGGCACTGTCGCGCTATGATGGAGTCTCGAGAGACGAGCGCGCGGTTCTTACCTATCTCGTTGGAGAGCTCTGGAGAAGAATCGGCGATCTCCAGCAGTCGCGTACCTGGTTCGACAAGGTTGCCGACGAGCTGGCCGACGATCCCTCGCAACATTGGGTGCTGGCTGCTGCCGAACAGCAGCGAACAGATCCGCAGGAATGGTTCGCGTAGAGAGAGGACACAGAGGGAACTGCCAGAGGACGCAGAGAGAGAACACGGAGCGCAGAGCACAGAGAGCACAGAGAGCACAGAGAGCGCAGAGATCGCAGAGGAAAAAAGTTACCGCGTGCCGAACAAACGATCTCCTGCGTCCCCTAAACCGGGAAGTATGTATCCGACTGAATTGAGCTCGCGATCGAGAGCCGCACAGTAGATCTGCACATCGGGATGAGCTTCGGAGAGACGACGGACTCCCTGCGGGGCAGCGACGAGGCAGAGGAATCGAATTCTCGTCGCACCCGCGCGCTTCAAAGAAGCGACTGCGGCCGCAGCGCTTCCACCGGTAGCGAGCATCGGATCGAGAATGAAGAAATCACGCTCGGCAACATCGCCCGGAATCTTGAAATAGTAATCGACCGGCTGGAGAGTATCGTGATCGCGATAGAGTCCGATATGTCCAACACGTGCAGCAGGAACAAGGCGGAGAATTCCTTCGACCATTCCGAGTCCCGCCCGGAGAATCGGCACGAGTGTCAGCTTCTTGCCGCTGATGTGACGGCCCTCAGTTGTCTCGAGCGGTGTCTCGACAGAAATCGGCTCGACAGTGAGATCGATCGTCGCTTCGTAAGCCATGAGCATCGCGATCTCATCGACGAGCTCCTTGAAAATCTTGGTAGGTGTGTTCTTATCGCGGAGAATCGTCAGCTTGTGCTGAACGAGTGGATGCCGGATAATTGTCAGCGTTGGAAATTCGTCGGTTTGTTCGATCATTTCAGTGTGAGCAGCATGCGATACAACGCCGTCTGAGAGGCACGAAAATACACTCGGCCCTAACAATATCTTCGTCTCCCATCTGCATGAAAGAATATCAGGCAGTCGTGGTCAAGCTAACGAAGCACACCCGTGAGGATGAGGACACGCTCACCGATCTGCTCAACGAGCGGAGCCGGGGTGGATGGGAACCGGCACTAATGTCGCAGGACGAGCAGCGACTGACGATACTTTTCGCTCGAAGCGCTGTCGCAGAGGGTTAATAATTGGAAATCACGTTCGTAGGGGCGGCCCGCGAGGTAACCGGGTCGTGCCATCTGCTGCATGTAAATGGACATACTGTCGCTCTCGACTGCGGGATGTTCCAGGGAAAGCGCAGTGAATCGGCTGAAAAGAACAGAGCTCTTCCCCTTCCCATTGCCGATCTGGATGCGGTCGTTCTCTCACATGCGCACATAGATCATTCTGGTCGCCTGCCTTTTCTCGTTGCCCAGGGATACACGAAAACGATCTGGTCGACAGCCGCAACTCGAGATCTCTGCGCAGTAATGCTCGCCGACTCGGCGCACATTCAGGAAAAGGATGCGGAGTTCCTCGCAAAACGGGAAAAGGAATTCGTCGAGCCCCTGTACGGGATGCGTCACGCTGTCAGAACTATGGAGCTCATGGTCGGCGTGCCATACAACAAGCCTTTCGACGTAGTGCCGGGAGTGAGAGGCACGTATGTAGATGCGGGCCACATACTCGGATCAGCATCAGTCATACTCGACTGCACCGAAGGCAATGTGACCAAGCGGCTCGTATTCTCAGGTGATATCGGCCGCTCCGGTCTCGCGATCATTCGAGACCCTGTTGCTCCGGATAATGCAGATGCAGTGATCATGGAGTCGACGTATGGGAACCGCGATCATGAGTCGGTGGATGGAGCTCGTGCTCATCTTGCCGAAGTAATTCGCAAAACCGCCGCACGCGGCGGCCGCATTCTGATTCCCGCCTTCGCCGTCGGCAGAACACAGGAGATCCTGTACAGCCTCAACGCGCTGCAGCGCGAAGGTGCCATCCCATCGATTCCGGTCTATCTCGATAGCCCGCTCGCCATAGACACGACGACGGTTTTCGAAATGCACCCCGAGACGTTCGATCAGTCTGAGGACATGGTGAAGAAGGTGAAGGAGCTCTTCGAATTTCCACTTCTTCACTTTACGCGCGATGTCGAAGAATCAAAGGCGATCAACTCGGCCAAGGGCCCGATGATCGTGATCGCCGCATCGGGCATGATGGAGGCGGGGCGAATTCTTCACCATCTCGCGAACGGCGCCAGCGATCCGAGAAATACGATTCTCATTGTCGGCTTCCAGGCGGAGCACACACTCGGGCGGCGTATTGTCGAGAAGGTGCCGATGCTCAAGATATTTGGCGACGAGATTCCCCTTCGCGCTGAGGTCGAGGTCATCAACGGATACAGCGCGCACGCAGACCGGACCGAGCTGACGCGGTGGATAGACCAGGTCAAGAGCACGTCACCCAATCTCGGACCGGTGTGGCTGGTTCACGGAGAGCCTGAAGCTCAGGACGCCTATCAAACGGCCCTCATCGCAAAAGGCTACACCGTGACGTGTCCGGAACCGCATAGCCGAGTCGCGTTCTAGTATTTTCAGCGGATGGGCAGGTTTGTAAAAACTCTCGGTCGTCTGATCCTGAGTTTCGTTCTCGCTATTGTCGCGCTCTGGGCAGCGTCCATGGCTGCGGTGCTTTTCTTCAGCTGGATCGATCAGGCGCGTCCCGCAGAATCCATAGTAGTGCTGGGTGCTGCGCAGTATGACGGCCGTCCCTCACCGGTTCTCCGGGCAAGACTCGACCATGGCATCGAGCTCTATAATCGGCGAATGGGCAAGGTGCTGGTGCTGACGGGTGGCCGCGGCTATGGTGATACTACGACAGAAGCAGCTGTCGGCAGGTCATATGCAAGAAAGCACGGCGTGCCGGACACCGCCATTCTGCTGGAAAACACAGGAAGAACGACTCGTGAGTCGATGCTTGGGGTAGCAGATCTACTGGAGAAGCGGGGTATGAAGACCGCGATTCTCGTAAGCGATCCTTTTCACATGTTGAGACTATCAATAATAGGGAGGAGATTCGGGCTGACTCCCTACACGTCCCCCACGCGTACAAGCCCGATATCGCCGAACTCCGAGAAGCGCTGGAGATACATGCTGGGCGAATCGGTGAAGGCACCACTGGCATTCCTATTCGAGAGGAAAAAGTGAGACGAGTACTATTAGTAGCAGTAGGATACTTAATATCGGTCGCGGGGGCTGCCGGAGCCCAGACAGTTCCGAAGATCAAGTTCGAGAAGTACACACTTCCGAACGGGCTCGAAGTGATTCTCCACGAGGACCATTCGACGCCGATTGTATCGGTCAACACCTGGTACAAGGTTGGATCCGGAGACGAGAAGACGGGTCGCACCGGATTCGCGCATCTCTTCGAGCACATCATGTTCATGGGCTCGCAGAATGTTCCGGTCGGTGAATTCGACAAGCAGCTCGAAGCCGCAGGCGCCGACAACAACGGCTCGACCACTGAGGACCGCACCAATTATTACGAGAATCTCCCTTCGAACGCGCTGCCACTGGCGCTCTGGCTCGATGCCGACAGAATGGGGTTTCTCCTGCCGACGATGGATCAGGCAAAGCTCGATCTGCAGCGCGAGGTCGTGAAGAACGAGCGCCGCGAGAGAGTCGACAACGTGCCGTATGGGCGCGGCGACGAGATGATTCTCGCAGCGCTGTATCCAAAGGGACATCCGTACTCGTGGTCGGTCATCGGATCGATGGAAGATCTCGGCGCAGCTTCGCTGGATGACGTGAAGAATTTCTTCCGCACGTATTACGCGCCGAACAATGCGACGCTGACGATTGCCGGCGATTTCAATCCCGCAGAAGCCAAGCGGCTTGTTGCGCTCTACTTCGGCGGAATTCCGCGCGGCCCCGCAATGCCTGCGCGTCCAAATGTCGCTCCCGTCACGCTGGCGAAGGACACATTCCTCGTGCTCGAAGACCGCGTTCAGCTTCCACGCGCGTTTTACGACTGGCCGACGGTCAAGATCTACGACAAGGACGACGCAGCACTCGACGTGCTCGCGGCCGTTCTCGCGAGCGGAAAGAACTCACGTCTCTACAAGAGACTCGTGTTCGACATGCAGATAGCGCAGCAGGTCTTTGCGTCACAGCAGTCGAGCAAGCTTGCCGGCCGATTCGAAATCGACGTCACCCCGAAGCCAGGGCAGAGTCCCGCCGCGATCGACAAGGTCGTTCAGGAAGAGCTTCAGAAGGTGATGAACGAGCCGATAACGGACCGCGAGCTCGAGCGTGTAAAGAACTCCTACAGGGCGAGCTTCCTCAACAGGTTGTCGGGAGTGCTCGGAAAATCTGAAATACTCAATTCATACAACTACATGGCTGGAAATCCGGATTACGTGCAGCAGGATGCAGCACGATACGAGAAAGTCACGCGCGCCGACGTACAGCGTGTTGCAAAGCAATACCTCGGGAAGCACAAGGTCGTTCTGACTGTCGTGCCTGAGGGTAAGCGCGATATGGCTCTCACGCCTGCGGGAGGTGCCCAGTAATGCGACGCATCAATGCAGGCACAGCGCTTCTCGCTCTGACTTTCGCCGGCTCGATTGCCGGCGCTCAGACTCTCGACCGGTCGAAGCCGCCAACACTCGGTCCGCCTCCAAAGGTCTCGCTTCCTCCTGTCGTCACCCGCCAGCTTCCGAATGGTCTCAAGCTGATGGTAGTGGAGCAGCACGAGCTGCCGCTCGCTGATTTTGTTCTCGTTCTCGGAGGCGGTGGCACCAGAGATCCGATGAACAAGGGCGGAGTCGCGAACCTCACGTCGTCGATGCTGACTGAAGGCACGACGTCACGAAGTGCACTCGAGATTGCCGATCAGATCGCATTTCTTGGAATCGGACTCGGCGCAGGCAGCTCGTGGGATGCAGCAACCGTCAACCTGCACACTCCCACATCACAGCTCGACAGCGCGCTGGCGCTGTTTGCGGATGTCGTTCTTCATCCCGCATTCCGGACTGAAGATTTCAACCGCGTCAAACAGAATCGCCTGACCAGTCTCGTTCAGCTCAAGGATCGTCCGACTGCTATCGCAGATCAGGCATATGCGTCGATCCTTTACGGCGGATCGCATCCGTACGGGCACAATCTGCTCGGTACAGAAGCATCGGTTGGTGGAATGACTGTCGCAGATCTTCAGTCGTTCTATACAGCCAACTTTGCGCCGAACAACGCAACGCTGATTGTCGTCGGCGATGTGACCCCAGCTCAGGTCGAGGCGAAAATCTCGAAGCTGTTTGGAAGCTGGCCGAAAGGAACCGTCACGCCCTTCACGTTTACCGATGCTCCAAAGGCAGGAACAACGACTGTATACCTGATCGACAAGCCAGGTGCGGCGCAGTCGTCCTTCCGGATTGGATCGGTTGGCGTTCCACGCTCGACGAAGGATTACTTCGCGCTGTCAGTGATGAACACGATCCTCGGTGGAACGTTCACGAGCCGGCTGATGCAGAATCTTCGCGAGACCCACGGCTATACGTACGGAGCACGATCACGCTTCGATATGCGTCAGGCAGCGGGTCCATTCACCGCATCGGCGGAAGTAGTCGCTGCAAAAACCGACTCGGCGCTGATCGAGTTCATGAAGGAGCTGAATGCAATTCGCGATACGGTTCCGACTGTCGAGCTCAACAAGGCGAAGCGATTCCTTCAGCTCAGCATGCCGGGAGACTTCGAGACAACGCAGCAGATTGCAAACCAGCTGATTCCAGTCGTTCTATATGGCCTGCCGCTCGACTACTACAACAACTATGTCGCCAACATCGACAAGATCACGCAGGCCGATGTGCAGCGAGTAGCAAGGCAGTATATCAATCCCGCAAACCTGGCGGTCGTGATCGTCGGCGATCGCAAGAACATCGAGGCAGGGATCAAGGCAGTGAACACCGGCCCGATATCGATTCGCGATTTCTTTGGACAGCCGATCACGCCCTGATTATTCACGATGCGCATTAACAGAGAGGCCCGGAATTCCGGGCCTCTTTTTTTACTCTGAGAGCACCGGTGATAAGGCCTTTGCGAACCAGCTCCAGTACTCTTCGCCGGCGACTTCTTCGACGTCGCTGTGCGATGCCTTGGGAACAAGCAGCCACTCTCCTTTGATCTTTGCCGCGTCGTATACAGTCTTACCCATTCGGGATGGGATGACGCGATCACGATCACCGTGGATCACCGAGACTGGCGCGTTCAGTGACGCCACTATGCGGACAGTATCAAAATGCAGGCGCGAAATAAGGCGCCATAAGCCTGATGTCAGCCAACTGCCGGCGATCACTGCTGCCATGTCCTGTGCCGACGTAAACGGCGATTCCAGCAACAGCACACGAGGCCGGTGCTCCACTGCAAGCTCGGCAGCTACGGCACTTCCAAGTGAGTGACCGTAATAGGCAATGCGATCCAGCGAGGCGCCGAGCGTGTCGGTTGCGATGCGAAGCGCAGCCTGTCCGTCGAGTGCGATCGTCTCGTACGTCGGACGATTTTCGAGCCCCATATACCCGCGATATTCAGCGAGCATGAC
Organism: Gemmatimonadaceae bacterium; assembly: GCA_035281765.1. Classification (GTDB taxonomy): domain Bacteria; phylum Gemmatimonadota; class Gemmatimonadetes; order Gemmatimonadales; family Gemmatimonadaceae; genus UBA4720. The sequence continues at coordinate 7,657 of DATEDH010000206.1, forward strand.
TGCAGCTCCGGTTCTTCGTAGAACTTCATGAGCCCACGGAATCCATGCGACCGCGACGTCGGCGTTTCCGTGAAAAGTGATGACGAGAGCGGGAGCAGAGTCAGGATTTCCAACGACGTAGGCAAAGAGATTCTGTCCGTCGCGCGCCTGGTAATCGATTCGGCGTGTGTCGCCGGGGTCCGGATACGGCGGTCCCTGCGGTTGAAATGCAATGCGTTCCTGATAGCGCCATGTTGCAAGCAGGAGAAGGAGAAAGCAGCCGACAATCGCCGCAATTATTGCTATCACAGTCTCCCGGGTGATTGAGGCCATAGCGCCATTGGGTTACTCTGCCACAGGGACAACCAATCTACAGGTATGCAGATACCAATTGAGACATTTCGCCTGGATAACGGGCTGCTCGTCACACTGTCGCAGGACAATACCGCGCCGATCGTCGCGGTAAACCTGTGGTATCACGTCGGCTCCGCAAATGAGCGCGAGGGCCGAACAGGCTTCGCCCACTTGTTCGAGCACATGCTGTTTCAAGGCTCTGAACATGTCAGCGCCAATGAGCACTTCGAGCTCGTTCAGCGTGCAGGCGGGACTTTGAATGGAAGCACGTGGCTCGAGCGTACGAACTATTTCGAGACAGTTCCATCGAATCAGCTCGAGCTCGCTCTCTGGCTCGAAGCAGATCGAATGGGCGCACTGCTTCCAGCGATGACGCAGAAGAAGCTCGACACGCAGCGGGACGTCGTGAAAAACGAGCGTCGCTGGTCGGTCGACAATCAGCCATACGGAACGTGGTGGGAGAAACTTCCTGCCCTGGCATTTCCGGATTCACACCCGTTTCACCATTCGTTGATCGGATCGATGGAGCATTTGAGCGAGGCATCGCTCGAGGATGTTGAGCAGTTCTTCCGCACATACTACACGCCTGACAATGCTGTGCTGTCGATCGCCGGAGACTTTGATCCTGCTGAAGCAAGAAAGCTCGTAGAAAAACATTTCGGTCCGATTCCCCGTGGCAATGGGAAACCGCCACTGCCGCCCATGGATCTGCCGGAAAAGTTCGGCACAACCCTGCGTGAAATTGTTGAAGACGATGTAAGTCTTTCGCGGATCTACGTCGCGTTCCGGTCGCCGGTGTTTGGAAGCAAGGATTATTACGCCGCGAGTGTAACCGGTGCCGTGCTCGGGATGAAGCATGGAAGCCGGCTTTATCGCTCGCTCGTCCGCCAGCGCCAGATAGCTGCGGACGCATCGGCATTCACGTTCGATCTCGCTAAAGGCACAGATCTTCTCATCGTCGATGTAACGGCAAGACCTGAAACTCCGGTTGAACAACTCGAAGCCGAAGTAGAGCGAGAGCTCGATGAGCTGATGCGCGATGGCGTAAGCGAGGAAGAGGTTCAAAGAGCTGTCGCGCTGATTCAAACAGACATGGTCACCTCGCTTCAGTCAGCGAGTGAGCGAGCGGACCGGTTGTCGATGTTTGCGACGCTTCTCGGAGACCCGTCACTCATCAACAAGCAGGCCGAGCTATATGCAGCAGTGACAGCCGACGACGTAAATAAATTCGCGCAATCGCGTCTTGGCTCGGACAATCGAGCGAAGCTCATCTATGTCCCGAGATCTCAAGAGGAAGCCGAGACAGAAGAGCTGGCAGAGGCGGCAGCAACATGACGATCGCAACTCGCCCGGTCCCCGGTCCAGCGCGGGAATATCATTTTCCGAGATTCTCCCGCACCAGGACTGCCAACGGAATCAGCGTTGTCGTCGCGCCCGTAACGAAGCTTCCTCTCGTGAGCGTGATTGCTCTGATAGATGCGACTGCACTATCAGATCCCGAGGGCAAGGAAGGCGTCGCCGAGCTTACTGCGCAGGCAATTCGTGAAGGGACGGCAAGGCGTGATGGCGTACGGCTCGCACTCGATCTCGAAAAACTCGGAACCTCTCTCGAGACAGGCGCCGACTGGGACAGCACTGTCGCGTCCCTGACAGTGCTCAAGCAGAATCTCAGGGAAGCATTCGGCATCATGGCCGAGACGCTGCTTTCGCCTGCGTTTCGTGAGGAGGATATCGCGCGGCTCAAGGCGGAGAGGCTTGCCGAGCGAATGCAGATCCTCGATGAGCCGCGCGGTCTCGCTGAAGAGTCGTTTGCGCGGTTTCTCTATTCGAAGGATTCGCGGTACTCGCGCCCGATGAGTGGTAACTCTCCATCGATATCGGCAATTACAAGAGACGATGTCGAACAGTTTTATCGCGAGAATTATTCGCCGTCGGTAATGACGGTGATATTCGCCGGCGACATCTCGGAGAGTGAGGCGAATGAGCTGGTGACATCGACACTTGGCTCCTGGTCGCAGGGTCGCTCAGCGAAGCGAAGACCGGCAGGAAATCCCGCACGGAAAGACCGTGCAGTCGAAATTGTCGCCAAGGAGGATGCTGCCCAGTCGGAGCTCAGGATCGGGCATGGCGGAGTAGCAAGGACACATCCGGATTATTTCGCGATCGTCGTTATGAACGCGGTGCTTGGCGGGCTGTTCTCATCACGCATCAATCTCAATCTTCGCGAAGCGCACGGTTATACGTACGGGGCATCATCGTATTACGACTGGCGTCGAGAGGCGGGCCCTTTCGTGATATCGACAGCGGTGCAAAGCGAGGTGACTGCGGCAGCGATATCGGAGACACTGAAGGAGATCGATGCAATTCGCGAGAAGGAGATCGCTCATGATGAGCTCACTCTTGCAACGAGCTATCTCGAAGGCGTGTTTCCTATTCGCTATGAGACGACGTCAGCGATTGCATCGGCGCTTGCGAGTCTCGTGATGTTCGGGCTTCCGGAGAATTACTTCGATACATATCGATCGAACATCGCAGGAGTGACGACAGCGGATGTTCTCAACGCAGCGCGCGAGCATGTGAAGCCGGAGGAGCTTCAGATCGTAGTAGTTGGCAATGCCGATGTGATTCGCGAGCCAATCGAAGCGCTGTCATTCGGGCCGATTACAGTTCGCGACTCGTCTGAAGAGTGATCATCGAGCCAGGACGTCTTTCATCGAAGAAGGTATATGACGGGAAAGTGATTTCCGTCGACCTCGATTCGGTGCGGTTTCCAAATGGAGAAACCGGCGAGCTCGAAATGGTGCGACATCCGGGAGCGAGCGCCGTCGTGCCGTTTCTTGATCCGATCGAGAGCGGCGATCCACGAGTGGTTCTAATTCGGCAATATCGGTATGCAGCTGAAGGATTCGTGTTCGAGATTCCTGCAGGGCGTCTCGATAGTGGTGAGTCGCCGGAGACCTGCGCACATCGTGAGCTGCGTGAGGAGACAGGATATTCTGCCGGTGAGCTGATCCATCTCACGACTTTTTATACGACGCCCGGGTTTACCGACGAGCGGATCCACGTTTTTGCGGCGACCGGCATCGAGGCCGGTGAGGCGCAAAAGGAGTCCGACGAGATACTCGATCTTGAGGTAATGCCGCTCTCTCAAGCCGTCGAAATGGTTCAGGATGGCCGGCTCATAGACGGGAAGAGTATGGTGGGCCTCCTTTTCGCCCGGTTTTTCCTCAAAAGGCGGTAAACCCCCCACAACAGAAAAGCATCCAATTCCGTAGACACTATATGAGTGTGTCTCCGGAATTGGACACTGCACTGTTCATATCTGGACAACTATTTGGGGCACCAGAAGCTAAGTCGTTGAGTTGTAAGAACTTAGACTATGTTCCACGATCGGCACATCGCGTGCAACTGTACTTGGTGCAGAGAATCTTGAGCGAGGAGGAGCTAACGGTCCTTTCCTAGTCAGATTCAAATCTTTGGGGGTAACCATGGGAATAATCGCTCATAAGCAGGCAGTCCAGCAGGGAGCGAATGTTCGGGAACAGCTTCGCCAGATGGATGATTCAGGTGTGGTGACGGCGTTCCTGGGCGGGGAAGAGAGGGCGTTTTCGGAGCTGGTGGACAGGTACCAGACGCGGCTTCTGAACTTCATATATCGGACGATCGGCGACAGGGAAAAGGCAGAGGATCTCGTGCAGGAGGTCTTTATCCGGGTGTACCGGCACCTGCACAGATTCGATCGGTCGAAAAAGTTCTCGACGTGGGCTTATACGATTGCATCGAACCTGGCCAAGAACGAGCTGCGCAACCGCTCGCGTAATCCGCTGGTGCTGTTCCAGACGGTGCAGAAGAACTGGCAGGAGGATGACCGCCCGCTTCAGTTCGAGGATTCAACCTCGCGGCCTGACGACATGTACAGGAAGCGGCATCTGAGGGAGATCGTCGAGGAGTCGGTGGCGAAACTTCCCGAGCATCACAGAAATGTCTTCATCCTTCGCGAGCTCGAAGGAAAGTCGTATGAAGAAATTGCCGAGATCACCGACTGCAACCTTGGAACGGTGAAGTCGAGGCTGAACAGGGCGCGTAATTCTTTTGCAGAGATCGTTGCGCCTTATATGGACTGAGTGACAGCTTTGGGGTTCGGAACCAGCACCCTCTATGAGGGTACTGGTACCCGAACCCCCAAAAGCTCAAAGAATGGACTGTCGGGAATTCCACGAATCACATCTTGCGTTTGTAGATGACACCCTCGCCGGTGTCGAGCTCGTTCGCATGCAGATCCATCTGAATGAGTGTGACGCATGCTCCCGGCACGATGCGACAATCAGGCGATCATTGATGCTCTTCCGGAATCTCCCGCGAATCGAGCCATCGGCTGATTTCTCAAAGAAGCTCGAGATGAAGCTTCGGGAAGTAAAGCTGGCTGAGGCAGCAGGAAATCATAGAAGCAATTTCGGATTCAAGGCAGGTGTTACAATCGCGAGCGCAGTGATGCTCGCATACATCGGAATCTCGCTTCGCCAGGTCGACACACCGCAGGACATAGTACTCCCACCCGTAGTAGCCACCGCAACAACTTCAGAGCTCTCAACAGGCGGCCCGGCCCCCGAGATGATTGCGGCTGCACCGGCAGGGATTCCGATCTGGACTGCAGCGCTTTTCGCTGAGCAGACGGCCTCGCACTACGCTTCGATCCAGCTCGTTTCGTCCACCCGCTGAAGCGGACGCTAGCCTTTCCAGCGGACCCTTATATTTGCAAACGTGTCCGCAAACACCGCCCTCAAAACTCTTCGCGATGCCCTCAAGCGGGGGACGTTCGACGGCGCGTATTACGTCTATGGTGAAGACGACTTTCAGAAAGACGACGCTGTAAAGCAGCTCGTCGAAGCGGCAATAGAGCCGGCGATGCGCGACTTCAACATGGAGACACTGCGCGCGCCGGAGACCGACGCGAAATCACTCGATGCTGCGCTCTCCGCGCTGCCGATGCTTGCCGACCGCCGCATCGTGCTCCTTCGCGACGTGAGTGCTCTCAAAAAAGACGCGCGAAAAGTTCTCGACCGGTATCTCGAGAAGCCATCTTCCGATGTGCTCGTGCTCCTCATCGAAGCATCAGGCGGAAAATCCGACAAGGAGCTCATCAGGTCGACGACTCCCCTCGAGTGGCAGTTTCTCACACCGGATAGACTACCGCGATGGATCTCGCATTATGCTTCAACAAAATTCGATACGAAAATCTCTGCTGAAGCATCAGAGCTTCTGCAGACTGCCGTGGGGACTGACCTGAATCAGCTCGTCTCCGAGCTCGACAAGCTTGCCAGCTTTGCAAACGGCAGAGACATAGAGGAAGCCGATGTCGCCCACGTCGTAGGCGTGCGACGCGGCGAAACGATGGCTGATTTTCTCGATGCGGTCGCTGCGCGGAACGTATCGAAGGCACTCGAGCTTGTGCCACTCATATTGAGCCAGCCAAAGACATCGGCAGTGCAGCTTGTAATGGCTCTCACTACGCAGACTATTGCTCTCGCATGGGGAAAGGCTCGATTGAGAGAAGGACTGTCGCAGAGCCGGCTTCAGAGCGAATACTTCGGATTGCTCAAACAGAGCGGCTCGACGTATCCCGGCCGCCCCTGGGGCTCGGCCGCGCAGGCGTGGGCATCATCTGTCGATCGATGGCGCAGCTCAGCGCTCGATCGCTCATTGAGCGCGCTTCTCGAAGCAGACAAGGCGCTCAAGGAAACACGCATGTCATCGGAAGACCAAATCATCTCGACTCTTGTTCTCACGATGTGTGTCGAAGAGGAAAGAATTGCAGCATAAACGCAGTGGAGTGAAAACGATGTGGAAGTCAATCATGTTTGCAGCAGCGCTGATGGCTGGACCAGCAGCGCTTCACGCGCAGTCCGATCTCCCTGTAAATCCCGTCTATAGACGAGCCCAGACTCTCGTCAACGACGGCAATGCAGCACAGGGACGGGCTCTCGTCGACTCGATGATTGCGGCAGCAGCGCCGGGGTCGACCGAATATGCAGAGGGCCTGTTCTGGAGAGCAGTGCTCGCTGCGACTGCCGCAGAGGCAGAAGCAGATTACCGGCGAGTCGTCAATGATTTCCCGTATTCGCTGCGCATCGAGGATGCGCTCATTCGTCTTGCCCAGCTCGAGATTGCGCGCGGGAATTACGATGCTGCCCTGACGCATCTCAACCAGCTTGCGAGGGAGCATCCCGCGAGCCCTGCGCGAGCGCGCGCAAGCTACTGGACTGCCCGGACACTGTTCGACAAGAATGACCTTCAGGGAGGATGCATCGCAGTAGCAGATGCACTCTCACGAACAGGCGAGAGTGATACGGAACTGCGCAACCAGATCAATTATCTGAATCAGAGATGTGCGGGCGTTTCACTGACGCCGCCGGCAAGTGCAGCCGTTGCGAATCCGACGGCGACTGTTCCGGCAGACAGCACAATAATGGTGCAGGTGCCTGTGGACAGGACAACTCCGCCTCCTGTGACAACGGCGCCACCACCCATAAGGCCATCAGCACCGGTAACTCCGCCGGCAGCGGCCCCCGTGATCGAGAAGCCTGCACCACAACCGCCGCCTGTAATCAAGCCCGCTGATGAACCCACGCGCGGCACGAGCGAGCGCGTGTGGTCAGTTCAGGTTGCAGCATACAACGTGAAATCGCAGGCTGACGCATCGGTTGCCCGTCTCAAGAAGAACGGATATGAAGCGCGGGTCGATGGAACGAGCGCTCCGTTCCGCGTAAGAATCGGCAAGTACACAACACAAGGTCAGGCAAGCGCAGTGCAGCGCTCGCTCAAGGCAAAAAAAATCGACGGGTTCGTGGTACAGGCCGACATCCAGTGAGTCGCGCGGCATCAACCCCACTGATGCAGCAGTACAGGGAAATCAAGGATCGCCATCAAAACGCGATCCTGTTTTTCCGAATGGGCGATTTTTACGAAATGTTTTACGAGGATGCTGAAGTTGCATCCCGCGCACTCGGCCTGACACTTACATCACGCAACAATGGTGGCGCGACCGAAGTGCCACTTGCCGGCGTTCCGGTAAAAGCCGCAAGCGACTATCTGAGAAAACTCGTTCAGCAGGGTTTTCGCGTAGCCATCTGCGAACAGACTGAAGATCCACGACAGGCAAAGGGAATCGTACGGCGTGAAGTCATCGAGACGATCACACCGGGTGCTGCATTCGCTGACGACCTGCTCGACGGAACGCGCAACAACTTTCTTTGCGCAATCAATGTCGATGGTGAACGAGTTGGAATTGCTGCTGTCGATTTGTCGACTGGCGAATTTCGCCTGGCAGTTTGTCTCGTGCAGGATGCCGATTCCGCAATGGCGCGACTTTCACCGCGCGAGATTCTCGTTCGCCGTGACTCGGTAACGTCGATACGAAGCATCCCCGATGGCGCCCTGGTAACGGAGCGCGAGCCATGGGAGTTCGATGCGGCAATCGCAGAAGGCGACATCGCGCGCCATTTCAGTGTTGCGTCTGTTGAAGGCCTCGGCATAGGCGACATCGATCGACCCGCAGTGGCTGCAGCAGGCGCATTGATGCGCTACATACGCGAGCTGCAGCCCGGCGGCGTGCCTCACCTCGCTCGACCGGTCGTCGAGCGTCCTGGTGGAACGATGCCGCTCGATGAAATGACGCGGCGCAATCTCGAATTGGTGGAATCGCTGCGCGGCGGGGAATCAGGCGGAACGCTGCTGTCGGTTCTCGACCGAACGCTCACTCCGATGGGTTCGAGACTTCTTCGTCAATGGATTCTCACTCCACTCACTGACAAGACAGCGATTGATTCGCGTCTCGATTGTGTCGAGCTCTTCGCCAAAGATCCAATCGGCCGCGAGACAGTGCGTGAAGCACTCGATGGCGTGCGTGACATAGAAAGACTCGGGAGCAAAGCCGCAGCCGGAAGAGGAACGCCACGCGATCTTCGCGCACTCGGCGACTCAGTTGCGCGTCTTCCTGCACTCTATAGTGCACTCGAAACAATCTCCGGCGGATCCGGGTTCGACGAGAGTCCGCTTGCAGGCATCATGAGTCGATGGGATGCGTGCGCCGAGATTGCGAGTGAGATCGTCGGGACGATTGTGGAGCGGCCTCCGGTTGCGATGGGCGATGAGATCTGCATCAAGGCCGGGATAGATCCTTCGCTCGATGAATGGCGCTCGCTGCGTGATGGCGGAAAGGATGCGATCGCGAGAATCCAGCTCGATGAGCGCAATCGCACAGGAATACAATCGCTCAAAGTCGGATATAATCGCGTTTTCGGTTACTTCATCGAGATCACGAACAGCAACTCGCATCTCGTTCCGCCGGATTATCAGCGACGCCAGACGTTAACCGGCGCCGAGCGTTATGTGACGCCGGCATTGAAGGAGCACGAAGAGAAAGTTCTTACTGCCGGCGAGAGAATCGAGCAGCGTGAGCGTGAACTGTTCGAGGCATTGCGAAGAAAAGTCGGGCTCGAGATCAGGCGACTTCAATGCGCGGCGCAGATAACCGCTGAGCTGGATGTGATTGCGTCCCTGGCAGAGGCGGCAGAGCGTGAGAGCTATGTGCGCCCCGTCGTTACAGACGGATTCGATCTCTGCATTACCGCTGGCCGGCATCCCGTGGTCGAGCGGATGATGCCGCGTGAGAAGTTCATCCCTAACGACATTCGTCTTCCCGACAATGCGCGGATGATCATTCTCACCGGACCGAACATGTCGGGGAAGTCGACGATACTGAGGCAGACGGGATTGATCGTGCTCATGGCGCAGATCGGGAGCTTTGTTCCTGCGTCGGCGGCCGAAGTTGGAATTGTCGATCGGTTGTTCACACGTGTGGGAGCGAGCGACAATCTCGTGCGCGGGCAATCGACATTCATGGTGGAGATGTCGGAGACGAGCGCGATTCTCCATACGGCAACAGAGAAGAGCCTGGTGCTGCTGGATGAGATCGGGCGCGGCACTTCGACATATGATGGAGTGTCGATTGCGTGGTCGGTGAGCGAGTACCTTCACGACAAGGTGAAGTGCAAGACAGTCTTTGCGACGCACTATCACGAGCTGACTCAGCTGCCGGATGAATTAGTAGCAGCTTGCAACTATAGTGTCGAGGTGAAGGAAGTCGGTGATCAGGTGCTGTTCCTGCACCGGCTCGTTGCCGGGGGAGCCGACCGGTCGTACGGGATAGAAGTGGGTCGTCTCGCGGGGCTGCCGCCCGCGGTTCTCGAAAGGGCGAGAAAATTGCTCGCGTTGTTCGAAGGTGAAGAAATCGTCACCGCGCTTGGTGGTCCACAATCACGGAGGAGTCGCGCATCAGCCACAACATCGTCAATCGATCAGTTCTCTCTTTTTGGTTCAACGCAACATCCGCTTCTCGATGAGCTCAGGAAAATCGATCCGGAAAGACTCACGCCAATCGAGGCGTTGTCGCTTCTCGATCGTCTCGTAAGCCAGGCGAAGCAGGGGTAGATTATCGAAATGTCGATGAAAAGCATGATGGTCATCGCAGCAGCGGCGGGACTTGCTGTTGCTGCATGCAAGGGCGCAGAAGGCGACCAGTTTTCCGGAGTCGGCCCGCGGCCCGATGTGCTTCCGGTGATGCTGAACAAGGAGCTCCCGTTCAGGTATCCGCCGTCGCTTTACTCAAAAAAAGTTCAGGCGAACGTCACGCTTCGCGTTTACATAGACAAGGAAGGACAAATCGTGGCCGAGTCCACTCACGTTGCGGAAAGCTCCGGCTATGCGGCGCTCGATTCTGCAGCTGTGAGAGGGTCCAACGATCTCAGGTTCATTCCTGCGAAGACGCGCGATCAACCGGTTCCGGTGTCGATTCTGTTTCCCGTGTACTTCAGACATCCAGAAGCGCCGCCTCTGCCGGGTGACACCATTCTCAAGAAGCCCGATTCGGGAGCTGCAGCCACCGGCCAGCAGAGTCAATAATGACTGCTGAGCGTAATCGGAAACCGTTCGAAAGCGTTCTCGAGACAATCGGGTGGACGCCGCTCATCCGTCTCAATGCAGTGACGCGCGGCATCCGCACGCCGGTGTATGCAAAGGCGGAGTTTTTCAATCCCGGCGGGTCGGTGAAGGATCGCATTGCGATGCCGATCATCGAGAAAGCAGAGCGTGAAGGAAAGCTCAAGCCGGGCGGTACGATTGTAGAGGGAACGAGCGGCAACACGGGAACCGCACTCGCAATTGCAGCGGCCATTCGTGGCTACAAGTGCGTCTTCACGATGCCGGACAAGATGTCGCAGGAAAAGGTGCGACTGTTGAAAGCATTTGGTGCCGAAGTAATCGTCACACCAACAGCAGTGCCGCCAGACCATCCCGACAGTTACGTGATGATGGCAAAGCGAATCGCGAAAGAAACTCCAAACGCAATTCTCGCCGACCAGTTCTACAACGACGCAAACCCGCGGGCTCATTACGAGCTGACAGGCCCTGAGCTATGGGACCAGACCGAAGGACGCATCACGCACTTCGTCGCAGCAGCGGGAACCGGTGGCACGATCACAGGCGTCGGTCGTTATCTCAAGGAAAAGAATCCGAATATCCGCATCATTGCAGGCGATCCAGTTGGCTCCATTCTCGCCAGTTACTGGAAAAGTGATGGAAAGGACATCCGCGAGGGTGTTCCCTATAAGGTCGAGGGAATCGGGCAGGACAAGATTCCCGGCACGCTCGACATGAGCGTAATCGACGAGTTCGAGACAGTCAGTGACAAGCAGTCGTTTGCGATGGCGCGCCGCCTGACGCGTGAGGAAGGCCTCTTCGTTGGAGGATCGTCAGGGCTCATCGCGCATGTTGCGTTGAGAGTCGCAAAGCAGATCGACGATCCGAATGCATTCATCGTGACGATCCTGTGCGATACTGGTGAGCGTTACTTGTCCAAGCTTTACAACGATGAGTGGATGCGCGAGAACCAGATGCTCGACAGCGGTCGCGTAACTCTCATGAATGTCCTTGGAAGAAAGCAAAGCGACACGCCCGAAGTAGTCAGCACCACACCAGGTGCGCCGGTGCGCCAGGCCCTCGGCCTCATGACGCTTCACGATGTGTCGCAGCTGCCAGTGATGGAAGGCGACAATTGCGTGGGATCGGTCAGCGACTGGTCGCTGTCGCAAAAGAGCCTCGAGAATCCAAAGCTGCTCGACGCATCCGTCAGTGAAGTGATGGATTCACCGTTCCCGATGATCTCTGCTGATCAGCCAATCGAAAGTGTCGTCAAGCTCCTGTCGAAATCGAATCCTGCAGTACTGGTGCGGCGAAACGGAACGATCGAAGGAATCGTCACCCGATCGGACATGCTGCACTACATGATGACGAGGTAAGCTTGAAGATCACCGTGTTGATGGGTGGAGAGTCGGCCGAGCGGAATGTGTCGCTCGCGTCGGGGATTCGAATTGTTCTTGCGCTGAAGTCGCGCGGACACGAGGTAACCGCATTCGATCCGTCGAATGGCGTGATCAGCGAGCAGGAGCAGCAGCGGCTCGCGACCAGCGCGGTAGGGACTGAGCCGCCATCATTAGATGCGCTCGCAAAGACTACAGGTGGAGCATTTCTTCCCGGACTGGAAACGCTCCCCGAGATTGCCAACGCCGATGTGGTGTTTCTAGCGCTCCACGGCGGGATGGGCGAGGACGGCACTATTCAGGCGCTGCTCGACATGGCGCATGTGAAGTATACGGGGAGTGGTCACCTCTCCAGCGCGCTGGCAATGGACAAGGATCTGTCGAAAAAGCTTTTCCGTGCAGCGGGTGTGCAGACTGCGGACTGGCTGATGGCCCCCGCGTCTGTCGACGAAGTCGAGAAGAAGCTCGGCTTTCCGGTTGTTGTGAAGCCATCCAAGCAGGGATCCACTGTAGGCTTGAGCGTCGTAAAAAAGAGAGACGATCTCGACGCCGCAGTGAAAGAGGCGTGGCGCTATGATGACGAAGTGATGATCGAGAAATTCATACCGGGGCGCGAGCTCACTGTCGGAATACTCGGCGACATGGCTCTACCGGTTGGCGAGATAAAGCCGGTGCACGAGATCTACGATTACGAGTGCAAGTACACGGCAGGCATGGCGGTGGAGGAATTTCCGGCGAAGCTGACTGAAGAACAGGCGAAGAGAGTTCAGGCCCAGGCACTGGCAGCCTTCAAATCTCTCAAACTTCGTGGCTATGCACGGATTGATTTTCGGCTGTTCTCGTCCGATGATGATGGAGGGAAAGGCGAGTTCTATTGTCTCGAGGCGAATACGCTTCCGGGAATGACAGAGCTCAGCCTGATTCCACAGGGAGCACAGGCAGCGGGAATTTCATTTCCCGACCTTTGTGAGCGCATCGCCGAAAGCGCGAGGTAACAAAGGCAGAGGGAACAGCAGTAACTGTATCTGGTAGGAACAAGGTGGTATGACAATGCAGAGCACATCGTTCGAATCGCCGTCTCAACGTGGAATGACGCCAGCCGTCCAGTGGCTGCTAGCGGCGAACATCGGTGTGTACTTCCTGCAGATCACGCTGTTCGGCCCCAACAACGTATTCGGGGCGCTCGGTCTAGATCCCGCTCGATTCCCCGGGACGTGGTGGACGATCGCCACATACATGTTCGTCCACGCAGGTCTCTGGCATCTCGTGTTCAATATGGTGTCGCTCTGGATGTTCGGTCCGCGAATCGAGCACCACTGGGGCGCGCGCGCGTTTGTCTATTTCTATCTGTGGTGCGGCATCGGCGGTGGAATCGCGCACATGCTGCTCGACGGACAGGCGCAGCTCGTGGGAGCATCCGCAGCGATCATGGGCGTTCTTCTCGCATACGCACTGCGGTGGCCCGATGAAGAGGTTTATCTATTCGGCGTAATCGCGATGAAGACGCGATGGCTCGTCGTGTGGCTTGCCGTGATCAATGTTGCGATGGGCGTTTCTTCAACGCGCGGCGACTCAGGCATCGCATGGTTTGCGCACCTTGGCGGGCTCGCGTTTGGATGGGTTTATCTCCGCGTCTCAGCGTTTGGTGGTCTCGACAACTTCAGGCGATGGGTATCACCGGTTCCCGATGAGCCGGAGGATGCATTCCGTGCAGTGCCGCGCGTGCGTCCGCGAAATCGCGATCGCGGTGACAGGCCCGAGCCGATCGATGAAGTAGTTGCGAAGAGCAACGCGATCGTTGCGAAGCCGACGAAATCAGCCGTGATCCCTCGACCGAACACTGATGCAAAGCTTGTCTCGCCGGAGAAGCTCGACATGGTTCTGGACAAGATCTCGAAGCACGGGATCGACAGTCTCTCGAGCGAAGAGGTGACGATCCTCGAGGAGATGTCGGCGCGCCTGCGCCGTGGAGACCGCGAGAGGTAGCACAGCGCTCAGTTACTGCGCAATTTCCTCGAATGCCAAATCCCGAGCTGCTTGAAACATTCACGAATCCGTATCCGGACCGTGACTACGAAATCCACATGGATTGTCACGAGTTCACATCGCTTTGTCCCCTGGGGGGAATCGAAAGCGATGCATCCGAGCTCGCTCTGTTGAAAGGCGGTGCGCCGGATTTCGGAATTATCCGCGTTACCTACAATCCCAGCGATGTCTGCGTCGAGCTCAAGTCGCTGAAGCTCTATCTGTGGAGCTTCCGCAACGACGGAATTTTTTATGAGCGGGCAGTGAATCGAATCTTCGACGATCTCGTTGCTGCGGTTAAGCCAAAGTGGATGAGAGTGGTTGGGGATTTCAATCTTCGAGGCGGGATCAAATCAGTTATCGCTGTCGAACATGGTAAGCGAAGTTCTTGATCGAAACGAGGATGATCGGAAGACGCGGAGAACTGCTCTGCGGCAGAGCAGTTCTCCATCTTTCCTCGTGTTGACCGATCATCCCTCTGTTGATGGAGTCGCGTTGTCAGGAGTGTAAGCAGAATGTAGATGTACCGGCTCCTGCCGTGATCTCCGGATCCTGATGTTGAGGACTTCCACGAACAGCGAGAACGCCATCGCGAAGTAGATGTAGCCCTTCGGAATGTGGAAGTCGAGCGATTCCGCAACGAGGCTCACACCGATCATCAGCAGGAAGCTCAGCGCAAGCATCTTCACTGTCGGATGCTTGTCGACAAAGCGGCTCACCTTTCCTGCAAACACCAGCATGAATCCGACTGCAACTACGACGGCAGTGATCATGACTCCGACATCGTCCGCCATTCCGACTGCGGTGATGACTGAATCGAGAGAGAAGATGATGTCCAGCAGAAGTATCTGGATGATCACCGACGTGAACGAAGCCGGAACTCGTTTCGAAGTGTGACCTTCCTCTCCCTCGAGCTGGCTGTGCATCTCATGTGTGCTCTTGGCGAGCAGAAACAATCCGCCAACGAGAAGAATCAGGTCGCGGCCGGATATCTCCTGGCTGATGACCGTAAACAGTGGCGCGGTAAGACGCACCACCCACGCAATGGAAAGCAGCAGGAGAATTCGCACGAACATCGCGAGGCCGAGGCCGAGCCGTCGCGCCTTATCCCGCTGCCCTTCTGGAAGCTTTCCCGCGAGAATCGAGATGAATACGACGTTGTCAACGCCAAGTACGATCTCGAGCGCAGTGAGTGTGACGAAGGCAACCCACGCCTCGGGATTAGTGATCCAGTCCATTCAATTGTGGTTGGAGTTCAGTCGATTAACGGAAAATTCCAAAGTGGCCAAGCAGCCACCAGAGAAGAATGAAAACTATGATGCCGGTGCAGCCGCAGCCGCCTGTCAGCTTCCTGGCTCCATATCCAGCGGCGACGCCGCGCAGCAGTTTGCTCATCGATTCTCCGTTTGGGAAGTAAGCTCGTATGGGGCATTCGCAGAACGCATACCGCCATAACGAGCCGGGCGCCCGAGGGGTTCCAGCCATACGGGTGCAGAATTACATTGCGACCGCACGGCCAGGTAGCTCAGTTGGTAGAGCAGCGGACTGAAAATCCGCGTGTCGGCGGTTCGATTCCGTCCCTGGCCATCCCGATAACGTAAAAAAGGCCCGCCATCCGGCGGGCCTTTTTTTCAGGTCTACTTCGACCAGACCTGGTCGGCAGGGGTGATCCTGATCCTGTCCGGGGCAATGTTGAGCTTCAGTGCTCCCACGATCTTGTCCTCGTCGAGCAGGGACTGAGGCTTCTCGCCGTCGTACTTGATCGGCGAAAATTCGTCAGCAACAAGCTGCTGCTTCATTCCCTCGGCGTCCTTTGTAATGATCACAACCGAAAGATCCTTCGCCGAGAGGTGCTTCTTCAGCGCGCGGTTGACGTCATCGCGCGTGAGCTTCTCGAGCTGCTGGCGCATGTAGCTCGTGTACTCCGGCATTCCATACCACTTGGAGTCGAGCGCATAGCCAACCTGCTGATCCTGCGTCTGGGTCATTACGTACACATTCTTCATCAGGTACTGACGGGTCGCCTGGAAATCCTCCTCCGACATTCCGTCGTTGATGAGCTTATCGAGCTCGTGCACAGCGATGCGAAGAGCCATGTGGCCCTGCTCCGGCGGGACCGGCCTGATCCACATTTCAAAGATCTGTCCGCGGCGCGCAATGTTCGGATCCGGGAAGAACTGGAACATTCCTCTCGGGAACGCTTCGATATACGCGTAGTCACCATAGTTCATTCCGCGAATTCCACGAATGCGCTCATACAGCCGGCCTGTCGACATGCGATGCTCGCCGAGCCAAGCGCGTGCAACGTTGAGCGCTGCAAAGTCGGGATGAGTGCGTGTCACTTCGATCGGGAGACCGATCGAGATTGCGGTAGCCCGCGTGTCCTTCGCGATGATCTCGACATCCATTCCAGCCGGGCGCTTACCAGCGAGCGGCTCGCGTTTTACAGGTGCCGGCGTTCCGGCAGGAAGCGTTGCGAGCGCGGCACGCAGCTGCGTTACCTGATTGTCGCTTATGTCGCCATTTACCGCGAGGGTGAGATTGCCCTGCGTGTACTGGCTGCGAATGAAATTGCGAACATCGTCGAGCGTCAGTGATTCGATACCCGCAATCGTGCCCTGCACGGGATGCGCGTACGGAGTGCCTGCAAAAATATTTGTCTGAAGGCGTTCCTTGCCGAGCTCTTCCTCGTTGTTCGCGATGAGATCCTGCTTGAGTCCGTTTAGCAGACCATCCTTGTTGCGCTTGAAGTCCTCTTCACGGAACCCCGGATCGAGCAGCATCGGCAGTGCAACACGAACGAACTGATTCCAGTTGTCCTTGTGAATTGCACCGGTGAAGCTCGTCATCTCCTTATCGACCGATGCGCCGAAGCTTCCTGCGACCGGATACAGAGTTTTTGTAATCTCGTCGAGCGTCATCGCTTTCGATCCTGCCCCTGAGATCATGCGCGCGGAAAGCGCAGCGAGGCCTTCCTTGCCTGCGGGATCATCGGCCGAGCCGGCATCGAACAGAATCTTCACGCGGAGCTGAGGCAGCGGTGATTTCTGCACGATGACATTCGATGCAGGAATCAGATTCAGCGCGCCCGCTCCAGATGCGGTAGCGTTCGTTGCGACCATCCATGGCGCGGTATCACGCGGCTTGCCGGGGTTCATGTTCTTCGAGGTGGCAGCGTTTGCTGTGCCGCCTGCAGGCGCTGCTGCAATGGCGAACGATGAGATTTTTGGAAGCGAGCTAATTGCAGCGGGCAGCTCACCGTTCGATACAGTCGCAACAACCATGTTCTCGTCGACGAAGTATTTCGCCGCTGCGCGTCGAAGATCTTCCGGCGTCAGCGCATCGTATAGTGCGTATGCGCGGTTGATGGTGTTGTATGAACGATTGTAGCGAACGAATCGCGCGAGTGTCGATGCGATGCGATCGGTATTGTCGAGGCTCCGCACGAACGAATACCGCGCGTTCGATTTGGTTTCTGCCAGCTCCGAAGCCGAGACGAGCGATGTCTTTGCCTGTGCGATTGTCTTCAGGATCTCATCGCGAACGTACACGACATCTTCAGGCTTTTTCACGCGTGCGAAGATGGTGAACAGCTCAGGATCGGCGTTGCTCGAGTTGCCGGCGCTGAATCCGTCGACTTTCTGCTCGCGCTGAACGAGCTTCTTATAAATATCCGACGTCGGTCCGAACCAGAGTGTCGAGACAAAATCGAGCGCTGCGTTGTCGTTGTTCGTCTCAGAGAACGCGGGGTTCCTGAAGGACACGGCCAGATAAGGCAGGGTGGGACTTGGCCAGCTGACATGCGTGTACTGCGCACTCTTGCCCATCGGCTCCTGCGGGATCTCGACTTTGTAGCTCCCGCGCTGCCATTTGCCCCAGTACTTCTCGATGAGCGGCATCACTTCATCCGCCTTCACATCGCCGGCGACAATGATCGTCGTGTATTCAGGGCGGTACCAGCGCGAGAAGAACTCCTTCGAGTACTCGTACTGGTTCGGCATGTTTTCGATGTCCTGGATGAAGCCCATCGTAGTGTGCGCATACGTGTGCTTCGAGAACGCAGTCTTTCGGATTGCCTCGAAAAGTTTCGATGTCGGGTTTGCTGAATTCTTGTTGTACTCGCCAAGTACGGCGCGAGCTTCGGTTTTAAAGATCGGTTCGGGGTAATCGAGGTTCTGGAAGCGGTCTGCCTGAAGCGCGAGCATCTGCTCCAGGTCTTCCTTCGCGAACGTCATGTAAAAGTTCGTGAAGTCGTCGGTGGTATAAGCATTCTCACGAGCGCCTGCCTTGGTGACACTGCGGCTCATCTGCTCCTGCGTCTGATTTTTCGTTCCGCGGAACATGATGTGCTCGAAGAAGTGCGCGAATCCCGATTTGCCGGGCTCGAACTCGTTGCGCGATCCCGTTTGAACGGGGATCTGAAGCGAGACGATGTTGGGGAATCCGGTCGGGACCACGATCACCTTCAGGCCGTTTGGAAGCGTGCGCTCCGTTGCCTTGAAGGGCATGATATCGCGAGACGCGGACTTCTGAGCGTTGGCGGCCAGTATGGGCAGCGCAACGATGTGCGCGCCGAGCAGGGCACGCGCAATCAGGCGGTGTGTTTTCACTTGGACGGGGTTTGGAGTAACAGGTTAACGCTGTGCAGTATCATACACGATTTTCCGCTCAGCGGTCCTGTGATGGAGTCGCCACGATGGGTTCATTCCATCGATGTCCATGATGAGTATTTTCCGGAATGAAAATCGGACTTCTCACCGGCGGCGGTGACGCCCCCGGACTGAACGCAGTACTCCGCACCGCCGTCCTCTCGGCGGTGAATCGAGGATGGGAAGTAGTCGGCATCCGCCATGGATTTGCCGGCCTCCTCGGCGAGCCGGACATCATGCCGCTCAATCGCTCATCGGTGAGTGGAATTGCACACCTTGGCGGAACCATCCTGCGCACGACCAACAGGGGAAATCCTCTCTGTTTCCCGGTCAAATGCGACGATGGTACGTATGCAGAGAAGGACTGCACCGATGAGCTGATCGAAAATGCGAGGAAACTGGGCATCACTGCGCTCGTCGCGATCGGCGGTGACGGTACTCTTGGAATTGCACTCGAGCTGGTGCGGCGCGGACTCAAAATTGTCGGAGTTCCCAAAACCATCGACAACGACGTGAGTGGCACGATCACGACATTCGGATTCGACACGGCGGTGAACACTGCCATAGAAGCAATCGACAAGCTGCACACGACGGCAGAGAGTCACGACCGTGTGATGGTGATGGAAGTAATGGGGCGAAACGCAGGATTCATCGCGCTGCACGCAGGTGTCGCAGCGACAGCGGATGTCATTCTCATTCCTGAAATTCCATACGACATCGCGAAAGTTTGCGAGAAGATCATTTCGCGCGATCGGCACGGCCACAATTTCTCGATAGTCGTTGCGGCCGAGGGCGCGTACGCAAAAGCAGAGATGTCCGGGCATTCGTCGGCGACAATGGAGCATCGTGCAATTCGCGCCGGATCAGTTGCCGAGCGGCTCACCAGGGAGATTCACGACGGAACGGGAAAAGAAACGCGCTCGCTGGTGCTCGGTCATCTTCAGCGCGGCGGGATGCCGACGGGCTATGACCGCCTCCTTGCTACGCGATTCGGTGCAGCTGCGATTACTGCGATCGAGAACGAAAAGTGGGGCGAGATGGTCGCGCTGCAGTCGCCCGATCTGGTGACCATTCCGATCGAGGACGTTATTCGCGAGCCAAAGCGCGTCCAGCCGGGCCACGACATCGTGCAGGCTGCCCGGTTCACAGGAATCAGCCTGGGCGATTAGATAATTATCTAACTACAGCTTAGCGAGCTTTGCTGCGAGCGGGTTGTTGAAGCTCTCCAGAGTCATCACCGCTGTGCCCACCACCGGCATCGCGCTCTCGATGCGCACCGGGATCCGCATTGCGTCATCCGAAAGATTGATCCGGATCACACCTTCACCTTTATAGCGTCGGGAATCTCTCACCCGCATTTCAACCAGGACGGTGTTGAACTTCCCGGCCGGAGTCGAGATCGCTTCGCGCCGAATGACTGCGACTGTCGTCGGACTGCGCGCGGGATCGAAGTGCCGGTTGAACCGGTACGTCGAATCCGCCTCGAGCGGCAGCGTCCTTACGAAGTACATGAACGAGAGCTCGTCGAGTGGCGTATCGGTTGGACTTACACCACTTGCGCCATCCGAGCCTGCCCACTTTTTCTGCGATGCAAAGATCTCGACGCGCTCGTCGCGTTTGGCGAGCACATGCTTCTCGAGCTTCGTGTACCGCTGTGCTGCCATTCGCACAGGATCGAGCCATGACGATGTCCGATCTATCGCCTTCATCGGGCCCATGCCCGCCTGAAAATCAAACCGCAGAAGCCATGTGCTCACGCCGCGAATGTCGACGGGGCCTTCGACCCACATCGAACCGCTTCCAACGTTGCCGAGCTTGGAGACACTGACGCGATAACTCAGTTTCTCGCCGATGGTGAACGGCAGCTGCTGTGCACCCGCTGCAGATGTGAACACTGCGGCGAGAAGCGCAACTGAGGCGAAAGACCGGACACCGGGTTTCTGCATGGATTGAAGCTCGCCCGGCGCACGATCAGGGTCTGTCGGAGTGTGACCCTGTTTTCAGTGGCGGAAACCCTTACAAGCAAATGGTTACACTGCGGAACGTTCGTTGCAGCAGGGGCAGGCAATACACTCGAGAGGGAGGAAGCCGTGGCGGAAATCAGAATAGAAGAGAAAAAGCGGGGCGCGCCCTGGACGCTCATCCTGCTGCTCCTCATCGTCGCGGCGGTAATCGGCTGGTGGCTGTGGTCAAATCGCGCAAGCGGAACCGACACGACGACTACGCCGAGTGGTGTTGTTGCGGACTCGACCGCGACAAAGACTCCGTAGCAAAAAGCATCTCGAGACCAACCGGGGGTCACGCATGGCGAAGGACAATGACTTGAGACTCACGCGACTCGAGGAGCTGAAAGGCTACCAGGTCGCTGAGGGAGACCACGACATTCGTGGATGGGAGGTACGCACTCCCGACGGCAACAAGATCGGAAAGGTCGAAGAGCTGATCGTCGATCCTGCTGAGCGGCGAGTTCGGTACATGGAAGTGAAAGTCGATCACAAGGCGCTTGGCTTCGACAACGACAGACACATTCTCGTTCCGATCGGCGCGGCAAGAATCAAGGAAGAAGGCCACGACGTTCTCGTCGAGCGCCTTCCAGCGCAGGGATTAGCGGGAGCGCCCGCATATACACGCGGGCCGATCACGCGCGATTACGAGACACAGCTTCGCAATTACTACGGCGCAACTGCAGCTCCAGGCGCCGATGATTACTACAAGGACGAGCTGTATGATGACAGCAGGATTCGCTCGCATCGACTCGACGATACGATGATGAGCCCGCTGCCGCGATTCGGCGACAACGAGGTAACGCTTCCTCTCGCTGCCGATCAGGAAATCATCGTGCGACAGCCGGACGGTGACGAGATACTCATCAAGAAGACCAAATCCGGCGACGCAACCACAAGGGATTAAGAGAACAAACAAAAGGCCGCCAGCAAAAACTGGCGGCCTTTCGCGTTCCCGGTGTTATTCTGTCTCTCCATGAGTTCATCGAAAGCCGGAATTTTCTGGCCAGTGCTGGCGACTGTCTATGCGCTCGATTTCATCACCAAGCGGCTTGTCGAGGCATATCTGCATCCGGCATACGTGCCGCATCGCATCATCGGCGACTTTGTCCGCTTCACCCTCGCGTACAACAAGAATGCGGCGATGGGGCTTTCACTCGGCGGATATTCACGGATCGGATTCACGATCACAGCGATCATCGTTCTCGGTGTGCTTGGATTTCTTTACTATCGAAGCCCTGATGAATCGAAGGCATCAGTGTTTGCGCTCGCACTGATAACGGCAGGGGCCCTGGGGAATTTGACCGACCGGTTGATGTCGGCAAAAGGAGTTGTCGATTTCATCGACGTCGGTATAGGGTCGTCGAGATTTTATACGTTCAACGTTGCCGATGCAGCCGTGTCGTGTGGTGCAGTGATACTCGCGCTACTTTCGTTGCGATCCCCCAGGCAGCAGGAGATTCGAGATGCGTAAATGGATTCCCGCAGCTCTGATAATTGCCGCGGTTGTCATATCGATCGTGGCATATCCAGATCTTCCCGAGCGAATGCCCACCCACTGGGGAGCGAATGGGGAAGTGAACGGCTGGTCGAGCCGGCTGTGGGGAGCGTGGATGGTGCCGCTCATCATGGCAGCGATGTGGCTTCTGCTTCGCGCGATTCCGCACATCGACCCGCGAAAGGCGAACTACGAGAAATTCGCGGGGATGTACGATGCGTTCATCATCCTGATACTCGGGTTTCTGCTCGTGATGCACGGAGTCGTAGTCGCTGCAGCGACTGGCAGCGATGTGAAGATGGACAAGATCGTGATGCCGCTTGTCGGAGTCTTCATTGCGGCAATGGGATTTCTCATTCCACGTGCGGCGCCGAACTGGTTCATCGGAATCAGAACGCCATGGACTCTGACAAGTGATGAGTCGTGGGTAAAAACACACAAGCTTGGCGGGCCACTTTTTGTCGCGCTCGGTCTTGTGATGGCTCTGTCCAGTCTCATTGCACCAGAGCAGGCGATATGGATTCTCGTCGCAGCGGCGATAGGAATAGTGATTTTTCTTTTTATCTATTCCTACCGCGTATGGAAGGCCGATCCGCTAAAGCGCTGAGCGCTGGCCCTGCTCCAGGTCGAGAAGAAACTTCTTTCGCCACAGACCGCCGCCGTAGCCGCAGAGATCGCCGTCGCTGCGCACTACGCGGTGGCAGGGGATGATAATCGCCATGCGGTTGTCACCGTTTGCTTTTCCCACAGCGCGCTGCGCGCCGGCGCGGCCCATCGCTCTTGCCTGTGCTTCGTAGCTGATGGTCTGGCCGTACGGGATCCTGAGAAGCTGATTCCACGCTGCGACCTGGAAATCGGTTCCGCGGATTACCAGCGGCACGGTGAACGCTCGGACCGATCCAGTAAAATAATTATCTAACTCACTTTTCAGCTTCTCGAGATGCCTGTTGGACCCCGGCACCGCGCTGGTCCCGAACCACTTCCGCACACGGTCGAGCTGGGTCTCGAGCATTCGCCGGTCAGCGAACTCGAGGAGACAGATTCCCTCTGACGTCGCACCCGCGATCATGGGCCCAAGAGGCGTGAGCATGCGCGTCGTAACCACGGGCTCCACCTCTACGGCGCGATTAGGACGGGTATCGAAAGTCTTCGCGAACGCGTCGTGAAATCCGCTCGATGATTCAAACCCGTGAGTGTACGCAACGCCTTCCCACTTCTCTCCCATTCTGATTCTCCCGAGGGCAACGCCCAGTCTTCTCGCGCGCTGATATGCCTGAAACGTGAGTCCGTGATGCCGCAGGAACCATCGTCGCACACGTGCGGGATCGAGGTTCTCCGCACGCAGGTCGGCATCCTTCCATCTCTTTGCGGGATCCTGCTCGACGCGCTCGATCAGCTTCTCGATCCATTCCGGCGCGGCGCCCTCGGGCTGCATTGGATGACATCTGAGACACGGCCGGTATCCGGCAACGAGTGCATCGCGCACGGTTCGATAAAATTCGACGTTCTCGCGCAGAGGCTTTTTCGCCGAGCATGTGGGGCGGCAGAAGATGCCGGTTGTCCTGATGGCGGCGAAAAAGACGCCGTCGAACGATCCGTCACGCTCTGAGAGCGCGCGGTACATCGTGTCGCCTGAG
>DATEDH010000207.1:0-6536 GCA_035281765.1 Gemmatimonadaceae bacterium
CGTAGCTCATGTACCGCTCAGTGATTTTTTCGGTGAGCCGCGCGAATATCTCGCCGACGAATCCACGATACTCCAGATGAAGCGTCACGCTGCTGCCGCCGGAGACAGGAGCGGTCGAGTGCTTTGCGGTAACGTGAATCGCAGGAACTGAGCTGGTCCACGTGAAGCTCCTTCCGGTTTCGATCGTCGAGATTTTCCAGACTGCTGGCGGAAGCTTTGGCTGACGTACAAGCACTTTCGTTCCGATTGCGAACGGTTTGTCACCAAGGCGTTTCACACTCGACACTGATCGCGTCCATTCCGGCCATCTGTCGAGATCGCTCATCACTTCCCAGACGCGCTCTGGTGGGGCGGCAACGTCGATCTCCCTGGTGAAATTTCTCATGCGAAAATATTAGGCATGGGGCGCCCGGGTTTAACAGGGAGCGCAGTGAGCACCGTGAGGTTTTGAGGTTAATCACTAGCAACGACAGCGGCTGTCCGATTGGGCGAACCAGCGGCGCCACTCAGACCACCCCTCAAAACCTCACTGTGCTCACTGCGCTCCCTGTTAACTAAAAAGCCGATTGCAACTTTAGAGAAATACTGCGTCCCACTCGACGATCTTCCAGTTTGCTACCACGCCATTGGTCACGAATGGATCGCCGCTCACGAACTCTTCAGCAGCTTCGCGAGTTGGAAAGATTCCCATAGCGCCATCCGGTGGATTCCCGAGCGGGCCCGCTGCGATCACCATACCACGAGAATGAAATTCATCGAGCCGCGCACGATGCGCCGGAAAGTGCGTCATCACCCTGGACATGGCCTCTGACGCAACCTCGTAAAAAGCAACGTATTTCATGGTGGAAACCGGATTGGCGTTATACCGCTGATAGGATTAAGGATTCCGAATTGAGGATCTTCGAGAATTGAGGATTACTGACTTTGCGGCCTCAGGACTAACTACAATCCACAATCGCTGACTAACTGAGAACTGAGGAGATCGAGGACGGAGGATTATGAATGAATAGAGCGCTGTTTTCTTCTCAGTTCTCAATCTCCTCAATCCGCAATTAGTCAGCGATCTGCGATGGCCCTTAGTCCTGAGGCCGCAAAGTCCGCGATTCTCAATTCTCGAAGATCCGAAATTCGGAATCCGGAATCCTCATGAAAACAATGAGGACGCTCATGACACCCTGTGTTTCTAGCGATCCATGATCGGCAGATATTCCCGCCACGGCCCGATCGGATCGCGATACTGCTTCGCCATCACTCGCGCTATCTGAGCAATGTGCGATAGATCGTGAGCTACCCACGTTGCGAGTAACTGCCGGAGACTTACGGATCCGAACTTTGGATGCTCACCCCGAAGATCGAGCTGCTGTTCCGAGAGACTCCAGCTGCGCGCAGTCTCGAGATTTGATTTTCTCAGCGATTCAAACTCGTCCAGCAGCTGTGACAATCTCTTGCCTTTGCTCTCGTCGAACATCGCCGTTCTATCGAACGGCGTGAAGCGGCGGTTTTCTCCCTGCGCGAGTATGATCTCAGCA
The DNA here is from genome assembly GCA_035281765.1 of Gemmatimonadaceae bacterium. Lineage (GTDB taxonomy): Bacteria > Gemmatimonadota > Gemmatimonadetes > Gemmatimonadales > Gemmatimonadaceae > UBA4720. Next base: position 1,530 of record DATEDH010000207.1, read on the forward strand.
CGCGCGACCCAGTCAGTTCGCTCGCCGTGGATGAGATGTCCAACGACATCGAACGGGCTCCAGGTTTCGGGTCCTTCGTTTTGTTCGATCCACTCAGGTCCGAGGCCCGACAGCATCGCCCGCAAAGTTGCAGGCGTGCGCTCGAGAACCATGAATCCCGATCGAAGGCCGAAATGCATCAGCGCTTCTTCTTTGCCCGCGCGCGAATCTCTGCCGCCCGTGCGCGAATCAGCTTCTTGATCAAACCGACAGGAAGTGGCGCGTCCATGGGAAACTGAAGTGTTCCCTTACCCGTCTCGTACTTCGCAATTCCAGCTTCATTGCCTTTGCGTGTTCCCGCCGTGAGCGGATACATGCTGGTGTGCGTCTTCCACGCTGCGTACCACGCGAGCGGCTGGCCGTCCAGTCGGAACGCAGGGATGCCATAACTGAAATACTCTTCCGCTTTCGGCACTGCGGCCTTTATCGCCGAGCGAATTGCGCGCAGTCGTCGCTGCGCCGGAGCGGGCTTCGATGCGATGTATGCCCTTACCTGCGCGGCCGCTGTCATTGCGAGACCGTCCTGCTGCGCTCGAGCCGCGTAATGAGATGCCGTTTCACGTCGCGCCATTCCTCCGCGAGAATGCTGTACATGACACTGTCGCGGGCAGTACCGTCGCGTCGTGCCTGATGATGCCGAATCACTCCGTCCTTTTTCGCGCCAATGCCTTCGATGGCACGCTGTGACCGAATATTGAAATTGTCGGTGCGGAGTCCAACTACTGCACATCGCAGAGTCTCGAATGCATGCTGCAGCAGGAGAAGCTTGCACGCTGAATTGACATGCGTTCGCTGACAACGCGCCGCATACCATGTATAGCCGATCTCCACTCTGTCGATTGTCAGAACTATGTCATGATATCGGGTGCTTCCGACGATCTCGCCTGATGCAAGATCGCGCACAGCCCACGGCAGCATGATTCCCTGTTCCTGACCGGCGAGAGCATCAGCGATGTATCTGCCCGCAGTGTCTGGAGCCGGGACTGCGGTGTACCACAGCTCCCATAGCTTGCCGTCCGATGCGGCAGCAATGAGATCCTGCTCGTGCGCTGCACTCAGCGGCTCGAGACGGACTCCGTTTCCTTCCAGCGTTACCGGCGTAAGAGTCATCATTTGAGAGTGCTCGATGCTACTGAACGATCACGCCGTTATCAAGCATCACGGTTCTGTCGGCGCAGGCGCGTGCAAAGTCTTCATCATGAGTGCTGATAAGCAGGGCCCGCCCGCCACGCGTGAGGCCCTTAAGCGTTTCAGCGAGCGCGACTCGTCGGGCCGGATCGAGTGCAGATGTCGGTTCATCCATAAGAAGGAGATCGGGGTTCAGTACCAGCGCACGCGCAATCGCAACCCGCTGGGCCTGGCCACCCGAAAGCTGACGCGGATAAGCGTACGCGCGCTGTTCAACTCCAAGTGACTGAAGGAGCTCGATTGCTGCCGACTTTGCACGCTCAATGCTCCACCCGCGCGCATGCACAGGCGCGAGAGTGATGTTGTCCATCACATCGAGGTGCTCGAACAGCGCATGCTCCTGAAACACCATTCCTACTTTCGACCTGAGCCCGGCAAGTTGAGACTGCTTTGGAATCGGCCCTGGACCAAGCGAGACATCGCCAAGCACGATCCTGCCCGCAGTGAACTGCTGCAGCGCTGCAATCGCGCGCAGGATTGTGGTCTTGCCCGATCCCGATGGTCCCATGAGCGCGACGATCTCGCCGGGGTTGACGGTAAGATCTACGCCTCTCAGAACTCGCTGCGATCCGCGCTCGACTTCGAGCCCTCTGACTTCGAGCGCACTCATGTCGCAGCGCTCCATCTTGCTTCGAGGTGTCTCGCGTAGCGCGAGAGCGGAAGGGAGAAGATCAAATAGATCACCGAACACAAAATGCCGGGCACTACCCAGCTTCCGACGTTCGTCGCGTATATCGCAGCCTGTTTTGTCAGCTCGACTACCGTGATAACCGAAACGAGTGACGAATCCTTGAGCAGCGCCACGAAGTCGTTTGTCATCGGCGCCAGCGCAAGACGCAGTGCCTGCGGTCCGCGCACAAGCCGAAGTATCTGAAGCTCTGACAAGCCAAGTGTACGCGCAGCCTCGAGCTGCACTTTCGAGATCGCATTCAATGACGACCGGTAGATCTCCGATTCGTACGCGGCGTAATTCAATGCGAGTCCAATCACCGCGGCGAGAAATGCCGGCAATCGGATTACCGACGAGAGACCGTAATAGATGACGAAGAGCTGCAGCAACAGCGGCGTCCCGCGCATCACTTCCACATATACCGTGAGCGGAGCTCGGACAATCGGCGGACCATATACTCGCCCGGCCGCAACGAGAATCCCGATAACGACAGCAAGCCCCATCGAAAGACACGACAGAACGAGGGTGATCCCCGCTGCCCTGATCAGCGAGGGCAGATAAGCCATAACCGGGCGAGCTGCTGCAGTCTTCACGTTTCGCGTCGCTGCGCCTGCATCGAGCACCCGCTGGAAGTGGCGGACCTGGGTCGAATCCCACACGCCCCAGTCACGAAACGTCTTCTCCAGCGATCCATCACGCATTCGCTCGCGCAGTATCATGTCCGCCGAATCACGCAGCGCTGCGTTCTTTTGCGCGAACACTGCTACGTAATGACCTGTCGCGATCGCATTCGGCTGAATCACTAACCCCGCCATTCGATGAAGCGAACGCTCAGCGATGATGTGATCGAGAAGAACCGCGTCCACCCGGCCGGAAACGAGATCGGAGTACGGATGAATGTCGTCATCATACGACACGGGGATTACACCGTGCTGTTTCTCTGCATCGAGGAGCAGCTGATAGGCCATCGTTGCGCCGAGTGTTGCGACTTTACGATTCGCAAGGTCGGCGAGTGTTTTATATCGTGATGAATCCTGCGGCCGGACCGCGAGCACTTCGCGAAACTCGAAATACGGAATAGAGACGGCATGCCTCGCGCGTAGCTCGGGGCGATCTTCGAGTCCGGACATGCCGACATCGAAATCTCCACGCTCCACCGATGCTTCGAGGGATGCCCACGCAGTTTGTATGAATACCGGCTCGCGCCCGAGGCCGCGTGCGATCATTCCTGCGATCTCAACATCGAAGCCGCGAACCCTGGACGGATCGGAAGGATCCGCCTCGACGAATGGAGCACCGCCTTCTGCATCGCCGCCCCACTTGAGTGGAGGATGCGATGCGCGCTCCGTGCTCGAGCACGCAGCAAGAAGTAGTACCAGAGAGACCGCTATTCTCTCAGCGAGCCAGCGCGCGTTCAATCAGCGATTGAATGAAGAGATTGTTATGAAGACGGTACGACGCACTGCCATCGCGCAGTCACGTCGCACCCGCTCTGCATCATCTTGTCTTCGTAAATCACGACGACCGCTCTCCTGGACCTGCGGCGCACGAGCCGGCGAGTATCGGCGGAGAGAATGCTGCGCGCGATGTCGGCTGCCCTGAATGCCTGCTGAAACTTTTCAGGTTCTGTCCATCGTGTTGCGCCGGCCTGTCTGAACAGCATCGTGATGCGGCCGCGACCGATTTTGCAGACTGGTGGCGGATCGAATCCCATTGCCGCGGCGATTTCCTTCGCCAGCGCGCGGTAGCGGGTGATCCCAACCTTGATTCGAGGCATCGGGAAAGACTCGCCAACCTGACGGCATACCGCAACCCGGCCCCGCGACACCTGTCTTTTCGCCGATGCATGCAAAGCCTCTAGATTTCATATACGATGACCAACGCATACATAGTCGACGGAGTCCGCACTCCGATTGGAAGCTTCGGCGGCTCACTGTCCACGGTTCGCGCCGACGATCTCGCTGCTCACACAATCGCCGAGCTGATGCGCCGCCACCCTGAAATCCCTCCCGACGAGATCGCCGACGTCGTACTCGGCTGCGCAAACCAGGCCGGCGAGGACAACAGGAACGTCGCGCGAATGGCTCTTCTGCTTGCCGGCCTGCCGACCTCCGTTCCGGGCGAAACCGTAAATCGCCTTTGCGCATCTGGAATGAGCGCAGTGATTTCAGCAGGACGTGCGATCGCCAATGGCGATGGCGACCTGTACATCGCGGGAGGAGTCGAGCACATGACGCGCGCCCCGTACGTGATGTCGAAGGCCGCGCAGCCTTTCGCACGCAATGTCGAAATGTTCGACACAAGCATCGGCTGGCGTTTCGTGAATCCGAAGATGCGCGATATCTATGGTGTTGATTCGATGGGGCAGACCGCGGAGAACGTCGCTGAGCAGTACGGCATCTCGCGGCAGGATCAGGACCTTTTTGCGTCCAGCTCGCAGACGAAAGCAGCTGCTGCGCGGTCAGCCGGTCGATTCGAGCGCGAGATCACACCGGTGACTCTTCCAGCCGAAAAGAAAGGGAAAGAGCCGCGAAGTTTTGGGGAGGACGAGTTCATCCGCCCTGATACTAGCCTCGAGATTCTTGGAAAGCTCAAGGCAGCCTTCAAGGCGAATGGGTCGGTTACCGCAGGGAATTCATCGGGAATAAACGATGGATCTGCAGCCCTCTTGATAGCATCCGAAGCAGCGATCAAGCGTCATAACCTCAATCCGCTCGCGCGCATCGTCTCATCCGCCGCCGCGGGAGTCGAGCCTCGAACGATGGGAATGGGTCCAGTTCCGTCGTCGAGAAAGGCGCTGGCTAAGGCGGGGCTCGAGCTGCGACAGATGGATGTCATCGAATTGAACGAGGCATTCGCCGCGCAGTCGCTAGCTTGTATTCGAGAGCTTGGAATGCAGGACGATGATCCGCGTATCAATCCGAATGGCGGCGCTATCGCGCTTGGCCATACCCTTGGGATGTCCGGAGCACGTCTGCTTCTCACTGCGGCTCACGAGCTCAAGGAGCGCGGCGGGAAGTATGCGCTCGCGACGATGTGCGTAGGCGTCGGTCAGGGCATGGCGACGATCATCGAACGCGTCTAGGCGTTCGATCGCGGTGATCGCCATG
>DATEDH010000208.1:0-2670 GCA_035281765.1 Gemmatimonadaceae bacterium
TACTTCGAGCGCATCACGCGCGATGAGCGTCTCTATGCGATTGGACTCTGCACAAGCGACGCATCGCGCATGATCGCAAGCGCAAGCATGCCTGCGACAATCGAATGCTCGAGCGGCGACACGTTCACCAAAGACGAGAACCGCACGTTTTCCCTGCCGTCCGGGCCACTGCTGATCTCGGTTGCGAATGTTCCGGCAATAGGACCTCAAGCGCGATTGTTCCTGCTGCACGACATGAGCTTCATTACACGTCGCAGCCAGGAAACGACACGATATCTGTTCTACCTGTTCATCGGGCTCGCGATTGTCGTGTCGCTCATCACCGTCGTGATCGCGCAGCTGAGCTGGCGCGGATGGGTGTCGGGCCTTCGAGCAATTGTCCGTGGCGAAGGTCTCGCCAAACTTCCAGTCGGCTCACCAAACGAGCTCGCGCCAATTGCAAATGACCTCAGATCTCTCATTCGGGATCTCGAAGCCGAGCACCGGCTGAGGGACGAGGAACAGCTTGCATGGACTCCCGAAACTCTTCGTGAAATTCTTCATCGCGAGCTGCGGGACGAGCAGGTGATTGTCGTCTCGAACCGCGAGCCGGTCATTCACGTGCGTCAAGGCGATTCGATCGCAGTGCAGCGCCCTGCAAGCGGACTGGTAACTGCAGTCGAGCCGGTTCTTAAAGCGTGCTCCGGAACATGGATCGCCCACGGCAGTGGGACAGCGGACAAGGAGGTCGTCGACCGCAAGGATCGCATCGGCATTCCCGCTGACAAACCCGCGTACACACTGCGGCGGGTGTGGCTCACTCGTGAGGAAGAAGGCGGATACTACTACGGCTTCGCGAACGAAGGACTGTGGCCGCTTTGTCACATTGCTCACGTACGTCCGACATTCCGCGCGACAGACTGGGAATACTATAAAGAGGTCAACCAGAAGTTCGCTGACGCGGTCGTCGAAGAAAGCGAAGGGCCCGATCCGATCATCCTCATTCAGGATTATCACTTCGCACTTCTTCCGCGAATGATCCGCGAAAAGCTTCCAGCGGCGACGATCGTAACGTTCTGGCACATTCCGTGGCCCAATCCGGAGGCATTCGGTATATGTCCATGGCGCAACGACCTGCTCGACGGATTGCTGGGCAGCAGCATCCTTGGATTCCACACTCAGTTCCACTGCAATAACTTCGTGGACACTGTCGACAGGTTCATCGAAGCGCGCGTCGACCGCGAGACATTCACGGTTTCCCACCGCGACAGGCAGACAGCAGTAAAGCGATACCCCATATCAATCGCGTGGCCGCCTGATCAGTCACTTGTCGAGAAACCGCTCGACGAATGCAAGGCGGAGATCAGGCAGCGGCACGGGCTGCCGCAGACGCACAAGATCGGTTTGGGAGTTGACCGCCTCGATTACACCAAGGGAATCGAGGAGCGCTTCAGGGCTGTGGAGCGCATGCTAGAGACACATCCTGAGTGGGTCGGCAAGTTTTCATTCATTCAGATTGCCGCGCCGACGCGCGCGAGCATCGAAGATTATCAATCTTACGAGCAGAAGGTTCGATCTCTCGTCACGCGCATCAATGCGCGATTCTCCGAGGGAGTGCATCCCGCGATCATCCTGCTCGTGGAGCATCATGATCCGGCCGACGTCTACATCTATTATCGCGGCTCCGATTTCTGCTTTGTCAGCAGTCTGCACGATGGCATGAATCTCGTCGCGAAAGAATTCGTCGCATCACGTGACGACAATGAAGGAGTCCTCATTCTCAGTCAGTTTACCGGCGCAGCGCGTGAGCTGCCTGAATCACTCATTGTCAATCCATACAACGTCGAGCAATGCGCTGAGGCAATTCATGCGGCCCTCGCGATGCCGCGCGCGTGGCAGAGAACGCGCATGGAGCTGATGCGATCGCTCATCCGCGAGTTCAACGTGTTTCGGTGGGCAGGCAGAATGCTGATCGATGCTGCCGCCATTCGCCGCCGCGGCAAGGTGCTGGAGCGCGCGCCACTTCCCAGTGATACCAGCTCCGGATCGCTTCATTCGAACATGACTGGATGACATGGCCTCACGCACGTTGATGAGACCGCCGCCGGCGGATGTGACATGGGCGTGGTTCTTTGACATCGATGGAACACTGGTAGAGCTGGCGCCGACGCCGTCGTCCATAGTGATCAATGATGACCTCCCAAAGCTGATTGCACGACTCAGCGAGCTGAGCGGCGGCGCCGTCTCGCTGATCACCGGGCGGGCGATCTCCAACGTCGACGAGCTCCTCACTCTCCCTCAGGTAAGCGTCGCCGGACAGCACGGTGCGGAAGTGAGAACGCCTGCCGGCTCTCATCATACCGCTGAAACCGAAATCGACTTCGATGCAATCGCGCGGGATGTCGCTGCGCTTTGCGCAAAACACCCGGAATTGATCGCCGAGTACAAGGGCTCGTCGATTGCGCTGCACTATCGTCGTGCCCCTCGGCTCGCCGGTTACGCGACAAAGTTCATGCGCGCACTGCAGTCACAGTACGGTCCCGGACTGGAACTGCAGAAGGGAAAGAAAGTCGTGGAGCTGCGCCCGGATGTGGTGGACAAAGGCCGCGCAATCGCATCGCTAATGACGCGCAAGCCGTTTGCGGGGAGAATCCCGGTTTTTGTTGGCGACGACGTTACCGATGAGGCAGG
>DATEDH010000209.1:0-6924 GCA_035281765.1 Gemmatimonadaceae bacterium
GATCTGGCCAGCGAAACCAGGCACTGAAAAGAAGGAAGAGGCGGCTGACTCAAAGGAAGAAGCAATGGCGTGGGCGCCGCTTCCTGGTGCTCCGTTGATTCCCGACGACGCGGATCTGCCCTTCTAAAAAGCTCCGCAAAAAAATCTCGTGTCTCGTATCTCCTGTCGCAGTTCTGTGCGACAGGGAACGCGGGTGGCGAGACGCGAGATTTTATTGCGCGCTGTTCACCACGATTACCGCGACGTTATCCGTGCCACCTGCATCGAGCGCCTCGGACATAAGCTGCTTTCCCACCGATTCCGCGCTTCCTGACTTTCCGAAAATCTCCGCGATCCTGTCATTCTTGACGTGCTTCGTCAGTCCGTCGGTGCAGAGCATCAGTCCGTCGCCCGGCTCCAGGTCGATGAGTCCGACTACCGGCTCGAGCTCCGAGCCACCAATTGCGCTCGATAGTGCGGCAGCCGGTCGTGAAGTCGCCGCCTGCTCCTCGGTCCACGCACCAACGGTGACCATGTATTCGCCGAAGGTCTGGTCACGCGTCAGCTGCTGAACTCGCGCCCCGCGACGGACATACGCGCGACTGTCACCAACGTGAATGAGATATGCGCGGGGCCAGATCAGCAGAACCATCGTGAGAGTTGTCGCCGGAGCTTCGCGACGCGTGCCCTCCGCTTCAGCGATCAATCGATCGTGCACCCCCCGCACAGTTGCTTCGAGACTTTCGAAAAGCTCGTGTTCCTTCGATGGCGAAGCGCCATGGAAACAACCAACAGCTTCCGTCACATATCCCAGAAGGGCTGTGATTGCGTTCTCACTCGCGCGATCACCATCCGGTCCTCCGCCGACTCCATCGGCAACAACGAACAGGTGGCCTCCCCTCGTGCCAAACCGTGGATCGAGCGATTCCGACCCAAGACTGGAATGGCGCACCTGCACCGATTTCGAGATGTCGGCAATAAGAAAATTGTCCTGATTGTTTGGTCTGACTTTTCCCTTGTCGGTTATTCCGAAGCTGTCGATTGTGACGCTCATGAAGTCGCCCTCACCGTCTGCTCGGCCAGCCACTGAAAGGCGGCCTCTACTCCCTCGCCTGTCTTTGCACTCGTCTTGAGACGATGCGCGGCTGCACCGCCGGCCGATGATTCATCGGCCGCAGACAGTTTCCAGTCATCCTTGAGATCGATCTTGTTCAGCGCAATCACCGACGGTGTCTCACCGATCTCGTTCACCACGATTTTCTGAAGGTCGGCAAGCTGCTGCACCGTTTCGGGCCGGGTGCCATCCGCCACATAGATGATTCCGTGCGCGCCTCGCACATAACTCGCGCTGATGTCGCGGGTTCCATCCCGTCCTTCGAGATCCCACAGCATCAGCGTCACGTCTTCGTCGCCCACTTTCACCTGCTTCTTGTCGATCTTTACGCCGACGGTGGACAGATACTTCACCGAGAAGATTGAATGCACAAACTGCTGAACGAGACACGTCTTTCCGGTGCCATGTACGCCGACCATGCAGATCTTCTTCTGGATCATCGATTGCTCGGGCTTGAATTTCCGGGAGAGAAAGTAGCACTGAACGACACGCTGCGGTTTATCCTGGCACGCTCGGACGAATCTGTGGCGGCAAGCGGGCTGGCTGTCGCAATCGCGCTTCGCGCAAGCTGGCGCGATGCGATGCCAGTCGATTCAAGCCATCCGGCGACCGCTGCAGCGCGATTGGTTGCGAGCGCCGCATTCGTTTCATCGGTTCCGCTCGGATCCGTTCGGCCCTGAAGCTCCAGCACCACTCGGCCGTTCAATCGCGCTGCTTCCTGCTCGAGTGCCCTGTATGTCACCGCAATCGACGTCAGCTTTGCAATTGCGGTCTGGTCGAGCTGTGATGAACCGGGTGCAAACAGAATTCGATCCGATTGAATCCTCCGCCTGAGCGAATCGACGGCCTGGCGTGCACGTGCGTTAACCAGTGTCGAATCAAGCGAGAGATAACCTTCCCACTTTCCCTCGAGAGAACGAGGTGTGATCCCAACACCTGCAAGAACTTTCGCTGGCTCGCGCGCAAGTGGATCACGCAGGCCCGAGATATTCCATCCTCCGAATCCGCGTGACGCGTCGACGACGACTATTCCCGGCTCAGCTCGCAGCGCCGACAGCGCCTTCGACCATCGGAGCGTCGCTCGAATCCACAAGCCACCGAGCACGAGCACGATGATAGCGAGCGGAATCACCCAGCGAAGCCACGCTGCTTTTCCCTTTGCCCTGCCTGTTGTAAGCACGGTCTCGAGGCACCCTTCGAGCACCGGGCGGGACGGAAGAAATGGTGACGCGTCGCCGTTGAAATCCGCGAGCTGCGATGCGAATTCGAGATGCAGCGTCTCGAGGGCATCCTGCTGCTTCCGCAGAAGATCAGGCGGCGCCTGTCCGCGTATAACAATCGCGAGCAGCGCGCGCGGTCCCGGCTCGACTTGAACGGTGTGCTCGCCAACGCTGAATGTCCGCAGTGTTCCGCCTTCACCCGGACTGAACGAATCGCGAACGAAATCCTGAATCGCCGAGAGCATGCCCGATATGAGATCGGCATCGGGCACATTGAGCTCCGGCGCCGACACGTGCTCGAGCAGGAGTCCTGTCTCGGTGTGAATGAGAAATGCCTGCTCGACACGATATACAAGCGCATGCTTGATGACGATCTCTGGATACGGAACACCGGTGCGCCACGATTCGACGCGCCAGCGCATTCCCTCTACCGAAAGGCTCTGCTCGACGGCCTTGTTGATCGATCGCACGAGTGACGACATCGTCTCTGCAATCGCTTTGCGAATAGCAGGACCAAGCACAGGAAAAATCGCCGCGGCCATTTCCTGCGGATCACGGCGGATCGATTCGCGAAGTGCAGTCTCGATCGTCGGGCCAAGTGATTTGCCGAGCTGCTCGTCGCGGCTTCCGCTGAGCGCTATTGCCTCGGGAAGTTTGTCCGCGAGCTCGTCCGGAGTTATCTCCCGCGCATGCAGCTCGTCCGAAAGCTCGGCGAGCCTGCTTTGCTCTGGCCCAACAAGAAGACGCCGCAGCGTATCGAACTCGGTTGCCCGGTCCGATCCGTTGTTCGGTGTTTCCGACGACTCGAAGTTGACTGTCATCTCGGCCGCGATGCGATGCGGCTCAGGCGCGCGCTTGCTTCTTTCCTGCCTGCGATGGAACGAGCTTCGCCGCGAGCTCTGTCAGACCCTGCGATATGAGCGATGCGTCGAGCTTGTCCGACTGCAGCTGCGTCGTGATTCGATTCAGCTCTGACGTGATCCTCTCGCTCGTTCGATTGATGTCCGACGTAAGCGAGGCGCTCTGTCGCATGAGATGATCGCGCAGCTCTGCATCAGCGAGCCCCGCCGCTTCTTCGAGATTCGTGTGTCTCTTCTCGAGACTCTTGAGCGAATCCTTGAGCTCGGCGTTCAGCGCCTTCATGTCTTCCACGCGCTTTGTTCTCTCTGCAACGAGCCGCTCTGTCTGACGCGCCAGCTCTTTCTTGATAGCGTTATCGAGCTCCGTTACCTGCCGCTCGAATTCCGCGCGCATAGAGCTTGTCTCGTGTGAGAGACGCTCGTCGAGATTCTGGATGCGGGCCTCGACCATGCGCATCTGGCCGCCAAAGAGAAGATCGCGGACTTGATCAATGCTCTCCGGCGCGGCCTGTGCTGCGGCCCCGTTATCGGTCTTTTTCTGCTGTTGTTGCTGCAGTCCGTTCTTCGCCATTGTCGTGCTCCCGTTTCCGTATCGTAAATCAACATACGATAAGGTGCGGGGGTCGGCTAGAAATGCTCGGGGCGGGGATCGAACCCGCATGGCCTTTGGGCCAAGGGATTTTAAGTCCCTCGCGTCTACCGGTTTCGCCACCCGAGCCCACTCCAAAGCTAGAGCAATCTTTATCCCTGCGTGAGCGCCCTTTGTTGCAACGGTCGCAAACTGGGGTAACTTCCCGATTCCCAAGCGCCCGGCTGCCGAATGAGCTTCTTTGCAGTATCTGCAGTGCTGGTTTTTGTTCTCGACCAGGTGACCAAGTCGGTGATTCAGCACGGGCTCGAGAACAGGCCGCTTCGATTGGGACGCATCGTCACGCTCAGATTCCTCTCGAGCTCAAAGCGCTACTACCGCGCTGCACCGATAAGGGCCGCGATGTCAATTGTCTGGATTCTCGCCGCGGGTGCGGCACTGCTGCTCGCGCTCATCACAGACAAGTCGGCGTCACCATGGTTGCCCATCGCGATGGGATCTGCAGTCGGAGGAGCGGCGGGCAACCTCCTCGACGTTCTGCAGAGGCGCGCAGTTCGCGACTTCATCGACCTCGGGTGGTGGCCCGTATTCAACCTGGCTGACGTCGCGATCATAGCGGGCGTCGCCGGAATGCTGATAGGACGGTAAGCTTGCGTCGAATCTTCTTTACCTGGCGCGGCATCACGGTTCACAGCTATCCGGCCATGCAGTACGTCGGGCTGACCGCCGGCGTGATTGCAGGAAATTTTGCCGCGCGCTCGATCGGGCTCGATGCTTTCCGCGTGTATGCAGCGACTCTCGTTCTGCTGGTTCCCGCTCTCGCTGGAGCGCGAATTCTTCACGTCGTCATGAAGTGGGACTACTACCGAGCGCATCGCGACCAGATATGGGACACGCGTCGTGGAGGAGCAGCACAATACGGCGGAATTCTTCTCGCCGTTCCTGCTTCCGTGCCGCTCCTGAGATTTCTCGACGTGCCGTTCGGAGCATTCTGGGACGTTGCCGGAATAACGATCATGGTCGGAATGGCATTCACCCGCATCGGCTGCTTCATGAACGGCTGCTGTGCAGGACGCGAATGTCATTCATGGCTCGGCGTAAATCTCCCCGACGTGACCGGCGTCTGGAAACAGCGATATCCAACTCAGCTCTATGAAGCAGCATGGGCAGTTGTTCTGCTCCTCACTGGTATTCTCGTCTGGAGATCACTCCCCTTCGACGGCGCGCTCTTTATCTACATCGCCGCCGGCTACGCACTCGGGAGACTCGTAATGGAATCTCTTCGCGAGAATGGCGCGCGAAAGTTCACGATTCATCACGCGATATCACTTTTCATCATCACTGTATCAGCAGCCGTACTCGTGGTCCGCATCCCTCATTAGGAGGTAGTTCCCGATGGCGAATAACCTGACCGGAGATTTCGACGTTATCGCGCAGTTCGCGATTCCGGCCATCAACAGGATTCTCGCGGCTATGCACAACGCGCAGCGATTTCCGCATTCACTCGCTTTGCGAGTCGATGACACGCTGCAGAATCCCGACAGGCCGGTCGTCCTCGGAGTGATCGATGCATTCGGAGACGCCGTTGCCGACGCTGCAGCGATTCGGCACCCTCGTCCGGTCAACCTTGGCGCAATCCTCGGTAACGATGTAGAAACTGCTGTCGCACGCGGATTCGATCCGATCGCCAACGCCGGCGCGCTGGCTGTCCTGCTCGATCCAATTCAACCCAGCACGCTGAAGGGCCGCGCGTTCCTGCAGCTCTTTCCTCCCACCGTCGAGCTCACTGATCCATCCGCCCGCAACGCGACGATAAAGATGGAGCTGATGGCGCGCTACATACCCGACGCCGACACTCCACGGGTAGCTGAATTCATTCGCGGCGACATTCGCATCACTGCACCGATCAGTCAGGTGACCTCGCTCAGTCAGCGCGTGATCACGATGGATATCAAGTCGGCGAACGTTCAGGTTGCATTCACGCCGCAGTGGTCCAGCACGCCGATCGATCCGCAGGACATCGCGGCGATCAATCTCGTTATCCGGAATGCGCTGAAGACGAGCTTCCTTCCGTCGAGCGCGCGCCTGCCCGACGAGATCGCGAGCGTGCAGTTCAAGATGATTCCCGGCCCGCATGGCAGCGTCGCGATGCTCGTTGACATGAACGGCGCGCCCGGAAATCCCGCGACGGCGAATCAGACACTTGTCTCTGGAGCCGATGGGTTCGTCTTCGCAGTCGGCGGCGATTATCTGCAGGAAAAATTCGCACCTGTAATTACGAGCATTCTGCAGGAGCAGATTCCGCCAATCAGGAAAACCGTCGACTACTACCTGAGCAGCTACTCCGTCACGTATACGATCACGCTGAATCATGCGGAGCTTCAGCTCAAGCAGGGCAAGATGGCGCTCGTTATCAAGGGACATGCGCATACGGGCACGTGGTTCCTGCCTGATTTCAACTTCACCGCAACTCAGGACATGACTCTCGCCCCAAGCGGCGACACTGTAGAGCTCGTCCTTGGTGATTTCAATTTCGATCCCGACAGCACGATCATGGATGCGATCCTGTGGCTCGCATCAACCAATCTTGGCTCTGCACGCGATCAGGCATTCGCGAAAAGCAACGCGCGCTCGATGGTGCGGGTTGCATTCAGTGCAAACGCGAACATCGGCGGTTTCCTCAAATCTCTGCTCACTCCCGCAGCAGGAACAGCAGCAGGAGGACCTGTCGCGATCGATTTGCGCTATACAGCCGCGGCAATTTCGCCGGAAGGTGTGACGCTTCACGGCTCCGTGGACGTGTCAGCGTGGCCGGCGGCACGCGCCGAGTATGAGCAGGTGACGCATGTGAGTGATGGAAGCCGGCTCGACAGCCTCTTCCATCACGGAAAGGACTACTCGGCATTCAAGAGCTGGATTCCCGGTGGCACCATCAGAAGCTACGAGTGGAAGCGACAGGATCAGGTCCAGGGATACGTCGACCACCACACCTTCATTCTCAAAAGCCTGTTGCCCGCGATTTCGATCGGAATGGCGGATGGATTGATTACAGCTTCATCACCAATGTGCCTGACAGTCCGCGGAGACCGATTGAGCGCAAAAGGCCCCGTGAAAACGGAGCCGGTTACCGCAACGATCTGCGGTTACCGCCGATTTCCGCTC
>DATEDH010000210.1:0-4555 GCA_035281765.1 Gemmatimonadaceae bacterium
GGAATCATAACCGTAGCGAACGCCACAGGCGTTGCAACCTTCACAGGCGGCGGACAACCGTACTATCAGTACGGCGGAACACAGGCAACAGTCGACTCCGCTGCACTGGGAGTCGAGGGGATACTGAGCCCCGCTGAAACCTCGGTTGCAAAAACCTGGCAGCTCAGCATGCCGGCAACTGTGAACGCTTTCACATTCCAGCTGCTCGTCTCCACCGAGACATCCAAGCCATCGCTGGTCAGCCAGGCGCCGCGTTTCACGGCACTCGACAGCGACACTCTCATCGTCGGCAACACGGTCATTGCAACCGGCGTCAACTTCTCCACGACGCCGTCACAAAACACGGTTAAAGTCGGTGGACAGACGGCGCAGGTTCTCAGCTCGAGCAGCACTCAGCTGAGCTTCGTCGTTCCATGCGTTGCAACCGGCAGCGCGCCTTTGACGGTGACTACTGCGAACATGACGTCGAACGCAGTCACCACTCCGACCAAAGTGCCGGCAGCAAAGGTGCGCTCACTCGCCGTCGGACAGGCTATGGTCCTGGAAAACGCGACTGATGCGCCATGCAATGAGATTGCCGCGACGCAATCACCCAGCAAGTACATCGTGTCTCTTTTCAACGTCAACAATTCGCCGTCAGCCAACGCGCCGCACACCCTCTCCGGCGACCCGCTCGGCGAAGGCGACGGACCGGTCGTTGGACAGGATCTGGGATTCCTTGCACCGGCTGTGAATCCGCTTGCCGGAGCGGCGCAGAACCTGGCCGAGGATAAGCATCTTCAGCTGCTTCAGAGAAACGCGCAGGAATACGTACGGCTCAAGGCTCGATTTGCGGGAGACAAGCGGATCCGGTACAGCCGGTCCGTTGCCTCGGCGGATGTTGCAGTTCCTCCAACGAACACCACGATCCGGCTCCCGAACATCAACACGAATTACTGCAACACGTTCATCTCAGTGAACGCGACTCGCGTCTATTACAACGGCAAGATCGCGATCTATGAGGACGACGCTACGGCCGATGCCTTCAAGGCATCGCTCAATCCGACGATGCAGTCGTATTACAACAAGATCGGCGACCAGTTCAATGCGGACATGGAGCCGGTAGTTCGGAACAACTTCGGTGACATTCTCCTGCGCGATGCCGTCACCGACAACAACGGTGTGCTCATCGCGCTGTTCACGCCGAAGATCAACACGACCTTCTCCGGCGTCGCTGGATTTGTCGTGAGCTGCGACCAGTATCCGCGTGACAGTGCAGTCGAGAATGGCTCGAGCAACTTCGGGCAGTACTTCTATGCGTACATGCCCACCGCGACAGGCACCGGGTACGGGAGCTTCACTCCGGACTCCTGGTACAGATCGATCCGTGCGACTTTCATTCACGAGAGCAAGCACGTTGCATCGATGTCGGCGAGAGTAAACAACAACGCGGCGTTTTTCGAAGCGCCGTGGCTCGAGGAAGGATCGGCACGAATGGCGGAAGAGATGTGGGCGCGTGAGGCCGTTTACAACATTCCGTGGAAGGGAAACTACGGATACGGCTCTTCGAGCGATCCGAAGAATATCTACTGTGACGTGCGGCCGGGCTTTGCGGAATGCATGACTAATACACGCGCTCCCGTCTCAATCCTCCAGCGTCATTTCAGCTCGATGTACACCGCTATGCTTGCGCAGAATGGACGATTACTCTCGCCATTCGGCGCCACCGCCAGTGACAATGCTTCGTACTGGTACGCAATGTCATGGTCTCTCATTCGATATGCGATCGACCAGTACGGTGCTTCGGATGCTGCATTCCTCACGGCTCTGACGAACTCGACTGCCACCGGTACCGACAACCTCACGGCGCGCGCAGGAGTGTCTCTCTCTCAGCTGCTCGGCGGCTGGGCTTTGTCTCTCGCTGCCGATGACTATCCGGGGCTCGCCAGCCCCGCGGGCATTTCGCAGAACAAGACGTGGAACCTTCGCAATATCTACCAGGGATTCAATGCTGATTTTTCGGGTGGGGGTCAGTTCACGTCGGTGTATCCAGCTATTCCGGTTCCAGTGACATTTGGAAGCTTCAATACGGCGGCAATCACAACGATGCGCGGGGGCGGAGTGTTGTGGTACGAGTTCTCGGGAACGCAGACAGCCAACCAGCTGCTTCGCCTTCAATCCAATTTGGGCGGAGCACCCTCCTCTGATTTGAGGGTTGCAATCGTTCGCGTGCAGTAAGCCAGTCGACAGTACGGCGACGGGATAGATTTCACTCTATCACGGCGCGACAAAAAATCGGTCCCGGCGCCGTGAATTCGGCAACCGGGACCGATTTTTTTTCTCGACATGAATCGACTGAAGAGCTACGCACAGGGTGAGTGGGTCGAAGGAACCGGCAGGTTCACAGATCTAGCACACGCCGTTACCGGTGAGAAAATCGCCGAAGCCTCGAGCGAAGGACTCGACTTCAAGGGAATGCTCGAGCATGCGCGCAATGTAGGAAACCCCAACATGCGGCGTCTCACATTTCACGAGCGCGCTCGAATGCTCAAGGAGATGGCCAAATATCTCCTCGAGCGGAAAGACGAGTTCTATAAACTCTCGGAAGCAACGGGTGCGACAAAAACCGATTCATGGGTCGACATTGAAGGCGGCATCGGAACCTTCTTCGCCTATTCGAGCAAAGGTCGGCGGGAATTCCCGAACGAGACGTTCTATGTAGACGGGGCAGTCGAGCCGCTCTCGAAGGACAACACCTTCGTCGGCCGCCACATCTGCGTTCCTCTCGACGGAACCGCGGTTCACATCAACGCATTCAACTTCCCCTGCTGGGGAATGCTGGAAAAGCTCGCGCCCACGTTTCTCGCGGGAATGCCCGCGATCGTGAAGCCCGCGACGATTACTTCGTATCTGACCGAATCGATGGTCAGAGCGATGATCGAATCGAACATTCTTCCGGAAGGCGCTCTTCAGCTCATTGTCGGGTCAACTGGTGATCTGCTCGATCACGTCACCGGGCAGGACGTCGTCACGTTCACCGGCGGCGCAACGACAGGCAGAAAGCTCAAGGCAGGAAAGGCGATCGTCGAAAATTCGGTGCGATTCAATCAGGAGGCTGATTCACTCAACTTCTCCATGCTCGGACCTGAATCAGCGCCGGGCACCGACGAGTTCGATTTGTTCATCAAGGAAGTTGTCCGCGAGATGACCGTCAAAGCGGGGCAGAAGTGCACGGCAATCCGGCGCACGATCGTTCCGGCTTCCATAACGGACGACGTGATCAAGGCGCTCAACAAGAGATTGAGCGGCGTGAAAATCGGCGATCCGAAAATCGAAGGCATTCGCATGGGCCCGCTCGTCGGAAAATCCCAGGTGGACGATGTTCGCGAGAACCTCGAGTGCATTCGCAGGGAAACTGAGCTCGTTTTTGGCGGGGACTTCGACAGCTTCGAGGTTGCCGGCGACAAATCGAAGGGCGCGTTCTTTCCCACCACGCTTTTCTTCGCCGACAAGCCGTTCGACACGGATGCGCCTCACACTATCGAAGCGTTTGGCCCGGTGAACACGGTAATGCCTTACACATCTATCGACGAAGCAATCGAGCTTGCGAAGCTCGGCCGCGGATCACTCGTTGGATCGTTGTTCACGTCCGACGAAAATGTCGCGCGCGACATCGTGCTCGGCACCGCATCGCACCATGGCCGCATCATGGTGATCGATCGAACGAGCGCAAAATCGTCGACCGGACATGGATCGCCCCTTCCCGGGCTGGTGCATGGCGGACCTGGCCGAGCGGGCGGCGGTGAAGAACTGGGCGGCGCGCGGAGTGCATTGCACTACATGCAGCGCACCGCCCTCCAGGGATCGCCATCGACGATTACAGCAGTTTCAAGGGAATGGATCAAGGGCGCTGGCCAGCCGACTGACCGCGTTCATCCATTCCGCAAATACTTCGATGAGATCCAGGTTGGCGACACGCTGATCACGCATCGCCGCACGATCACCGAGAGCGACATCGTGAACTTTGCGGGCATCAGCGGTGATTTCTTCTATGCTCACATGGACGACATCGCGGCTCGCGAATCGATATTCGAGAAGCGCGTTGCGCACGGATACTTCGTTCTGTCTGCCGCTGCAGGCCTGTTTGTGGATCCGGCACCGGGACCGGTGCTCGCCAATTACGGTCTCGACAACCTTCGCTTCGTGAAGCCCGTGTATGCTGGTGACACGATCCAGGTGCGTTTGACCTGCAAGCAGAAGACAGCGAAGGAAACGCCGCCTGACGTTGTGCCGCAGGGAGTCGTTGCGTGGGATGTCGAGGTCACGAACCAGGACCAGGAGCCCGTTGCTGTCTACACGATTCTCACTCTCGTAAAACGCGACGTCAAAGCCGCTGATCCCGATGCGAACGACCCGAACGCAGGGGTGAGCGACAACCCGCGCGCGCCAGAAGCGCGCACGCCGGTGCAATCAGATAAGGAGACGCTGCCCGTTTAACAAACGGCGGGCGCGTCGAGTCGATATCCGAACTTTCGCACGGTTAACAGGAACTTCGGTTTGCTCGCTTCGTCCTCGA
>DATEDH010000211.1:0-15500 GCA_035281765.1 Gemmatimonadaceae bacterium
CGGCAGTGATCGACGAAGACG
Organism: Gemmatimonadaceae bacterium; assembly: GCA_035281765.1. Taxonomy (GTDB): domain Bacteria; phylum Gemmatimonadota; class Gemmatimonadetes; order Gemmatimonadales; family Gemmatimonadaceae; genus UBA4720. The sequence continues at coordinate 22 of DATEDH010000211.1, forward strand.
TGAGAGCGCGCGCAAAGCGCGTTGCAGAGCGGGAAGGAAATGTTCGCGAGCGCGAGCGCAATGCGGAGCGTGATGCGCGTCGTGAGGCACGTCGTCTCCTTCTCGATGCGCGCGCGGAAGTCGACAGAACAATCCGTGAGCTGAAGGAATCGGCAGCGGCGGACGAAGCAGCTCGCGAAGCAAGGCGCAGAATGGAGCAGCTCGCGGCGGCCGAAGGCGAGGCGATTTCCGCACTCGAAGTCGAAGAGCGACAACCGATGGAAACGCGAGCTCCGCCACAGGGTGAAGTTGCCCCCGGGTCGTATGTATCGCTCGCAACGCTTGGCGGACGAACCGCGAGAGTCGTCGAGTTTCGCGACGGCGATGCAATCGTTGCCGTTGGATCGGTGAAGATGACCGTCCCGAAAGCATCGCTCTCACCCGCCAATGCACCGGAAGGTGAGAGGATTCAAATCGCAATCAGGGGTGATGCACCGGAAATAAACGCAAAGAGTGAGATCGACCTTCGCGGACTGCGAGCTGCGGAAATCGAAGACGTCGTGATGCAGGCGGTAGATTCAGCAGTGCGTGCAGATCTCAAATCACTGCGCATCATTCACGGAAAGGGAACGGGCGCGTTGCGCGAGCGGGTTGCGGAGATGTTGAGAAAGGAATCACGCGTCGCCAGTTTCAGGCTCGGTGCATGGAATGAGGGTGGCGCAGGCGTGACGGTCGCGGAGCTCGCTTGATCCCTGACGAGGTAATCGAGCAGGTGCGTGAAGCTGCGGACATAGTCGCCATAATCGGCGAGTTTGTTCCTCTCAAGCGCACCGGCTCCGACTATCGCGGGCCATGCCCGTTCCATCAGGGCACTCGCCGCAATTTCTCAGTCGTTCCCGCAAAGCATCTCTATCACTGCTTCGTATGCGGTGAGAGCGGGGACGTTTTCAAGTTCCTGCAAAAGCGTCTTGGCCTCGAATGGCCTGAGGCGGTGAAGCTCGTCGGAGAAAAAACCGGAATCGAGGTTGTCGACACACGCACTCGCCGCGAAGGCCCCGATCCGCGCGAGCCCATGTGGGAGATCCAGGCGACCGCAGCAGCGTATTTCCAGCGCATGCTGTGGGAAGACGCTGCAGGCGCGCAGGCACGGGAATATCTCGCCGAGCGTGAAGTCCCGCGCGCTGTTGCTGATGATTTCGGAATCGGATTCGCGCCCCGCGAAATCGGGCTCCTCCGCACCTACATGAATTCGCTCGGCTATGACGATGCGCGCCTGATCGAGGGCGGGTTGTTGATTGCCGGCGACCAGGAAGCTGAGCCGCGTCCGCGCTTCAGGGGCAGGTTGATGTTCCCGATTCTCGACGTTGTCGGTCGCAACGTTGGATTCGGCGGCCGGCTTCTCGGGCCGGGCGAGCCGAAATACCTGAACTCAGCCGAATCCCCGATCTTTGCGAAGGGCAAACTGCTCTATGCATTGAACCGTTCCCGCAACGCAATTCGCAAAGCCGATCGTTCGATCGTTGTCGAAGGTTATTTCGATGCGCTTCGCCTGATTTCATCGGGTATCGAGGAAGTCGTCGCCCCGCTCGGAACTGCATTGACCGAGACGCAGGCAGGAATGCTGCGCAAGTATTCGCGCAACGTGTATCTCCTCTATGACAGTGATGCTGCCGGACTCAAAGCCACGTTCCGTGCGGGTGACGAGCTCCTGCGGCAGGGGATGTCGGTGCGTGTCATCACGCTGCCGCCGGGAGAAGATCCGGATACCTTCGTGAGGGAGAACGGCAGCGAAGGCCTTGAATCGCAAATATCTGCTTCGATAGACGTATTCGAGCGGAAGATCCAGATTCTGGAGCGTGCCGGATGGTTCGGCGAGCTTCAGAAGAAGCGGCGCGCACTGGATCGCTTGCTTCCGACCATTCGCGCGACATCGGATGAGATCATGCGGGATTTATATGTCGCACGAGCCAGCGAGGTTACTGGTGTTGACCGTGAGATTCTCGCGCGCGAGCTTGGACCAAGGCCATCCGGTGAGGCGGCGGCTCCGCGTCCCGCAGCCGCTCCCCCGCCGCGGCCCACAATTCGCGGTCGCACAGGGGACAGAAGGGAGACTCGGAGAAGTGGCGGCACGTCGGCGGAGCGCGAGCTGGTGCGCGCGATGGTGCAGGACAGGTCGAGAGTCGAGATAATTGCAGAGCGAATCGGACCGGATGCGTTCCATCACCCAGTCTATCGCGCCATCTTCAGCGCATTCCTCGACGCTGGTGAGGACGCGACGATCGACGAGCTTTCCGCTGTGCTCGACACCGAGGCGATATCGGTGATAGAGGAGATGCTCGGCGAAGGAGAAGCACAGCTCAACGTGCAGCGGACGATAGACGACTCGATTACGCGCCTCAACGTGCGCGACATGGAGGAGCGACTTGCCGAGATAGACCGCCTGATCCCGATTGCAAACGATGTGGAGAAGGAAGCGCTTCAGCAGGAGCGGCACAAACTCGTTATACAGATGAGAGCATCTGGTAAGATGTCATTCAAGGCGTTCCGTCCGGGACGCGCACGCTGAAAATGGAGAGAGTCGATGGCAAGTGAAGTCGAAGCATTGCTGGCACTGCAGGATGATGACACAAAAATCGCAGAGCTTGAGGATCGTAGGCAGGCGCTCGAGCCGAGAATGGCTGCGCTCGACCGTAAGCGGGAAGCGGCAGCCGCTGCGGTTCAACGATCTCGCGCTGCGGTAGAAGCGGAGGAAAAACGTCAGCGTGAGCTGCAGGGTAAAGTCGCTCAGCACAAGCAGCTTCATGAGCGCAACCTGGCGCAGCTCGATGCGGTAAAGCGGTTGAAGGAAGCAACTGCCGCAATGGCTCAGGTCGAGTCGGCGCGCAGGATCATTGCAGAAGATGAGAGCGAGCTTACGGCGATGAGCCGGCGGTTGACCGAGCTGCGCTCGACGGTGCAGACAAGCGAGGCGAGTCTTGCGTCGATCGAGGGCGAGCAGGCCCAGGCGCGCGAGGAAATCGATCGCGAGCGGGGTGAGCTGGAATCAGCGCTTGCTGAAGCGAGGGCAGAGCGGGCAGGCAAGACCGGCAACGTTTCGCGGGTGCTGCTGGGGAAATACGATCGCATTCGCACGCGGAGAACCAGGGCGCTTTATCCGCTGCGCGGTGAATCGTGCGGCAACTGCGACACTGCCATCCCGATGCAGCGACGCAACCAGATGGCGGTGAACGGACCGATCGATGTATGCGAGGCGTGTGGTGTTTTGCTCTATAGAGCGAATACAGCTTGAGTGATTCTTTGAGAGGATTCAGATTGCGATAGTGAGCGCATCAGCACCGGACATCACTCCCCCCGAAACGCGTCGCAATCCAACCAGATGGATTGTCTCCCGGCAGCCGGACCCGCAAGCCGTTGCGCAGCTCGCCCAGTCGTTATCGGTTCCTGAGGAAGTTGCCAATCTTCTGATCATCAGGAAGCACGGCGATGCTGACGAGGCCATGCGGTTTCTGAGGCCGCGACTCGATCATCTGCACGATGCGCTTCTCATGAAGGGCGCCGAAAAAGCGGTCGAACGTCTTGCCCAGGCGACCGAAGCCGGCGAGACCGTAATGATCCATGGCGATTACGACGTCGATGGAATCTGCTCGACAACGATTCTCACTCGAGTTCTCACGCAATTCGGCGCAAAGCCGGTCCCGTTCATTCCGCGGCGGCTCGAGGATGGATATGACCTTTCAGAGGCGGGAGTCCGCGCCGCAATAGATGCGCACGCTTCGCTTCTCGTCACCTGCGATTGCGGCACGAGTGCCGTCGAGCCGGTCGCAAAATTGTGCAAGGCCGGAATCGATGTGATCGTCACCGATCACCATCTTCCGAGCAAGGCGCTTCCCGAATGTCTCGCGGTGCTCAATCCGCAGCAGATCGACTGCGGTTATCCCGATAAGCGGCTCGCTGCGGTGGCAGTTGCATTCAAGCTTTCGCTTGCGCTCGCAAAGCGTCTCGGTAAAACCGATGCGTTCATCTGGAAGATGCTCGACCTCGTTGCGCTCGCGACGATTGCAGACGTTGCAAAGCTCAGGGGCGAGAACAGGGTGCTCGTTCGCTATGGTTTGAGAATGCTCGAAGCAACGCAGAACGTCGGGCTGCGCGCGATGATTCGCGCCGCGGGGCTCGAGGGAAAGCCGATCACCGCAGGACGTGTTGGCTACATACTCGGTCCACGACTGAACGCTGCGGGGAGAATTGGCTCAGCAGTTCGCGGTGTGCAGCTTCTCCTCACCGGTGATGAGCACGAAGCGAACGCAATTGCGCGCGAGCTCGAAGAGCTGAATGCTCAACGGCAGGAGATCGATCGCGCGACGCTTGCCGATGCGCGTGACATGGTTGCCGAGCTCGACCCGGCGACAACCTTCGGAATCGTGCTCGCAAAAGAGGGCTGGCATCCGGGTGTTATCGGAATTGTTGCGTCGCGTCTTGTCGAAGAATTCGGCAGGCCTGCGGTCCTGATCGCGATCGACGGCGAAATCGGGAAAGGATCCGGCCGCGGTGTACCGAGAGGAAATCCGACGTTCGATCTTCACGGAGCGCTCGGCAAATGCTCTGACCTGCTCATCCGCTACGGCGGTCATAAGGCAGCAGCGGGAGTGACTATAAGCCGCGAGAAGATTCCGGAGTTCGCGAAGCGATTCAACGAAGTTGCCTCGACGATGCTCACGCCCGAGGATCTCATTCCCGAAATACGTATCGATCTTGAAGTCGGTATCGATCGGGTGAACGAAAGTCTCGAGAGACTGCTGCGCCACTTCGAGCCATTCGGAGTCGACAATCCTACTCCGGTGCTCGTTGCTCGAAATGTCTCACTTGCGTCTCCGCCCAAGCTTGTCGGAAGAGACGGCCTTCGATTACGCCTCTCCACCGGCTCCGGAGAAATCGAGGCGATCGGGTGGGGACTCGCGCATCGTGTCGCGGAGTTCGATGTGTCGCGACCAGTTGATATCGCATTCAAGCTGGAGCGCGATGAGTATCGCGGCGTAAGCCGTCTTCAGGCGCGCATCGCAGACATAAATCCAGCGGTATCCGCGAGCTGAATGCGAATCGTCGCGGGCGAATGGCGGGGCAGGCGAATCGAGGCTCCACCGGGCCGCGACGTTCGTCCGACCCTCGACCGCGTGCGTGAGGCGTGGATGAGCATACTTCAGCGCGATATTCCGGGAAGCTCTGTACTCGATCTCTTCGCCGGCTCCGGCGCGCTCGGGCTCGAAGCATTGTCGCGCGGGGCTGTGCAATGTGATTTCGTCGAGACCGCCTCGCGAACGTTGACTGTGCTCAAACAGAACATCGAAGAGCTTGGTGCGATCGATCGATCGAATATCAGACGCACTGATGCGATAAAATTTGCAGAGCATCTCGAGCCACTGTCATATGACCTCGCGTTCGCGGATCCGCCCTATGCAGGTGGATTTGCAAAAAAACTCGCTGACATCTGGCTCGCGAAGCCTTTTGCGCGGATACTCAGTGTGGAGCACAGCTCGCGTGATCAGCTGGCGGGCGGCGTCGAGACGAGACGCTACGGCTCGGCAGCGATAACCTTCTACCGCTTCGAGGAATAGCTTGGCAACGATCGCCATTTACGCCGGCAGTTTCGATCCGATAACGAAGGGTCATGAAGACCTGATTCATCGAAGCTGCGAATTCGTGGACAAGCTGGTGGTTGCGGTCGCTAACAACAGCTCGAAAAAGCCGTTGTTCTCACCGGACGAAAGAGTTGAGCTCATCCGGAAGGCAGTTGGAGAACAGGAGTGCGTCGAGGTAAGGCAGTTCCAGGGGCTGCTGGTGAATTTCGCGCGCGAGGTTGGGGCGTCGTTGATCATTCGCGGATTGCGCGCAGTAAGTGACTTCGAATACGAGTTTCAGATGGCACTGATGAATCGAAACCTGTCGCCCGGTCTCGAGACCGTGTTCATGGTTCCATCGGTGGAAACGACATACATAAGCTCGAGCATCATCCGGGAGATTGCGCAGTACGGCGGAGATCTCCACGGACTCGTGCATCCTGCAATCGCTCAGGCACTCAAGGCGAAATACTCGGGGCAGAATCCGCGCGGATGAGTGAGTTCATCGATCGCATCCGGGCGCGCGCTCGTGAGCTCGGCTGCACGATCGTATTTCCTGAATCGCACGATGACAGAGTTCTCGAAGCCGCTCGATTTCTCGGTGAGCACGAGATTGTGCATCCTGTCATCGTCGTCGATCCCGCGCGGCCAGTATCGAAAGAAAAGCTGCGTCTTCCGGGTGTCGCAGTCATCGAGTCTGATGGAACGAGCCCGCTGGAGTTTGCCGATCGTCTCGTTGCATCTGGTGACTTCGATGGATGCGTTGCAGGCGCAACCTATACGACTGCCGATGTGCTGCGTGCGGCCCTGCGATTGATCGGCGTGGCTCCCGGGCTCAAGACTGTGTCGAGTGCCTTTTACATGGTGGCTTCGAGCTCGTGGGATGCAGGTTCGAACGTCCTCACTTTCACGGACTGCGCCGTAGTTCCGCATCCGACATCGACTCAGCTTGCGGACATCGCACTGTCTGCTGCAGCTGATCGGAGGCGTATTGTCGGGGATGAGCCAAAGGTCGCATTCCTTTCATTCAGCACCGCCGGAAGCGGGGTCGGCCCAACCGTAGAGGTCATCCACGATGCGCTAACGCTGGTGCGCGCCCGCGATCCGGATCTCGTGGTGGACGGAGAATTGCAAGGTGACGCCGCGTTGGTGCCGTCGGTTGCGGCGAGAAAGGCTCCCGGCTCAAAAGTCCAGGGCGATGCAAACGTGCTCGTGTTTCCAACACTCGACGCGGGCAACATTGCCTACAAGCTCGTACAGCGTCTCGCGAAGGCGAGCGCAATCGGGCCGATACTTCAGGGACTTGCGAGACCAGCTGCCGATCTCTCGCGCGGCGCCACGCCGCAGGACATTATTAACGTCGCCGCGATTACTGCGCTTCAGTCCGTGCCGTGGCGGCTCTGAACCACTTTGGAGACAAGAATGAGTTTCGCGATCAGCAAGCAGGGCGAAGTCACAGTAGTTGATGTCGAAGGTCAGTTGATTGTGGGGAACAGGCAGGAGCTCAAGCAGAAGGTTCTCGATGAGCTCGAGAAAGGCGAGAAGAAGTTCCTCATCGATTTCAGCCAGACCGGCTATATCGACAGCTCGGGACTCGGAGTCCTGGTCTCCCTCTCGAAGAAGATCCGCGAGCAGGGCGGTGAGCTCCGTCTCGCGAATCTGAACGACGACCTTCAAACCCTTTTCGAGCTCACGAAGCTCGACACCCTCTTTCAGATCTCCGACACGCGGGAGCGCGCTCTAGAGAGCTTCTGATGGGAAAGCCTCGCGTCGCTCTCGATGTCGAGATACCAAGCGACGTCAAATACATCGATGAGGTAATCGAGCTCGCGGCGCGAAAGTGTCGCGAGCTTCATTTGCCCCCTCAAAAGTGTTCGCTGAACGTTCGCGTCGCGCTTGCTGAGGCGATCTCCAACGCAATCCTTCGCGGCAACGGCGACGCCGCGCACAAGCACGTAAAGATTCGCGCAGTGGTGCGGGACGACGCGATCGTTTTCGACATTGTAGATGAAGGACCCGGCTTCGACCTGACGGCAGTTCGACCCGATCCGACCGCACCCGAAAACCTGGAGCACGAGGACGGCCGAGGCCTGTTCCTGATGAAGCGCCTGATGGACAACGTCGAGCGCTTTCAGAAGGACGGCAACGTCGTGCGTCTCACGCTCTACCGATGAAAGAGCTCGAGGCGGTACTCGTCGCGTTCAAGGACTCGACGAAGTGCGAGGCGACTGTGTGGACCGTTCGCGGCACCGACGCCACCGAGCCGTCCGTAATCGCGCGGTCGAGCAATCGCGCTCCGGTTCCCGATCGTTTTCCTGATCCAACATCTACCGCGCCGATCATTGCCAACGAGGGCACCATCACTGTCGCTTCAGTTCCGGGATTGCGACGCACGTGGCTCAGCATTGGCCCCTGCGATCCTGACACACTGCCCGGCGACAACCATCTCCGGATTCTCATTCCTGTGGTCGCGCAAATCCTGCGCGGCGCACAGGAAGTGGAGCATGCCGCGCTCGAGCTTGCCGAGCGTTACGAGGAGATCAATCTCCTCTATACGATCGGTGAAATACTTGGCCGCACTGTCACTCTCGAGGAAGCAGCGACAACTATTCTCACCGAGATCTCGGAAAACCTCGGCGCGCGTCACGCTTCGATTCTCGTGCACGATCCAATGCGCGACTTGTTGCAGGTTGTCGCAGCGATCGGAGCGGGCGCGAAAGAAGCTCCGCCGATCAGGGTCGATGATCCCGATTGCGTTTCGTCACGAGTGTTTCGAACACAGCATCCGCTCATCGTCGCCGAAGGCGTGATGGAATGCGATGCGGAGCGGCCGTATCGCCGCGGTGAGATGCTCTCTGTCCCGATCATGTGGACGACCCCGTCCGGAGGTGAGCCACTCGGCGTCGTGAATCTTTCGGATCGCAGATCCAAGCAGCCATACAGCGCAGGCGATCAGAAACTCGTCGCTGCAATCGCAACGCAAATCGGCACAGCGATTCAGAACGCGCGACTTGTGCGTGCGTCAATTGAGCAGCAACGATTGCTGCAGGAGATGTATCTCGCGCACGATCTGCAGATGAAGCTGCTGCCGAACACAGCGCTCGTAGCACCTGAAGCGACAGTTGCTGCGCGTGTTGTTCCCGCGATGAGCGTCGGCGGAGATTTCTACCATCTCTTCCGCATGCCGCGCAATCGTACTGGCATCATGATCGGTGACGTATCAGGCCATGGATATCGGGCAGCGCTGATAATGGCGCTTGCGATGAGCGCGTCCGCAATTCACGCGCAGAGTGCGCGCGATCCCGGCGAGATGTTGTCGATGTTGTTCAGCACTCTCAGAGAAGAGCTCGCGAGCACCGAGATGTACATCTCTGTTTTCTTTGGCGTAATCGACCACACCGCAGGGAAGCTGCGGTATTCGAACACGGGGCATCCGCATGCGTTCATCGTTTCGTCGGATGGTCACACCAAGCGGCTTGTCGCAGAAGCGCCGCCGCTTGGCTTGAGCGACGATACGCCGAGCACTGAATCCGTGCCGTGGCAGAAAGGAAAGGATTCACTCGTTCTGTTTACTGACGGCATCGTCGACATGCGCAACCCGCAAGGGAATCGCATTGGAGAGCCGGCAGTTCTCGAGCTCGTGAAACGGAAACTCAAAAAGCAGCCCGAAGAAATCGTAAGCTCAGTGTTCGACCTGCTCGAGAAGCATTCCAGCGGAACACAAAGTCCCGACGACCTGACGTTCGTCGTACTCAGGACATGATATGAGCGGCGGTCGCCGCAATCCGCCGGTTCTCAAACGACTCGGGCAGCATTTTCTTACCGACCGATCGGTGCTTCAATCGATAGTCGATTCGGTCGAGCCCTCACCCGGCGATACAATCGTCGAAATCGGGCCGGGCAGGGGAGTGCTCACGGGCGAGCTTGCAAAGTACGACAACACCGTGATCGCGATCGAGATCGATCATTTATTGAGCGAAAATCTTCGCGCGCGCTTCGCGTCATCGAACGTGCGCATCGTCGAAGGCGACGTACTAAGAACCGATATCGCATCGATCGTCGAGCCGCCGTTCATAGTCGTCGGCAACGTGCCGTACTACATCACAACGCCGATTCTTTTTCATGTACTGCAGCGGCCGCTTCCAAAACGAATCGTTCTTCTTGTTCAACGTGAAGTAGCGGAGCGAATAATTGCAGAGCCGGGCTCGCGCGAGTACGGTGCGCTTTCAGTGAATGTTCAGGCGGCTGCAACCGCGGAGATCGTCCGGAATGTTCCTGCCGGTGCGTTCAGTCCTCCTCCGAAAGTTGATTCCGCAGTGTTGAGCATCATTCCACGAACCGATCCTCTTGTGAGCGATGCGGAAGCCGATCGGTTCCGTGGATTCGTGCAGGGAATATTCGGAATGCGCCGCAAGCAGATTGCGAATCTCATTCGCTCGGTTGCAAATGTCGACGCTCCTCAGGCGGCTCGGATCCTGGAGCACGTCGGGATTGATCCGAAGGCGAGACCCGAAACCCTGTCGCCTCAGGATTTCGTGAAGTTGATGCGAGAGGTTAACGCGCCGCGCGATTCGTAAGCGCGAAAGTGAGCGCTTCCAGCTCCATCGCCATGTTGACGGTTCTGAGCTCGACGTCATCTGGAACCGAGAGCTGCGCATCAGCAAAAGACAGAATTGCCTTGAGTCCCGACTTCACGATCCTGTCGACGATTGCCTGAGCATTTTCAGCGGGAACGGTGATCACGCCGATGTCGTACTTGCCCGCATGGATGTCGTCTTCGAGATGTTTTGTATCTCTGATTGTGAGCGAGCCGGACTTGTTCCCGATCTTGGACGGATCGCTGTCATACAGCCCAATGACGTTGAAGCCACGCTCGGCGAATCCCGCATAACGCGCCAATGCGGCGCCGATCTTTCCCGCGCCGATGATGCAGACTTTCCACTGTCTCCCAAGGCCCAGGATTTCCCGCAGCGCGGATGCGAGCTCCGGGACGGAATAGCCAAGGCCGCGTTTTCCGAATGAGCCGAAAAAGGAGAGATCCTTTCGAACCTGGGCCGAGGTGGTGCCGCCGAGGCGGGCCAGGTCATCGCTCGAGGTTGTGAGCACCCCTTCCGCCTCGATTTCCTCGAGGAAGCTGAGGTAAATCGAGAGTCTTCTGACAGTTGATTCTGCGATCCTTCTCACGTCGGCGGGGCTTGTGAATTAGTTCACAAAGTTAGGGGATCGGCATTTGGCGGGCAACAAGTGCGTCTCAGATCTCCCGCAAACCGGCCATACGAGAGGTTAACTTCGTCTCATGGCTGTACACGTATCATCCGAAATTGGCAGGCTTCGCGAAGTTCTGGTCCATTCGCCGGGCAACGAACTCCTCGCTGTCACGCCCTCGACCCGGGCTGACTACCTCTACGACGATATCATCGACCTCAACCGTGCCCGGATCGAGCATGCGAGATTCGTCGCCATTCTCGAGCGGTTCGCGAAAGTCCATCAGGTGACTGACCTCGTGGCGGAGGTGGTATCGAACGCCGAAGCGCGGCATCGTCTCGTGCGGGATACGCTCGACATCATTTCCTCAGAGCCGCTGTTTCGCGAACTCGAGCAGATGCCCTCAGAAGAGCTCGTTAGAACCCTGATCGAAGGTCGCGAGGAGCCGCAAGGCGAGCTCGCGCGTACGCTCAACGAGAGTGGCTACGAGCTTCCGCCGCTGCCGAATCTCTTCTTCACCCGCGACGTTGCGATGGGCATCAACGAGCACGTGATGATCGGATCGATGCGCTATGGCGTGAGATGGACGGAAGAGCTTCTCATGAAAGCGATCTTTCTCTACAACGATCGCGTATCCAACCGCGGAATCATTTACGACGGATCGAAGGAGCACCGCCTCAACTACACGCTCGAGGGCGGCGATGTGCACACGCTTCAGCGCGATACTCTCGTTATTGGATTCAGCGAGCGATCGAGCCCGGCGGCGATCGACAATCTCGTCAACATTGTCTTTGATACGACTGAAGTGACGAACATGATTGTCGTGATCATGCCGCACGCGCCCACGGCCATTCATCTCGACATGATCTTCACTCAGATCGATCGCGAGCTGTGCGCGGTTTATCCGCCATACTTCGTGGGTCCCGAGCGTCTGGCCGTCCTTCACTGGAAGAAGGACCGGCACGGAATGCGTGAGACCCCAGGATTCTTCCGTGCATTAGAGGAGTGCGGAATCCGCATGGAGCCTGTACTTTGCGGTGGCGACAGGAGAGTACTGCAGGAGCGTGAGCAGTGGTCGTCGGGGTGCAACTTCCTTGCGGTTCAGCCGGGTGTTGTGCTCTCGTACTCTCGCAACGAGGCAACGCTCCGCGAGATGGAGAAAACCGGGTTCAGGATCGTCAACGGGTCCGCGTTCCTGGAGGAGAAGGACAAAGTGGGAGAAGGGGATAGAGCAGTGATCACGTTCGATGGCGGCGAGCTTGTGAGAGGCGGAGGAGGCGCGCGCTGCATGACGTGCCCGATCGTGCGCGACGATCCATGGGAATGACGTACGGCGGGATCTCGACGCATCCCGAAGCAACGCTTCTCACTGAAAAGGCGGCTCTGTATCTGGCGAAAGGCCCCGCCGATGTCGTCGACCTGATCGGACACATCTGCAATCTTCCCGCTGCGCCGAGGATTGTTGCGGAACACATGGCGACCGCGATGTTTGCGGGAAGGCCCGAGTTCGTGCAGGATCCGCTCGGCAGATGGACCCTCGTCGAGATTCCGCGCGATAACGTTCGAGCGGGCGACATTCCGTCGGCGCTTCCCGAAGTTCCCCGTCAATTCGGCCGACGACGCAGATCGAGAGTTCCGACAGGCCCGCCGCAGCCGCTTGCATCATTGTCGTGGGCAGTCGTCGACGTCGAGACGACAGGTGGACCGCCGCCGCATCACCGCATCACTGAAGTGGCTGCAGTGATCGTGAAGGACGGCGAGATCAAGGAAGTGTTCGAGACTCTCGTAAACCCTGAGCGGTCGATTCCTCCGTTCGTGAGCCGGCTGACGCGTATTTCCTGGGACATGGTGAGGAATGCACCGAAATTCTCCGCAATTGTTCCGGAGCTGTTGAGTAAGCTCGAGGGCAATGTCTTTGTTGCGCACAACGCGCAGTTCGACTGGAGCTTTCTCTCGCACGAGATACAGCGCGCTTCCGGCGCAAGACTGTCAGGCAATCAGCTGTGCACGGTGAGGCTTGCGCGCCAGCTGCTTCCGCATCTTCCAAAGCGCTCTCTCGATTACGTCGCCAACTATTATGGAATCGAGATCGATGGGCGACATCGCGCCGGCGGTGATGCGCGCGCGACAGCATTGTGCCTGATCAGGTTGTTGAATGAAGCACAAAGCCAGGGATGCGAGACGTGGGAAGATCTCGATAAGCTTCTTCGCCGCCGCGCGTCGAAAAAGAAAAGGAAGAAGAGCGCCTGGCCGTCACCCGTCACAAAGGATACTACTGCGTGAAGCCCGAGCCGCTGGTACAGACCCGGAAGGTTGGATCATTGACGGTCCATGCAATTCAGGCTGGAGGCCAGCGACTCGATGGCGGCGCGATGTTCGGCGTTGTTCCGAAGCCGCTTTGGGAAAGGCGCATCGCCGCCGATGAGCGAAACCGCATTCCACTTGGAATGAGATGTCTGCTCATCGACCATCCATCGGGGCCTGTTCTCATCGACACGGGCGCGGGAAACAAGGAAGACCCCAAGTTCAAGGATATCTACGGCATCGAGAACGAGGGCGAGAACGGGCGCACGAGTCTCGAGGATGGATTGAAGCAGCTTGGGCTCGATCCATCCGATATCCGCATTGTGATCAACACGCATCTCCATTTCGATCACGCGGGCGGCAACACCTATATGGATCCCGAAGGAAACGTTCAGGTGACGTTTCCCAAGGCGCGCTATGTAGTGAAGAAGGGCGAATACGATTACGCGATGCACCCGAATGAGCGAACCGCGGCAAGTTATTTTGAGCGCAACTACATGCCGATTGTCCGGAATCACCAATTCGAGTTTGTCGTGCGCGAGAAGGAAATCGTGAAAGGCATTCGTGTTGTTCCAACTCCTGGCCACACTCCGTTTCATCAGAGTGTACTGATCGATTCAGGCGGCGAGCGCGCATTCTTCCTCGCCGATATGTGCCCGACCGCTGCGCATCTGCCCTTGCCCTGGATCATGGGATACGATGTCGAGCCACTCGTGACGCTCGAGACCAAGCGGCGGATCTTCCGCCAGGCCGAAGAGGAGAACTGGCTGTTGATCTTCGAGCACGACGCCACGATTCCATGGGGCCACCTCGAGCATGATGGCAAATCCTATCGATTGCGGGCTGAGAGTGCTGAGTAGCTGTCGGGTCTTTTAACAGGGAGCGCAGTGAGCACAGTGAGGTTTTGAGGGGTTTGAATGCTTCCGATCCCAGGCGATGTCTCCAGCCGCTGGTTCACGCGTTTGTTTAACAGGGAGCACAGTGAGCGCAGTGAGGTTTGGAGGTTTGGTCATTTAACGTGACAGTAGTTGTTGGATTGGGCCTACATCTATAGCCACTCGGACAACCCTCAAAACCTCACTGTGCTCACTGCGCTCCCCGTTAAATGGTTTTCACCGCTCTCGAGACCTGCGACTGGCCCCTGGGCCGGGGAGTTCTCAGTCCGCAGTTGAAAAGGCGACCCAAATCGTTTAAAATCCGTCAGTTACAATTCGAGAAGCGGGTGGCCCAGGCGGGCCGCTCCACCCTCTGGCCCTCAGATCGATGCTGAGGAGTGCTGCAGGAGTCCAAGCCACGTGACGAACTGCTGAGGTGACACGCTCAGGTTCGTCCGAGCGCGGATTCCCGTATTCCAGGGTTCCGCGCTTTTCGTTTTTTATCAGTCTCCATTACCAGAGGTAGAAGAGTATTCAGGACACAACAAAACGTGTGCGCGTGAACAGGCAGATCAGGATCAGCCCGCTCCGCGTCATTGCTGCAGACGGCGCGCAGCTCGGAATCATGGATGTCGAAACCGCACTCGCCGCAGCAGCAGACCAGGGATTGGATCTCGTTGAAGTCGCTCCGCTCGCTCGCCCGCCGGTCGTCCGCATCATGGACTACGGCAAGTTCAAGTTCGAACAGGCCAAGATGGCGCGGCAGGCAAAAAAGAAGCAGCACGTAATCCATCTCAAGGAAGTGAAGTTCCGTCCTGGAATCGAAGAGCACGACTTCTCCACGAAAGTCCGCCACGCGCGCGAGTTTCTTGGCGAAGGCAACAAGGTGAAGGTGACGCTGATGTTCCGCGGACGTCAGATCGCGCATCCGGAGCTCGGACGCGTGGTGGTGCAGCGGGTCGCTCAGGAGCTTTCCGATGTGGCAAAGATCGAGAGCGATGCAAAGTTCGAAGGAAAGTTCATGACGATGATTCTCGCGCCGAAGTAAGCCGGAAAAATCGCCACAACATCAATAGAGACAGACAATGCCGAAGATGAAAAGTCACCGCGGAGCACGTAAGCGCTTCTCGGTTACCGGATCAGGAAAGGTCAAGCGCCACAAGGCGTTCAAGAGCCACATCCTGACAAAGAAGACGTCCAAGCGTAAGCGCCGCCTCCGTCAGGAGGGCGTGATCGCAACGCGCGGCGAAGAGAAGAACATCAAGCGCCTCTTGCAGGCATAAGGAGAACACACAATGCCTCGCGTCAGATCAAACGTCGTGCGCCTCAAGCGCAAGAAGCAGGTAATGAAAGCAGCCCGTGGCGGCTTCGGTGCACGGAGCAAGCTCTGGAAGGCTGCAAAGGAAAACGTCGAGCGCGGATGGAAGTACGCGTACCGCGATCGCAAGAACAAGAAGCGCGATTTCAGGAAACTGTGGATCGTCCGCATCAACGCTGGCGCTCG
>DATEDH010000212.1:0-8380 GCA_035281765.1 Gemmatimonadaceae bacterium
CCAGGACCGCGCGCAGCGTCGCGATTAGAGCGGTTTGCCTTGTCGAAGCTCGCCTTATAGACGATGCCTCCCGGTAAACGTGAGCTCAGTTTCCTGAGCTCGTTGGCGATACCGATGTTGAGCGCGTCGTCTTCAACGACGCACGGGCCCGCAATGATGAACAATCGATCGCGCGGGAAAAGCTCGGCCACTTAGTCTGCCGGCTCGAGCACGGCGCGCTTTCTTTCCGTGCGCGACTTCTTTGCCTCGACTGCAGCACCGATGAAGCTCGCAAACAAGGGATGCGGACGCGTCGGGCGCGATTGCAGCTCCGGATGGAACTGGCACCCAATGAACCAGGGATGTGTCTGCAGCTCGATGATCTCGACGAGAGATCCGTCAGGCGAAAGCCCGCTCAAAGTAAGGCCATGCTCTACGAAGCTGTCGCGATAGGAATTCGAAACTTCATAACGATGACGGTGCCGCTCCGATACCTGCGCTGCTCCATAAATCTCCGCTGCGCGCGTCCCGGGCCCGAGGCGGCACGGATATGCGCCAAGGCGCATCGTTCCACCCATGTCGGTCACGTGCTGCTGTGACTCCATGAGAGAGATGACGGGGTTCGAGCATTCAGGAGCGAACTCGCTGGAGTGACTGTCGTCGAGGCCAATCACGTTGCGCGCAAACTCGATGATCGCCGTCTGCATGCCAAGACAGATACCGAAGAACGGCAATCCCGATTCACGCGCGTAGCGGATCGCTTCGAGCATCCCCTCGACACCGCGTACTCCAAACCCGCCGGGAACCAGCACAGCGTGAAAATCGGCAAGCAGCTCGCGCGTTTTCTCGCGACCCGTGAACATGTCGCTCGCAAGCCACTGAATGTCGACACCGACATCGTTCGCAATGCCGCCATGAATCAGCGCTTCCTTCACGCTCTTATATGAGTCCTGCAGCTCGGTGTATTTCCCGATCACTGCGACTTTCACATGATGCTTGGGGCTCACGACCTTTCGCACCATCGACTTCCACGAGCTGAGGTCGGGAGACTTGCGACCGAGCAGGCCGAGGCGGTGCATTACTCTCTCATCGAGTCCCTGCTCATGAAACGTGAGGGGAATCTCGTAGATCGTCGGAACATCGCGGCTTTCGACAACTGCACCAAACTCGACATTGCAGAAGAGCGCGATTTTTCTCTTCACATCTTCAGACAGCGGGCGATCCGTCCTGCAGATGAGGATGTCAGGCTGAATTCCGATTTCCATCAGCTCGCGGACTGAATGCTGAGTCGGCTTTGTCTTTACTTCACCAGCAGCCGCAATGAATGGAACGAGCGTCAGGTGAATGAAGATCGCATTGTCGCGTCCAATCTCATGACGGAACTGACGGATCGCTTCGAGAAACGGCAGTGACTCGATGTCTCCGACTGTTCCTCCTATCTCGACAATGACGACGTCGCTCTCGGGGGCGAGCCGCTTCATCGCTGATTTGATCTCGTCGGTGACGTGCGGAATCACCTGCACCGTCGAGCCGAGGTATTCGCCCCGACGCTCCTTGGTGATGACGTTGAGGTAGATGCGGCCGGTCGTGATGTTGTTTGCCTGTGCGAGCGCGCGATCGATGAACCGCTCGTAATGTCCGAGATCGAGATCAGTCTCGGCGCCATCATCGGTGACGAAAACTTCGCCGTGCTGGAACGGCGACATCGTTCCCGGATCGACATTGAGGTATGGATCGAACTTCATGATCGTCACGCGCATTCCGCGCTCGACGAGCAGTCGTCCTATCGAGGCCGCGGCGATTCCCTTTCCAAGCGAGGAAACCACACCGCCGGTGATGAAGATGTAACGCGTCTGTTGTTTCGACTGAGGCTGCATGATTTACCGTCCTGCAATGAATTCCTGCCACCGCGCATTTGCGGCAGCCAGGTCGTCTTCAGTATCGATGCCGCTCGCTGGCGGCTCTTCTGCGATTGCCACGCCTATTGGAATTCCAGCGGCGAGCGGTCGCAGCTGCTCGAGCCGCTCGGTGTTTTCCAGCGGATGTGGCGGGAGACTCACCCACTTGTGGAGTGCGTCCCTTGAATATGCGTACACTCCAATGTGCTGGAGCATCTTGATCTCATTGGATCCGATTGCTTCGCGATCGCGAACGAATGGAATTCCGGCGCGCGAGAAGTAGAGTGCGCTGCCATCGCTTGCGAGAACCACTTTCACGACATTCGGATTGGATGCGATGTCCCACGAAGCCGGTGACGCTGCCGTACCGAGTGGAAATCTTCCGGAGCTGACCATCTCTGCTGCGCCCCGCACCGCGCCCTCTCCAATAAACGGCTCGTCACCCTGTACGTTCACGATCGTCGTGTAGCTCGCGAACTCAGGCATCGCTGCAACTTCAGCAACGCGGTCGGTTCCGGAAACATGGCCCGGGCTGGTCATAACGGCTTCAGCGCCTGCAGCACGGGCTGCTTCGACCACGCCTGTATTGTCAGTCGCGACTACGCAGCGATCGGCGATGTTCATCGCGCACACGCGCTCCCATACGCGCGCTATGAGGGGCTCGCCACCAAGAAGGCGAAGCGGCTTTTGAGGGAGTCGGACCGCGGCGAGGCGCGCCGGGATAACTATCAGCGTCGCCATCCACCACCTGAAATCGCGCGGCCGGATGCAAAAGTCACGCCATTAAATATAGCAATCGCGATGCACTTTTGCGAGGAAAATTTCCTAAAGCGGGAATGAAAAACCGATCGTGAATGCGTTCTTGTGCGTGACCGGTGTCTTCTTGTAATTCGGATCGATGTGGTACTCGACATTGATCAGCTTGAAGCCAATCCCTGCTCCGATATTCTGGATAAAATCGGGAAGCTCACCCACGCCCGCCGATCCCACGGAGTAAAGCGCGCTTATCACCGGCGTTCCAACAAACGGAAGCAATGGTCTCGACAGCGGGATCTTATACTCTCCTTCGGCGAAGAACATCTTGTCGCCGCCGAACGCAAGCAGGTCAACCGTGGCGAGAGTTCCTGCTCCGCCGAGATAAGAGTATCGCTGCGGCGGTGGAGATCCGCTCGATGCAAGTGCGTGCGCCTTGAATTCGAAGCTCTGCATGCGGAACGTCGGGAACTCGGCCTTTGCATCGATGGTAGCCTGCGTGAAATGATCCCCGCTGGCCGACGCTGGCTCGTCGAATGATTGCTCCACCTGCACTGTGAACGAACCCTTCAATTCATTCTGCTCGTAGCGACCGCGCACTCCTGCGATCCCTGACGTGATATGACCAGGCGCAATGGGTGGATTCACTCTTCGCATTTTCAGCGTGTCGTTGCGATTGAGCAGGCTCCATGGCGCATCGTCGTGAGGGACGGCAATTCCAGTTGACCAGTCGCGCTCGTATTGAGCGCCAACAAATGGAGACCATACGAAAAGCGGAGTCCTGAAGCTGTGCCACAGCTCGGCGGTTGCGCGGTCCGCTCGGAAATAATTGCGTGCATCACTGCCCACCCCGAGCGCTGCAAGGCTGTTCATCAAGTCTGAGCGAATCCAGCCATCGTTCGAGAACGTGCCGCGTCCGGCATGCACGGCGAGCGTGTCCATGTGGCCAAACGCACTCGTGATTTTCACCGCAGGATCGATCTCGCCCAGATTCGACCTGTACGTAACAGTCGGAATCAGTACCACACGGCCGGGCGGAATGGTGATATCCGGTCCCCACGGTATGGAGACTCCATTTACGCGGTCGTAGGTCGGCATGCGGATGCCGACGCCCAGCGGCAGGTAGAAAACTTCGGAATCCTGGCCGCTCGCCGGAGCGCTGCAAAGACACGCGACTGCAACGGCAAGAATGATCTTTTTCATGATGCCATCCGAAGGAAGTTGGAGAGAATCTGCTTTCCGCACTGCGTCATGATGGACTCAGGGTGAAACTGAACTCCCCACACGCGATGCTCCTTGTGCCGCACCGCGTGAATTTCGCTGTCGTCATGCACGGCCCATGCGAGGACCTCGAGCTCATCGGGCAGCGACGGTGGATCGACAGTCAGGGAGTGGTAACGCATGACTTCGAGCGGTGAAGGTACATCGTGAAAGAGATCCTTGCCGCGGTGTTCTACGAGAGAGGTCTTTCCATGCATGAGCTCGCGAGCCCGCACGACGTGACCGCCATATGCTTCACCGATGGCCTGGTGACCGAGACAAACGCCGAGCACGGGAATCGTTGCCCCAAGCTGCCGGATCACATCGATGGATACTCCCGCCTGCTGCGGTGTACCCGGCCCAGGCGAAATAACAATCGCCGCCGGGGCGAGCTTCTCGATTTCGGAAACTGTCATCTCGTCATTACGCTGAACGAGCGGCTCGGCACCGAGCTCGCCCAGGTACTGAACCAGGTTATATGTGAACGAGTCGTAATTGTCGATGACGAGGATCATGCGCGCGGATGAAACTGTTTGTGCACTGATCGAAGATACTCGCGATCGACGTGCGTGTAGATCTGGGTTGTCGAAATATCCGCATGACCGAGCATTTCCTGCACGGCCCGCAGATCAGCGCCGCCTTCGAGAAGATGCGTCGCGAACGAGTGTCTGAGTGTATGGGGCGAAACGGGCTTTGTAATGCCTGCAAGATCCACGTATTTACGCAGGATTTTCCATGCGCCCATGCGCGACAGCGGCTCGCCACGCGCATTGAGAAAAAGAATTCCCTTCCCCTGCCCTTTCTCCAGCCGCGGCCTGAGCTCGCGAAGGTAGAGTGCGACTGCCCCGATTGCCTTCCGGCCGATTGGAACCAGTCTTTCCTTGGATCCCTTTCCGAAAACGCGAACGAGGTGATCGTCCATCAGGACGTCCTTGATGGACAGAGATATCCACTCTGATACGCGGAGCCCCGCACCGTACGCGAGCTCGAGCATCGCGCGATCGCGAAATACGAGGGGCTCATCGAGTGATGGCGCAGCAAGCAGCTTCTCTGCTTCATCAACCGTCAGCACCTCCGGCAGCGTGCGCCACCGTTTCGGTGCTTCGAGGCGCTCACTCGGATCGCGTGTCAGCTCGCCTTCGGCGAGCATGAACCGGAAATAGCTTCGCACAGCCGAGACATTCCGCCTTATCGACGATGGCGAAAGGCCGAGATCCTTCAGGTGATAGACATATTCTCGCAGCACGCGCGCACTTGCCGTCGCGGGACTCGAGGCGCCTTTGGTGGTACAGAAAATCGCAAACCGCGAGACGTCGCGCAGATACGCTTCGTTCGTTCGCGGTGATGCTCCCTTTTCCACCGAAAGATGATCGTGGAATCTCTCGAGCTGAAAGCTGCGGGAGATGTCGTCGGGAGCGAGGAGGAGGTTCACGGCTCAGGGAGCGGGCGTTTCCGTCTGCGAATTAAGAGAACGATAACGACGATTGCGACGAGAACCGTTGCTCCGATCGCGACGATCTTTCCAGACCGCACAATCGTTCCGTACAGCACAGACCAGTTCGAGCCTGCGCGATATGCGAGAAACGTAATGAATGCGAACCACACCGCCGATGCAGCGCCGACAGCGAGCGCGACGGGCAGGACAGGAAGTCGCATTGCGCCTGCAAACGGTGGCACGACAGCGCGCACAGCAGGCAGAAAGCGCGAGATGAACAGCGCCGGAAGCCCATAACGACCGTAAAGCGCCATCAATCGCTGCTCGGCACCCTTGCCCGCCCATCGCTCGAGGCGTGACATGAATGCACTCGATCCATAACGGCGGCCGACATAGTACATGAGCGACGCGCCGGCGAGATTGCCGATCCATGCAACGAGGAAAGTCGAATATGGAGAAGCCTTTCCGCGCGCTGCGAGGAAGCTCCCGAATGCTACTACAACGTCAGCGGGAAACGGCGGAAAGATGTTCTCAATTGCGGAGATGACCCCAATCGAGATGTAGAGCGTTCCGATCGGCAGAGCGCTCAACCAGTGGATGATTGGTTCGACGTTCAATCGTCACCCTGCTCGAGCGCAATCGTTACGACAGCCATGCACGCGAGCCCCTCGCCGCGTCCAATCCATCCCATGCCTTCGTTGGTCTTTCCCTTGAACCCGACATCGCTCGGAGTTACGCCGAGCACCGCCGCCAGTGATTCGCGAATGGCATCGCGGAATTTCCCAACTCGCGGATGCTCAGTCACGACAGTCACATCTGCATTGATCACGACGCAGTTGCGCTGCCACACGAGCTCGACCGCGTGGCCGAGCATTTCCATCGAGTCGCGTCCTTTGTTTGCGGGATCGGTGTTCGGGAAAAGCGTCCCGATGTCCGCATCCGAACCCGCCGCCCCGAGCAGCGCATCGGTAAGCGCGTGCGCCACGGCATCGCCGTCGGAGTGCCCGATGAGATGAATGCCGCTCGCGACTTCGATACCGCCAAGCAGCATCTTTCCGCCAGCGGCAAAACGGTGGGAGTCGTAACCGATTCCAGTTCGGAACTCGGCAAACCTGACGCTGGCTTTATCGCCGGGTCCGGCAGCGTCAGCCATGATTCAATCCGTGAATCGCTTGACGGCGAGCGTAGTGTTGTGTCCGCCGAATCCAAAGCTGTTGCTTATCGCAGCGTGGATTTCTCTCTCCACCGGAGTGTTCGGAGTGTAGTTCAGGTCGCACTCTGGATCCGGGGTCTGATAGTTGATCGTTGGCGGAATGAGACTGTTGTTGATTGCGAGCGTGCTGATGACGAGCTCGACCGCTCCGGCAGCGCCAAGCATGTGACCAGTCATCGACTTGGTGGAGCTGACGTTGATGTTCTTCGCCTCGTCTCCGAACACCGCCTTGATTGCGGCGGTCTCGTTCAAGTCGTTTGCAGGGGTCGATGTGCCATGCGCGTTGATGTACTGAACATCGGATGGCGCAAATCCAGCATCGCGCATCGCGCGCTTCATCGCGCGCTGCGCACCTTCACCATTGGGTGCAGGTGCGGTGAGATGGTATGCATCGCCGGTTGCACCGTAGCCGACGATTTCCGAGTAAATCCGTGCGCCGCGGCGGCGAGCGTGCTCGAGCTCTTCCAGAATCAGGACAGCACCGCCTTCGCCCATTACGAAGCCATCGCGTGTGAGATCGAAAGGCCGGGACGCTGACTCGGGCGAGTCGTTGCGCTCTGACAAGGCTTTCATATTCGCAAAGCCGCCCACTGCCATTGGAGTGACCGTAGCCTCAGCGCCGCCTGTGACCATTACATCGGCGTCGCCGTATTGAATCGTCCGATACGCATCACCAATTGCGTGAGCGCTTGTCGCGCATGCGGAGACAGTTGCGTAGTTCGGCCCCTTTGCGTTGAACTGCATGGAGACGATTCCAGCGGCGATGTCGGATATGAACATCGGAATGAAGAAGGGCGAGATCTTTCCCGGACCGCGCTGACGATAAACGTCGTGCTGCTCCTCGAAGATCTTGAGGCCGCCGATGCCGCTGCCGATGATGACGCCGGTGTTGTCCGGATCGTATCCTGTCTTGTCGCCGAAGCCAGCATCATCCATCGCCTGCTTCGACGCCGCGACAGCGTACTGAGTGAACTGATCGGCCCGCTTTGCTTCCTTGCGGTCCATGAAGTTGAGCGGATCGAAGCCCTTCACCTCGCAGGCAAAGCGTACCTCGAACGTGCTCGCGTCGAATTTGGTGATCGGGCCTGCGCCTGACCGACCTTCGACAAGTGAGCGCCACATCGTCGCCACGTCGTTGCCAACTGGCGTCACGGCCCCCATGCCCGTGACGACGACTCTGCGCTTCATTACGCGGGGATCTTGCTGTTCAGATAGTTCAGCGCGTCACCGACAGTGCGAAGCTTTTCAGCGTCCTCGTCCGGAATGTCGATATTGAATTCCTTCTCGAACTCCATGACCAGCTCGACGATGTCCAGGCTGTCGGCGCCCAGGTCCTCGATAAAGCTCGCTTCGTTCGTGAGCTTCTCGCGCTCGACTCCGAGCTCCTTCTCTATGATATCCTTGACCTTCTCCGAGTTGTCGGCCATTGGTGATTTTCCTCGTGTCCGTGGTGAGTTGGGAAATATAGCTATGTCGATTTATTGCAGGTAGTTACGGCGTCCGCCGTCGAGATTACATGACCATGCCGCCGTCGATCACCAGCACCTGGCCCGTGATGTACGACGCATGATCAGATGCAAGAAAGACGACAGCGGATGCAAT
Organism: Gemmatimonadaceae bacterium; assembly: GCA_035281765.1. Lineage (GTDB taxonomy): Bacteria > Gemmatimonadota > Gemmatimonadetes > Gemmatimonadales > Gemmatimonadaceae > UBA4720. Next base: position 8,141 of record DATEDH010000212.1, read on the forward strand.
GTCCGAAGTTTTTCCAAGCCGCTCCAGTGGAATCATTCCACTCAAAGCGGCACGTGCTTCGGGAGTCATCGCGTCGGTCATCTCTGTTTCGATGTAACCCGGCGCGATTGCGTTGACGAGAATGTTGCGGGACCCGAGCTCTTTCGCCGTCGACTTGGTCAGGGCGATGAGACCTGCCTTGCTTGCCGCGTAATTCGCCTGCCCCTTGTTCCCCATGAGACCGACCACGCTCGCCATGTT
>DATEDH010000213.1:0-20462 GCA_035281765.1 Gemmatimonadaceae bacterium
CGTGACTCTGGGACCATACTTGAGCCGCGCTGACCGCGGAGTGAACGCAACTCGACGCGTAACTATCAGGGGCATTCGCGTGCGGCCGAGAAGGGCGATCATTGCGAGTGCATGCGATCGGGCATCGTGCGCATGGACGAGGTCGACGTTCCACGCGCGCATTCGCGCGCGGATTCGTCTCGCAGCGCGCACATCCCAGTCGGCAGCCATGGGAATTGCAGCAACTGCAAGCCCGGCTGCGCGCGCTTTCTCTACGAGCGGCGAACCCAGCGAGCCGATGAGAAATTGTTCATGGCCCTCTTCGCGAAGGCCGCGCGCGAGGAGAAAGACCTGACGCTGGCCACCGCGCCAGGTCGCACCGGAATCGAGGTGCAGAATGCGAAGCCGCTTCACCCCTTCGTGATTCTATCCGCGAACGCCTTGAAAATTCCGCGATCCCATGGCTCCGGAGAATCGTTCATCTCCTCCGGATGCCACTGTACTCCGAGCACCCACCAGTCATCCGATTCGGACTCGAGACCTTCGACGATACCATCCGGCGCATGCGCAGTTGCCTTCAAGCCCGGCGCGATTTCCAATGCCGACTGGTGGTGCAGGGAATTCACCGTGATCCGGGTGCTCCCCACCGCCGCTGCAAGGCGGGATCCGGGCTCGATGCTTACTTCGTGAACTCGCGCCGAGCGGTCGGCTCTGTCCTCGTGCTGTAGAGCATTTGGCACTTCGGAGGGTATATCCTGAATGAGGGTGCCGCCGAGTGCCACGTTGAGAAGCTGCGGCCCGCGGCAGATCGCCATGAGAGGGAGCTTCATTTCCCGCGCGGCGCGGACCAGGGCAATCTCGGTATGATCGCGGGCGAGGTTCGATTCACCGCACTGAGAACTTCGGGGTTGTCCGTAAAGCGACGGTTCTACATCTTCGCCGCCTGTAAGAAGGACGCCGTCGACGCGGGCAAGAATCCCGGCGACTGCATCATTGCTGGAGAGCGGGGGAACGACGAGTGGTATGAGGCCTGCACTTTCAAGTGCTTGCACGTACGCGCTGTTGAGTCTTACGCGATGAGGTTTTCCGTCGGAGGCATCGGCCGTCGACGACAAAGCAACCACTGCCGAAGTTCGTGGAGTACGGAATTGCCGAGTATCCGGAATGGGCTGCGTTAGAGTGGACAAGTTGAAGATTCTCCAGTACGGGTGCGCGACTCTATGCGCGACATTCGCGCCATGTGCAGCGCTCGCAGCTCAAAGTCTGGAAGGCACCCCCGTGCCGTGCAAGGGCCAGATAATCAGCCGCATCGATGTGAGCGCCCGTCCGCCATTCGAAGTGCGCGGCTCGAGCCTTCAGCGCCGGATCGCGAGGCAGCTCACCGAAGTACACTCGACGACCAATCCCAACATCATAACGCGTTTTCTCGCGCTGCAGCCTGGCATGCCCTGCACTGAGCTGCGGCGCCTCGAGTCAGAGAGAATACTTCGCGCGCAGCCGTATCTCGCAGATGCCACCGTTACAGTCTATCCTGACAATTTCGGCGGAGTGTATCTCTCTGTCGTCACTGTCGACGAAGTCTCGCTGGTACTCGGCGGAGGCGGCTCGAGCGCAAATCCATACCTCCGCTCATTCCGGCTCGGCGAAGAGAACCTCATGGGTGAGGCAACGTCGATAATCGGACGCTGGCGCTACAGCGAGAATTTCCGCGACAACTTCGAAGCCCAGCTCATCGACTACCAATTTCTCGGGCGGCCTTATCAGCTTCAGCTGGAGGGAGCGCGCAACGAGCTTGGCGGAAGCTGGGGCTTCGAGCTGGCTCACCCGTTTCTGACTGATCTCCAGCGCATTTCGTGGAGAACGACTGCGGGCTCGCGCGAGGATTACCGGTATTTCCGCCGCGAAGACGATACGAGCCGGCCCGCTGTCATGCTGCAGCGTTCGTATGCAGATGCCGGCGGTGTAATCCGCGTTGGACGTCCCGGGCGTCTCGCACTTGTTGGCGCGTCGCTCTCGTACGAAGACGAGATGCCGCAGCCGTTTCCAACTCGCGTAGGACTTGGAACCACCGAGCGCGACACAGCGACTGAGCTTCAATCCCGTTATCTGCGAAACAGAGTGACGCGAATCAACGCGCTCGCTGGATTTCGCAACGTGAAATACATGCGCGCGACGGGTCTCGAGACACTCGATGGAGCTCAGGACATCAGGAAGGGATTCGAGCTCGCGACAGTCCTTGGCCGGGGGATGGGAATGTTCGGCGGCAACAACATGGACCTGTTTGCATCGGGCAATGTCTACATCGGGGCCGGCAGTCCGACACTTTTCTCGGTGCTCGAGGGAACCCTCGAAGGAAGGCGTGATGACGTCGAGCCCGGATGGGATGGAGTACTCGGCGCGGCGCGATGGGCGACGTACCTCAAGCCCGCAACGCGTCACACGATTCTCACGAGTCTCGAGCTCGCAGGCGGTTGGAATCAGCGGATTCCATTTCAGCTGACGTTCTCGGACAGGGATGGCGGTCCGCGCGGATTCCGCGATTCGTGGCTTGCCGGTGGTGAGCGCATGGTCTTTCGGATGGAAGACCGCTATTTCGTGGGACACGTGAAGCAGTTCGCGTCGGTCGGCATTGCGCCGTTCATGGATTTCGGCAAGCTGTGGGCAGGTGATGCTCCCTACGGAGTCGACAGTCGCCTCAACGCATCAGTTGGAATTTCGCTTCTTGCGTCAGTTCCGCCGCGGTCGCAGCGCATGTGGCGCTTCGACATCATGTACCCTCTCAATCGCGACAGCGGCGCGAAGCTCAAGGTCCGGCTCTTCAGCCGCGATTACACCTCGATCTTCTGGAAAGAGCCGGGCGATGTGAATCGCAATCGCGAGCGTTCGATTCCTTCGTCAGTATTTAGTTGGCCATAACTTCTGACAAACTGCGAGCGCTCTCGCGCGCCCGTAGCTTGTAGCTAGCTTTAGCTTTTAGCGTATTAGCATGCTAAAACAGAACTGCGCCTTTAGCTGATTAGCCAAGGGCGCAGTTCCGTTTTAGCATGCTAATACGCTAAAAGCTAAAGCTAGCTACAAGCTACGGGCCGCCGAGAGGCGGCAGTTGATCCCAATTAACCTTGTGCCGCATTCTGCGGTCCCTTACCAGCCATCATTTTACGGATAGGAATGATCAGCAGGGCACAAACCGCAGCTGCGATCATCAATGACATTGTCGTCGCCGAGAAGAGCTGCGGCATCTGATTGAGCTTCTCGGGATCCACGTGGCCGCCGACCCGGCCGCCGATGAGATTGCCGAGAGCGGACGCGAGGAACCAGATACCCATCATCTGTCCCACGTAGCGTCTCGGCGAAAGCTTGGTCATCGACGAAAGACCCACCGGGCTCAGGCAAAGCTCGCCGACCGACTGGAAGAAATAGCTGCCCACGAGCCACCACGGTGAGACGAGCGTCTGGCCACCACTCGCTACTACTGCCTTCGCAGCGTAGATCATGATCCAGAATCCAAGTCCCGCGAGGAAGAGACCGAGCGCGAACTTCGTCGGGCTCGAGAGATCGAGGCCCTTCTTCGCCAACCCCACCCAGAGCGCCGCGAAAATCGGCGCGAAGATGATGATCATCAGCGGATTCACCGACTGGAACCATGTCGCCGGAATCGTGAATCCACCGAGCTGTCTGTCGGTAAAATCGCGCGCGAAGAGATTGAGCGAAGTCGGCGCCTGTTCGAATGCAGACCAGAAGATGGCTGCGAACGCAAACAGAACCATGATCACCGCAACACGCTTCTTCTCGTCACCGCTCAGGTGGCCGAATATGAACACGGAGAGGAAGAACACTGCCGCGAGCCCGACGAGCAGGTACGTCATGTTCTTCGCGATTGCAGGCGGACTGAGAGTGATCGTGCCGGTTGCGGCAAGAACGAACAAAACAGCGACCAATCCGAGAAGCCCGAACACAGCGGCTTTGACGTTTCTTTCCTGCTTCGCCTGTGCGACAGGATCAGCCAGACGCGTCGGATGCAGGCCAATTGGACCAAGTGTCGCCCTGTTGCGAAGCCCGTAGTTGATGAGACCGAGCAGCATCGCGACGCCAGCCGCTCCCATTCCAACGTGCCAGTCCACTTGCTCACCGAGATAACCGGTCACCATCTGTCCGATCAGCGAGCCGACGTTGATGCCCATGTAGAAAATCGAGAACCCGGCATCACGTCTCGCGCCGCCTTCAGGATACAGATCGCCGACGATCGCCGAGATGTTCGGCTTGAGAAGACCTGTGCCGAGGACGATTAGAACGAGCCCGAGGAAGAATGGAATCTTGCCGTTGCCCGGTCCTGCCAGTCCGGAAAGTCCAATCGATATGTGTCCGGCGGATATGAGGCACGCACCGATGAAGATCGCGCGCCTGAGACCGAGTAAACGGTCAGCGACCCATCCGCCCGGAAGCGACATGAGGTAGACGAACGCGCCGTAAATTCCGACGATCGCCGATGCTGTTGTGCGGTCGAATCCATATCCGCCCTGCATGATTGCCGCGGACATGAACAGGACGAGCAGCGGTCGCAGTCCATAGTAGGAGAACCGCTCCCACATCTCTGTAAAGAACAGCGTGGACAATCCACGCGGATGCCCGAAGAATCCGCGATCCTGCGTCCACTTTTCGAGACCCGTTGGGGCGTCGGTGGTCAGCACTCCGGCTTCGGGTTGATCAAATACGGACTTGTCCGTCGATGTCGTCATATGGCGCGTTACAGGGTGGCGGCTGGTTGCCTGGTGAGCTGCTCCACAACGGGAAAGTATCTCTCGGGCGGGTTAGTGCCACCCGCGGCCTGCTGTTCTTGCCACGTTATGACAGTTGGCGGCTGTTTGATACACGCAGCGCGGTGTCCGGGTGCCTTCTCCTCCAAGGGAGGGTCGATCTTCGAGCACGCCGCGTCCTTTGCCGGGTGATGACACCGCGGATGAAACACACATCCCGACGGTGGATTTGCCGGGGAGGGTACATCTCCCTCGAGCAGGATCCGCTGCTTCACGAGAGTCGGATCGGCGACAGGAACTGCAGAGAGCAGCGCCTGCGTGTACGGCATCGTGGGCTCACGATAAAGATCCTCACCGCGTGCAAGCTCGACGATCTTGCCGAGATACATGACAGCGACTCTGTCGGACATATGCTTCACGACGGAGAGATCATGCGCGATGAAGAGATAAGTGAGACCTCGCTCCTTCTGTAGATCGCGCAGAAGGTTGATCACCTGCGCCTGCACCGATACGTCGAGAGCAGAGACCGGCTCATCGCATACGATGAACTTCGGCTCTACAGCGAGCGCGCGCGCGATTCCAATTCGCTGTCGCTGGCCGCCGGAAAATTCGTGCGGATAACGCGTCGCATATTCTTTTCGCAGGCCGACTTCATCGAGCAGTCGCGCAACGCGCTTGTCCGCTTCGGCGCCTTCAGCAAGCTTGTGAATCGTGATTCCTTCACGGATCGCAGCACCTACAGTCATCCGTGGATTCAGTGACGACACCGGATCCTGGAAAATGATCTGCATCTCCCGTCGCACTGCTCTAAGCTCGGCCGGATTCATCGCAAGCACGTCGCGTCCGTCGAATTTCACTTCGCCCGATGTCGGCTCGATCAATCGAAGAATCGCGCGCCCTGTAGTTGTCTTTCCGCAGCCCGATTCACCGACGAGTGACAGGGTCTCGCCGGGCATTATGTCGAATGACACATCGTGAACGGCGCGCACTTCACCGACTTTGCGAGCGAATACGCCGCGCGTGATCGGAAAAACTTTTCGGAGATTACGAACTTGTAGAAGTGGTTCCGTCACAGCGTGGCTCCTGCCTGTTCGACGAGAGGCAGATGCGGATGTGCGCGCCGCTCCGGCTCCTCAGCGAGATGACACCGCGACGTGTGGTTTTCCCCTATCTGATAGAGTGGCGGATGCTCACGCTCGCACCTCTCCCACGAATACGGGCAGCGGTCGCGGAACCTGCATCCCGATGGCCACGCAGTTGGAGGCGGAACCGTGCCGGGGATCACGTTCAATCGCTCGCGCGATTCCGTGATCTGCGGCATCGCATTCATCAGTCCCTCGGTGTACGGATGATGCGCACTCTAGAACAGCTTCGAGACCGACGCTTCTTCAACCACTTCGCCGCCGTACATCACGAGGACACGACTTGCTGTCTCTGCAATAACACCAAGGTCGTGCGTGATCATCAGGATGGATGTGCCGAGTCGCTTCTGCAGATCGACGAGCAGCTCGAGTATCTGCGCCTGGATCGTTACATCGAGTGCAGTCGTGGGCTCATCGGCAATCACGAGCGCAGGATTCATCATCAGCGCCATCGCAATGAGAACGCGCTGCCGCATTCCACCCGATAATTGATGCGGGTACTGCTTTGCGCGCTCTTCAGGTGATGGAATTCCCGTCAGCGTGAGCATCTCAACAGCGCGGTTCCATGCATCCTTGCGTGAGCCCTCACCGTGCACTCGCGCGACTTCCGCAACCTGATCGCCGACGGTGAACACGGGATTGAGCGCGGACATCGGCTCCTGAAAAATCATCGAGATGCGATTGCCGCGAACCTGCCGCATTCCGTCATCGTCGAGTGAAACGAGATCCTTTCCCTCGAACATGATGCGGCTGCCCGACTCGATTCTTCCGGGCGGCTGAATCAGTCTCAGGATGGAGAGTGCTGTGACCGACTTCCCGCATCCCGACTCACCGACAATGCCGACGGTCTCACCGGCGTTGACGACAAACGACACGCCGTCGACTGACTTCGCGACAGCCGTGCCCATGTGGAAATACGTTCTCAGATTTTCAACTGACAGAAGTGGCTGACTCATTCAATTCGAGCTTGCCTTGGCGATAGTGCGCGAACGAGCGCGTCGCCAAGGACGTTGAATGCAATCACAGTCAAAACGATCGCAAGACCAGGAAAAAGTGAGATCCACCAGTGATTTGCGATTTGATCAGACCCATCCTGAATCATGTTGCCCCAGCTCGCGGTCGGCTGGTCCACTCCGAGTCCCAGAAACGACAGACCGGCCTCCAAAACTATCACGTGTCCGATTCCAAGCATTGCGGCAACTACTACCGGGCTCACGACATTCGGAAGAATGTGCCGCACGAGAATCCTCGCGCGCGTTGCGCCAAGCGCCTTCGCTGACGCCACGAAATCCTGCGCCTTCAACGCAAGAACCTGACCCCGCACGAGACGCGCAACCCCATACCATCCTGTCGCGCCGAGCACGAGTATGAATCCGAGGGTCGGCATGTCGCGCCACGCGGCGAAGATCGCAATGAGAAGGAGAATCCGCGGAATAGCGAGAAGTGCATCGAGCACGCGTTCGAGAACCGTGCCGATCACTCCATCGGTATAGCCGGCGATTGCGCCATATGCAGTTCCAAGCGTCACGCTCACGAGCGTTGCAAGAAGCGCAACCGAAAGGGACAGTCGTCCCCCATACAGCAGCCGGCTCAGCACATCCCTGCTGAACGGATCAGTCCCCATCGGATGTGCAAGCGAGGGCGGAACACTTTGGAGTCCGACAATGTCCGGCTGTGCGTTCGGATCATACGGTGCCGCGATCGATGCAAACACACACGGTATCGCTATCGCAGCCAGCAGGAGCATCGCAAAAAACACTGACCGGTCCTGCATCGTGACGCGTCGCGCCGCGCGCGCGATGCTGAGCGAAAGAAACGGCGTGTCAGCGTTCATCGCGAAGGCGTGGGTCAAGCAGGCGATACATCACATCAGCGAGTATGCTGCCGGCAACCACAAATACCGACCCGAGGATGACGCACGCGGTGAGGAGCGGATAATCGCGGCTGTTGATCGAGTTCACTATCACCCAGCCCATGCCGGGCCACGAGAAAACTCTTTCTATGAAGACAGCGCCCGTGAGCAGCGCCGGGAACGCAACTCCTATCAGAGTCACTATCGGCAGAAGTGCGTTCCGTAAAGCATGATGACGAACGAGCACGCGCTCGCTCACACCTTTTGCCCGTGCGGTCGTCACGTATTCCGACGGGAGCGCATCGAGCAGTGCAGCACGCTGAAACCTTGCAATGACTGGAAAGTAGAGAAGTGCGAGCGTCGAGGCAGGAAGAATGAGATGACGCACTCTGTCCCACGCTCGTCCTGCGGGGCTCAGCATGTCATACATTGTCGGATCGGTCGCGCCGCCGATTGGGAAAATCGGGATCCAGTACGCGAACAGCGCGAGCACGAGGAGCGCCAGCCAGAAATCAGGAACGGCGAAGAACGTGAGCGATATTCCGCCGAGCATTTTATCGATGGGCCGACCGCGATTTCGCACCTGCGTCACGGCAACAAGAATCCCGAGCACAAATCCAGCGGCCAGCCCGAGAAACATCAGCAGCATCGTGTTCGGAAGTGCATCGGCGAGGACATCTGCAACGGGCCGCCGCAGCGAGAAGGAGAATCCCAGGTCGCCACGCGCGACGCTCGCCACGTATCGCACATACTGCTCGGCCAAAGGCCGGTCGAGACCATACGCGTGACGCCAGCTCGCTCTCACCGATTCGGTAATTGCCGGGTCGCCAAGGGCAGATGTGAACGGATCCCCGGGCGCGAGGTGTATCAACAGAAAAACAATGGTCGCCACGAGCGCGACGACCACGATTCCCTGAATTATCCGGCGGATGAGAAATGCCGCCACCTGTTACCTGCTTGTCGCGATGCGGTCCCGCGCAATCCGCTTGTCTGCGGGGATCGACCACTCGGGTATGTGCGCCCACCACGCATCGGGGCGCATCCCTACAGTCTGAATCCGCTTGTGCACCGCCATGATCCGCTTCGGCTCGGCAAGCCAAACGGCCGGCGCATCATCGATGATCAGCTGGTACGCGCTCGTGAAATGCGTGCGGCGTCCATCGAGAGTCGTTGCTGAGAGTGCGCTGTCGACGTGCGCATCGAACGCTGCGTTTCGATATGAGCCGTAATTCGATCCACCGTCGATTCCTCCGGTTCCCCACGTCTGCCGAATACCACCGGGGCTCGGCTCGACATGCCACCCGCCAAGCACCGCATCGAAGTTGTGCGACGTCTGCGCCTGCACAAATCGCGGAAGATCGAGCGGCTCGATGTTCACCTTCGCGCCAACCTGCTTGAGCTGGTCCTGAATCACAGTCGCCATGGTGTTTCTCGACTTGCTCACTGTTGGAACACCAAGCCGGAACTCGAGCTTTCGACCCGCTTTCTCTCTCACACCGTCACCGTTGGTGTCTTTCCATCCGAGCGAATCGAGCGTCCGCATCGCGGCTTCGCGTGAGAAGGGAATCTGTCTGAGCGACGGATCAGTAGCTCGATACGCGCGAACTGTCGGACCGACTGCAACATCGGCAAGCGTATCGTACGCATTCAGCACGATGCTCTTTCTATCCAGCGCCATCGTGAGTGCGCGACGAAGATCACGATCGGCGAAAAGCGGACGCGCGAGATTGAACTGCATGAAGTTGTAATCGAGTCCGTGCGCGAGACTGATTGCGATCGATGTGTCCTTTGCAATGTCCGACAGACTCGGCGCCGGAATCTGTTCGAGCATATCGGCCTCACCGCCGGTGAGGCGCGCGATCGCTGTATTCATGTCCGGCGCGATCGTCATGATCACGCGATCGAGCGAAGGCCGTCCGCGATAGTTAGCGGTATCAGCAACAAGCTCGATCGACTGCGCTGCATTCCATTTGTTGAAGCGATAACGTCCGCTGCCGATGGGAGCGCGCGCCGCCTGCGATGCCTGCAAATCCTTGCCGCGAAGATTCGCCAATAGATGCGACGGGAGAATCAACATCGTGTTCACCGCGTCGTAGAACTGCATGGGCGATCGCTCGCGGAACCAGACTTTCGCCGTGAGGCTGTCGGGCGCAGTGACCGAGTCTACATCAGCGAGCGACACTGCAAAGGGCGATGCGTTCGCCGAATCGGTGTATAGGCGCCAGGTAAACGCGACGTCGTTTGCGCGCACGGGTTTGCCGTCATGCCATCGGGCGCGCGGATCCAGATGAAAGACAATCGACAGCGAATCAGCCGACCATTCCCACGTCTTTGCCAGTCGCGGCTGGAAACCCAGATCACCGACGGTATTGAGCGAGTCGCCGATCTCCGCCAGCCGGTCGTAAACGAGATCTCCGATTATCTGTCCGGTTGTGGTCGATGCGAGTGGAGGAAGAAGAGTCTCGGGGTCGCCACCCACGGAAATGACGAGAGTGCCTCCGCTTGCGCGCGAGCTCGACGGCGACTGGTCTCCGGAGCAGCCAGCCAGGATGGCAAGGCAGAGCGATGGGAAGAGGTATCGTCTCACGGCGCAACAAGTTGCGCCCTTATTTCCTCCACGTCCACAGCGGATTCTCGAAATGCGGGAGATGTTTAGCGGTAAGCTCCGCCACCTCCGATTCCGCAATTGCAGCTGCCTCTGAATCCTCGAGTGCGCGGACTGCTGCGAAAAGTGCGTCGGCTACCTCCTCGCACGTCGGATCCCGCCCCAGGGCCTCATTCAAAGTCGCAGCCCGAGGTGTATCGTTTTGAGCTGCCTTGTCACGCAGCAGCATCGAGATCGTGGGCTGATCATCGTGAATCAGAATGGAGCCATGTTGAAGCATTGCTCCGTTTTCACGGACCTGGGCGCTCCCCACGAGCTTCGCGCCGTTCGAAACGAGCTCACCTGCAGCGGGCTCGGCAAAGCATGGAAGGTCACCCGGCGCCGGCGTGCGGGACGTCACTGTCGCCTGAGCGGCATCGACTCCGAGCTTGAGCAATCCGTATAAGAGGATGTTGTTGATCTGGTCGTACGAGTCCCTCAGCCCATCGCGATCGGATACCGGAGCGGTCACGCTATAGGTCACTTCCCGCCAATGCAGCAGCGCCCGCCCGCCAGTCGGCCGCCGAACGATGTCGATTCCGCGCCGCGCGGCTTCGTCGAGATCGTACCTGTGCTGGGCTGTCTGATTGCGGCCCAGTGAGAGTGTGGGACGATTCCAGGCGTAAACCGATAACACGGTTTCGCCCGTATCTCTCGCGCGCTCCATGAGCGCGGCATCGCGTGCCATGTTCTCCGCACCAGCCCTCGGCGGAACAAGCATCAGGCGCCATTGGCGCGGACTCCCCGGCATAATGAGGATGTTAAATTCCATGCGCTGGAAAAAACACCCAAAAGAATGACGACATCAGTGAAACAGACCGGGCAGGAGCTCGCCCCGTTCGAGTCGTTTGTGCCGCGACACGTCGGGCCGACCCAGGCAGATATAGAGAAGATGGTGAGCGCGATTGGCTTCAAGTCCATCGACGAGCTCATCGACGCGACGATTCCCGCGAAGATCCGCTTCAACGGCAGGCTCGACATCGGGCCGGGCAAGGCCGAGCAGGAAGTGCTCGCCGAGTTTCGCGCGATGGCGGCCCGAAACAAGGTGTTCCGCTCGTTCATCGGGATGGGATACGCGGATACAGTCACACCACCTGTGATTCAGCGAAACATCATCGAGAATCCGGCGTGGTACACCGCCTACACTCCCTATCAGGCGGAGATTGCGCAGGGAAGGCTCGAGGCCCTGCTGAATTTCCAGACCGTCGTGATGGATTTGACGGCGATGGAGATCGCGAACGCTTCGCTGCTCGATGAAGCAACCGCGGCTGCAGAAGCGATGACGATGAGCTACGGCATCCGCGGCAAGGATGACAAGGAAGTTTTCTTCGTTGCCGATAGCTGTCATCCGCAGACCATCGATGTCGTGAAGACGCGCGCCGCAGTGCGTGGAATTACCGTCCGTGTTGGTGATCCTCTCACCGGAAATTTCGGGGACGATGTTTTTGGTGTCCTGCTGCAGTATCCCGCTACTGATGGAGCTGTTGTCGACTACCGCGACGTTGTCGAGAAGGCGCATGCAGCGGGCGCGCTTGTAACTGTCGCTGCAGATCTTCTCTCGTTGACGCTTCTCGTGCCGCCTGGTGAATGGGGCGCGGATATCGTCGTCGGGAACTCGCAGCGGTTCGGAGTGCCGCTTGGATACGGCGGCCCGCACGCCGCGTTCTTTGCAACGAAGGATGAATTCAAGCGGCAGATTCCCGGACGCATCATCGGTATTTCCCGTGACGCGGATGGAAGGCCCGCTTTGCGCATGGCGCTCCAGACGAGAGAGCAGCACATCCGTCGCGAGAAGGCGACGAGCAATGTCTGCACTGCGCAGGTTCTTCTCGCAGTTGTCGCGAGCATGTACGCGGTCTATCACGGGCCTGAAGGGCTCAAGCGAATCGCATCGCGCGTGCATCAGTTCACGACCGTTCTTGCCGAAGGACTTCGCAAGCTTGGCTACGATATCGCGAATGACGACTACTTCGACACCATTCGCGTCGATCTGGGCGAGCGCACTGCCGCTGATCTCGTTGCACGTGCTGAGCAGCGCAGAATCAATCTGCGAGTGCTCGATGATCACTCGGTGTGCATCGCACTCGACGAGACGGTTTCGGAGAAGGACCTGTCCGATCTCTTCGCAGTCTTTGGTGCTGGCGATGACATGACGCCCTCATCGGTCTCGATGAGCGCCGATGCGCGTTACGATGAGAGGTTCAAGCGTACGACACCGTTCATGCAGCATGAGGTTTTCAATTCTCATCGGTCCGAAACCGAGCTGCTGCGCTACATGTACAAGCTCGAAAGCCGTGATCTCTCGCTCGTGCACTCGATGATTCCGCTCGGCTCGTGCACGATGAAGCTCAACGCGACCACGGAGATGATGCCGATCACGTGGCCGGGATTCTCGAAGATTCATCCTTTCGCTCCGGCTGATCAGACGGAGGGTTATCGCCAGCTGTTCGACGAGCTCGAGGCCGCGCTTGCGTCGATCACAGGCTTTGCTGCTGTGTCACTTCAGCCGAATGCCGGATCGCAGGGCGAGTACGCGGGTCTGCTTGCAATTCACGCATATCATGCGTCGCGCGGGGAAAATCATCGCGATGTGTGTCTTACGCCGCAGTCGGCGCACGGCACCAATCCGGCGAGTGCGGTGATGGCGGGAATGAAAGTCGTCGTCGTGAAGACCGACGCGAGCGGAAACATCGACATCGCCGATCTTCGCGCGAAGGCGGAAGCGCACAAGGATGATCTTGCAGCGCTGATGGTGACGTATCCCTCGACGCATGGAGTATTCGAGGAAGGCATCGTCGAGATCTGCCGCATCGTCCATGAATTTGGCGGCCAGGTCTATATGGATGGCGCCAACATGAATGCGATGGTCGGACTATGTCGTCCCGCTGACATCGGCGCGGACGTGTGTCACTTGAACCTCCATAAGACTTTCTGCATTCCCCACGGCGGTGGGGGACCGGGCATGGGCCCGATCGGTGTCGCGAAGCATCTCGTGCCTTTCCTGCCGGGTCACGCGGTGATTCATCAGGATGGGCGAGACAAGGTCGGCGCGGTTTCGGCGGCTCCCTGGGGAAGTGCGAGCATTCTTCCCATCTCGCAGGCGTATATCAGTCTCATGGGAGGGGACGGGCTCACTCACGCGACGAAGGCTGCGATTCTCAACGCGAATTACATCGCAAAGCGGCTCGATCCGCATTTCCCTGTGCTGTACAAGGGCGCGCACGGGACCGTTGCGCACGAGTGCATCGTAGATACGCGCGTGGTGAAGGGCTCGAGCGGAGTCGAGGTCGAGGATATCGCGAAGCGGCTCATGGACTATGGCTTCCACGCACCGACTGTCTCATTTCCGGTTGCCGGGACGCTCATGATCGAGCCGACCGAGAGTGAATCTCTGGCCGAGCTCGACAGGTTCTGCGATGCGATGATCTCGATTCGCGAGGAGATTCGTGAGATCGAGGAGGGAAAGGCGGACAGGAAGGACAACCTTCTCAAGAATGCGCCTCACACTCAGGCGAGAGTGACCGCTGACACGTGGAGTCACCCCTACGGACGGGAGCGCGCTGCCTATCCAGCTCCCTGGAGCCGCGACTTCAAGTTCTGGCCGTCGGTCGGTCGTGTCGAGAGTGCCTATGGCGACAGAAACCTGGTTTGTTCGTGCCCGCCAACCGATGCCTATGCGGATTCCGAAATATTGAGCGTTGCGGCGGAGTAAATGAACGGTAATTTTGCAGCGAAGATTTCAAGTGTGGTTCACCGCTGACTTTCTGAATCAGGAGCCGGTATGAACAAGGCAGAAATGCTCGAGGCCTTACAGAAGCAGACGAAGCTCCGCCCGACGCATGTGAAGCGCGTTGTCGACGCGATCTTCGACCCGCAGGACGGTGTGATCTCGAAGCAGATCAAGAAGGGCGGGAAAGTGACTATCGCCGGCTTTGGAACGTTCGACCGGAGAAATCACAAGGCGCGTGACGTGAACAGCGTCTTCACTGGAAGGACAGTGAAGGTGAAAGCGCGGAAGATTCCTGGTTTCCGCGCGGGCGTCTCGTTCAAGGACGCGATGCGCTAACGTAAAAGAAGAACAACTACGACACGAGACGCGAGTCGCGAGAAAGGGCCACTCGCGACTCGCGTCTCGTGTCTCGTGTCGTAGTTGTTCTTTTATCCTATGTGCTTTTCGTAGGAAGCAGCATCCATCAATGATTCGACAGCCGATGCATCATCAGCCCGGATCCGAATCATCCATCCAGCCCCGTACGGATCACTATTTACAAGCGCTGGCTCACCATCGAGACGTGAATTGATCTCGACCACCTCGCCCGCGATCGGCGAGAAAAGCTCCGACACCGCCTTAACAGCTTCGATCGTTCCAAATACGTCGTGTTTGCCGAGCTTCGTGCCTGCTGCCGGAAGCTCCACGTAGACGACGTCGCCCAGCTCGCCCTGCGCGTAATCGGTAATACCAACTTCAACGATCCCGTCGCTCGTCGTTCGCACGTATTCGTGCTCTTCTGTATAGCGGAGATCGTCCGGAATGTTCGCCAATTCACACCTCGTTAGAAGTACGTCGCTGAAATTAATCAGCCCGCGTTTGCAGTGAGTGACGCAACACTGTCACCTGCAATTTCCTTCCATACTCGATCGACTTCCGCCTCGAGCTCCTCGCGGGTTCCTTCGTTTTCGATCACGTAATCTGCTCGCGCGCGCTTGAGGTCGGCAGGCATCTGCGCGGCGATCATCTTCATCGCCTCTGCCTCTTCGATCTTGCGCTCGCGGACAATGCGCTCGAGCCGCACCGTTCGTGGAGCATCGACGAGAATGATGGCGTCGAAATCATCGGCAAGATGCCGCTCGAACAGCAGCGGGATCACGCAGACGACGACCTTGTCGCCGCGAGCCCGTGCCGATGCGATCTCCTCCGACCGCCGGCGCATTACTTCGGGATGCACGATTTCGTTGAGCGCATCCAGATCGGACTGGTCGGCGAAAACCTTGTGACGCAGTGCAGCGCGATCGAGGTTGCCATCCGAATCGAGGACGTCGTCGCCCCAGCGCTCCACAATTGAATTCAAAGCCGGACTGCCTTTCATGACTGCCTCGCGGGCCAGCACATCTGCATCGATGATCCTTGCGCCGCGCTCGGCAAGGAGATCGGAGACGGTGGACTTGCCGCTGGCAATATTTCCGGTGAGACCGATCAGTCGCATGTCGTTTATGTTGAGGCCGCTTCTAACGTACACCCTGTTTGCCCGCGTCGCACACAATTCCTGTGCCGTACTGCTCAGACTAACGTTTACCGGTTTTACTCCGTTCGCGTGGTGAGCTTGAGCCCGACAAGCGAGACGATCAGCAATCCCACAAACAGCATTCGCCCGACATCCCTCGGCTCATCGAACAGGATAATCCCCAGGATCACCGCTCCGACTGCGCCGATGCCCACCCATATGGCATACGCAGTACCTATCGGAATTGTTCGAGCCGCGATTGCCAGGAGAATCATGCTCGCGGCGATGGCGATGATCGTAAGAATCGAGGGCACGGGCCGGCGAAAGCCGTCCGTATACTTGAGCCCTATCGCCCACCCGGTCTCCAGAAGCCCGGCAATTACGAGATAGACCCAGGCCATACTTATAGGAGAGTCGCCTGGCTGGCGTCCTTTCTCGGAGCAGCAAAGCACATCCTGCATCTGGCTTCGTAGGATTCAGTACTGCCGACCATGATCGTTGGCGAATCATACGGCGCGGGCTGCCCGCCGATGAGCCGCTGATTGCGGCTCGCGGGCCCGCCGCACAGAACGCAGATCGCATGCAGCTTGTCGACGACCTCGGCGACTGCCATGAGCGCGGGCATTGAGCCAAACGGTTCCCCGCGGAAATCAGTGTCGGTTCCGGCGACGATGATCCGCCGCCCTCGGCCAGCGAGGGAGGTCACGAGAGGAACGATTCCATCGTCGAGAAACTGAGCCTCATCGATTGCGATCACGTTCGCCATCGGATCGACTCGCACCGCGATCTGCGCTGCGTTGTCCGCAGGTATGGCCTGCACGGTTCGCCCATCGTGACTGGATACGCTGTAAATACCCGCATAACGCGCATCGAGGTGCGACTTGAAAACCTGAACGCGCTTTTTTGCAATGATCGCACGCCTTACGCGCCGAATCAGCTCTTCACTTTTTCCCGAGAACATCACTCCGGCGATGACTTCGATCCATCCACCGGTCTGATGGAACGACTGGCTCATCGCGCGTCGCGCCTCGGCCCTTTGCGGAATCCACCTCCACCGCGTTTGTCATCGCCTCCGCGACGGAAATCACCACGACCGCCTTCACTGCGACCGCCCTCACGGCGTCCGCCTTCACTTCTCCTCGCATCTCCGCGAGGAGGGCCGCCGCGCCGCGCATCGTCACGCCCGCGAGGCTTGCCCGCATCGCGCGCTCCGAAAGGCTTGCGATCAGCGAACCCCCGCGGTGCCGAAATCGGCTTTGCTTCCTCGCTGGCCTTCCGCAGCGTGCGCTCCTTCTCGAGAAGTCTCAGCGCAGCAGCAGCGATCTCGATTCCATCATGCCGCTCGAGAAGCGGCTCGAGCGCCTGCATCTCGCGTGAAGCAATGCCGGCGTCGAGAACTGATGACAGCTCTCGCCGCATCGAATCCTCGCGCTCGCGCGCGGCGTTCCAAGGGGCGCTCAGAGTGAACGGTCTGACATTCACCGTTCCAATCCGCTTGAGCGCAGCGAGCTCGCGCGTGTCGACGAGTGCAACGAACGAAACTGGCGTTGCCTTCGCTGCATCAGCGAGCTGCGCATGCGATGCGGGAGCGTCGTAGAAAATCTCCGCGTAAGTCGATGGCTCGATCTCGCCGCGCGTCGTGCGCACGGTCGAAGATCCCTCCGGATATCCCAGCAGCCGCAGCATCGACGTCACTTCGCGGTCTGATTGATCGGTCGATACGACAATTGCAGCAGAAGGCGGATCGAGATCGTCGAGGAGACGGCGCAAGCCGGTACTGCGTGTTGCGCTCGTGACCATCACGTATTGCACTGTCACCGGCTCTGCATCGCCTTCGATTTCAGCAGGCGCCTCGCGTCGCGCGCGTCTCAGATATCGTTCGGCGAACGCGTTCACGCGTCCTTCGCTGCGACTCGTCACGACGATTCGCGCAGCATCCTTTGGAAGCTCGTTCATCACGAGCTCGAGCGCTTCGATATCCTCGGGGCCCGAATTGAGAATCTCATCGGCCCACGCAATGACGACTGCCTTCACACTGTCGAGCTTGAGCTCGCTGCCGCGGACGAGATCCCGGATGTCGCCCGGTGATCCTGCCGCTGCAAGGACCGGCCGGCCGGCCATAAGTCGCTTTGCCCGCCGTGGTGTCGTCACTGGAAGAAGCTCGATCCCCGCAGGCCCGGTCATTCGCAATACGGCTTCCGCCAGAGCCACTGCAGTCTCAGCATCCGCGGTGATCACCAGCACCTGCGTGGTGCCAAGCGTGGGGTCAATCCGCTCGAGTGGACCCGTCAGGAACTGGGGCACCGAAGCCATCGATCGGGGCAGGGTGTGCACGACATTCTGGCTGCGACCCGAGCCGCGTTCGTCTCTATCTTCGGTATCCAACTTTCGAGCTCCTCAAGGCGACATTGGCGCAGCTTCCGCCGCGCCAATACTGTTATAATCCGTCTGGCCTTCCGGCCTCTCCGACTCCCGAAACATAGCAGAATACGGAAGCCATCGCCGGAACAGGAACTCCGCCCAATCTCCATCTTTCAAGCTGATGATTACCGCCATCGTCCTGATAAAAGCAGAGCCTGCCATGATCCCGCAATGCGCGACGAGGCTTGCCGGCATCGAGGGAGTGTCGCAGGTGTACTCGGTCTCCGGCGAATGGGATCTCGTCGCCATCGTCGAGGTCACCGATTACGAAACGGTCGCGTCAGTCGTTACCGAGCGCGTCACCATGGTGCCCGGTCTGAAAAGCACACAGACGCTGACCGCGTTCCGTGCATATTCCAAGAAGGACCTGGAGCAGGCGTGGGACATCGGGCTGGAGTGAATCACGATAACGGAAACGACCTGAGCTCGTGGCCTGGATCGCCTCACGAAGCCACAAGGTTTCTGCTGGGCCAGCTGCCGGGATGCGACCCTGTCGATGACTTCGAAAAGGGGAGCGAGCGTCCGCAGCGCGCGGATGAGCCCCCGACCCTCGTAGACGCGGACATCATCGAAGGAAATCTTTTCCGCGCCATCCACGTTGCAGATCCAAAATCTGTTCGCGGCGTGAGCGGCTTCGCGGGTTTCCTCGATGGGACACAGGATGTGCGCGTAGTCAATCAGGTTCACGGTATCCCTATTATATGGGCAACCGTGTCGGCGGCCGTTCGCGCTCGGGTCAACAAGCGGCTCGTGTCATGGAACGGATCGCAGCCGATTGTCAGACGCGGGTATTATCTCCCGTTTCGATATGTCGACGGGCTGCGTGAGGAATTCAGGTCGAGTCCGCATGTGATGGACACCGCGCGCGACGACGGATCCGGAAAAATTCCATCGAGACATCCTGCGGCTCTCATGGAAGCTGCATTCCAGCGTGTTCAGCTCGATCGCGAAATGCTCGAGCTTCATCTCGCCGAGGCGTGGGCTGCACGCGAGCAGTCCGCGCTGTATGTCGATGGCAGTATTACAGGGAGCAGCATCACGTCGAGCTCAAAGAGCATCGTTGGCGTAGTGAAAAGTCATCGCCGTCTCTATGCGGACGGCGCTGCGTTCCGCACGCTCGTCGGACTCGAGGCAGGATGGCGCTCTTCGATCTTCCGCATTGCGCCGCGCATGCGACATCCGGTCGCGAGCTGGTACGTCCGCACGCGCAATGCAAAAGGGCGTGACGCACTATTCGGTCTCGTGCGTGTGGAAGCCGCTCCGGGTGACGACATCACAGCGCGCGCCGATGAGATCTCTCGCTGGATCATCGCCGAAGGTTCTCCGCTTGCCCTTCCCGATGGGCGATGGGACAAAATGGCCTACGGCATTCGCGATACCGAAGAATTTTTGAGGGCGATATCGTGAGCGAGCCGCTTGGACGAGTCGTCGCGACGGAGCGGAAGCCGAACACTCCGCACGAATTTCATTTCTGGACATCGCTCGATTGTCCCGTGGGAATCGGCACCATCGTGCGCGTCGATGGATCGCATCCTGTCGATGGCCGGATTCCGCATATCTACGGAATCGTCGTCGAGGGTTTCAGCTACACCGATCTTCAATCGCCGATGCACGACGTGCTCGGCCACGATGGATCGCCCGCGAATGCAGGCTTCTCGGTAACAGAGCGTTCGGAGATTCGCCTCTATACTGCTGCAGTTCTTCGCCAGATTCCGGAAGAGCCGCTTCAGCCAGTGCCGATGGGCGAAGTTTTTCTCGCGGCCGAGGAAGACGTTGCTGCTGCGCTGAGAATGGATGCGTACCTGAAGGAAGGCGCGCATACAGGAATTCCAATCGGCGTGTATCGCGCAGGCGCGACCGACTCAGTCATCTGGCTTGACGCGGATTTTCTGCTTGGTCCCGAGGCCGCGCATCTGAACATCTCCGGAATGTCAGGCCTCGCAACAAAGACGAGCGCTGTCGAATGGCTGCTTGCGTCGGTGTTCAAGCACTTTCCCGAGAGCAAGGGATCGATCGCTGCTGTCTGCTTCAACGTGAAGGGTCCTGATCTTCTCTATCTCGACCAGCCGGCAACGCGTCTCGAGGATTCGGATCGCGCGTTGTACAGCAAGATGCAGGTCGCAGCCGAGCCGTTCGATAACGTCCAGTACTACGCGCCATACACGGCGAAGGGGTTCACGCTCAACACGCTGCGTTCGAACGAGTCTCTTTCCGGAAACATCACGCCGCTCACGTGGGGGCTGCGCGAGGTCCTGCAATACGCTGAAGTGCTTCTCAACAAGGATGATCTGGATGCCAAGGCCGACGCGCTGATCGATTTCATCAGCGAGCGCGTCGTGAATCAGACGATGCAGAAGGATCACATCCTGTCGCGCGACCACACGGTTGAGTCGTTCGCTGATCTCGAGGGATGGTTCAGCGATCTGTTGAGAGGGATGGAGCGCGCCA
>DATEDH010000214.1:0-10931 GCA_035281765.1 Gemmatimonadaceae bacterium
CAGGCTACGAGCCGCCGAGAGGCGCGCGCCGTTCCCCTATAAATCTCCGTGGGACTCCGTTACTCTGTGTCCAGGTCGTCAGACCCCGCATCAGTAACATCAAGTATGGCATCGGACACGAAATAACCCGCAGCTTCACGAACATCAGCGGCGACCGTTCGCTTCTTGGCATCAGTCGCCTCGGACAATGATCCGAGAGTATCGCGGTTCTGTCTAAATCGAAGACCTGACTCGACACAGAAGAGATCGCACAGCGAAATCTCCCGCTCAGCACCCTCTTCTCCTTTATCATCGATGATGCTTTGCGTGCGGCTTATAACGCATGCCGTTGCGAACAGCTCGATTGCCATGTTCGCAAGACGCTCCAGCACAAGCTGGCGATCCACGATCTCGGTGCGGTGACGCATGATCGCGCGATCGGTTGCCTGGCGCAGCTCGCGAACGTGCTTCTCGAAGAAGTTCTTATGGTCTGCGAGACGCGTGTGAAGCTTTGTCTCGAGATTGCCGGTTGCGCCAAGCAACCCGCGAATGCGCGTCCCTGCAAAGCCTGTGAGAAGCCCGAGATTGCGAAGCGGCTGGCGAAGCGCGGTGCCGATCTCGCGCAATGACTCTGCAGGACCCTGTATTCCGTTGAGCGCAATGAACAGTCGAAGAACTTCGTTCGCTCCCTCGAAGATGCGATTGATGCGCGCGTCACGAAGCAATCGCTCATACGGATACGGTTTTACAAAACCGCGGCCACCCGCGATTTGAACCATCTCGTCGGCAGCTTCCCAGATCAGCTCGCTCGCGAAAACCTTCGCGCATGCTGCTTCGATCGAGAAATCCGCCTCGGAGTTGTCTGCAAGCGATGCAAGAATGCCGAGCATTGCGTCCGCGGCGTATGCATCGGAAGCAAACCGCGCGAGCTTGCGCTGAGTGATCTCGAAATCGGCGAGCGGATGATTGAACTGGATTCGCTGTTCCGCATATCGAGCCATTTCACCAACAAGAACCTTGGCGCCGGATGTACAACCCGCAGCGAGAGTCAGACGACCAGCGTTTAGCACATTCACTGCAGCGGTGAATCCCTTGCCGAGCGCACCGAGCATGTGATCTACCGGGACTTCCATGTTCTCATATAGAAGCTCGGCCTGCGTCGAGCCGCGAATACCCAGCTTGCGAACAGTGCCAAGCACTTTGAATCCCGGCATGTCGGGCCGGATGATGAACGCCGTGGATCGCATGACGGTTTCTCCACGACGCTCAACCGGTGTCTGCGCAAACGTCGCAATCACTCCCGCGCGATGCGCATTTCCGATCCAGATCTTGTGGCCGTTGAGAATCCACTTCGTTCCATCTTCCGACAATCGCGCTGTCGTCTTGATGTTCTGCGCATCCGACCCGGTCTCGGGCTCAGTGAGCGCATACGCCGCGAGCGTTTCACCACGCGCGAGAACCGGCAGGTACCGCTGCTTCTGCTCGTCGGTTCCATATAGAACGATCGCCTTCGATCCAAGCCCGCAATGAACACCGACAAGCACTGCAAGCGATGGATCGACGGCGGAAATTCTTTCGAACACCCGCGCGTACGCGGTGGCTGACAGCTCGAGCCCGCCATACTGCTTCGGTATCGTCAGCCCAAGCAGGCCGACCTTCGCGAACTCGGCGATCACTTCCTCGCTGACTGTTTCTTCTTCGTCAAAGCGCGGCGGATCGATGATCTTTGTCCGCTCCATCCTGTCGATCTCGGCAATCAACCGGCGGACAATCTCCGCTTCGGCGGGATCGCGCTTGTCGAGACTCGGCGGAAACGGGAAGAGAAGTTCGTCGTGAACCACGCCCGCGAAAATGCCGCGCGTGAACGACGGCTTGAAATCACTCACTGTATTGTCTGGCTAGTACCTGGTTGCAGCGCGTCCCGCGTTCTGAAGCTGAGCAGCGAGCACCTTCGGGCTCGACGTCGGTTCATCGCAGGCGTACGAACGACAAACATACGCAGTTGCAGTACCGTTGGAGGCGCCTCGTCCTTCCATCAGCGCAATTGCCTGCAAATCGTTGCCCCCGGCAAGAACCATCGACGGGACGTAGTTGACCGCGGTCTCATGCACGAGAGCCTGAAAGTCGCCAGAGCCGGGCGTTCCGGCGATCGCGACTTCTACTGCGCCATTCACCGTCATGTCCAGTGCGCCGAGCATGTGGCCGAATGCACTTGGGTACTGGATCATCGGGCTCGCGAGTGTCTCGAGCACGAACGTCGCGCGCCGCCGCATGTCAGCATCGTGCTTGAGCTCCGACAACCATAGAAGGAGCTCGACCGCCATCGACGTTCCCGATGGCATCGCGTTGTCAGTCGGATCGCGCGGCCGGGTGATCAGTGATTCAGCGTCGGCCGGAGTATCGAAAAAAGCACCGAGCTGATCGTCCCAGAACCATTGGACGATTCCGTCTGCAAGCGCCGATGCGCGATTCACCCACTTCTTGTCGAACGTGAGCTCATACAACGAGAGGAACCCCAATGCGACTGCCGCATAATCCTCGAGGAATCCGCTGATGGGCGAGCCGTGGCCGGACCACGTGCGCATCACGCGACCGTCACGGATCATCTGATCGCAGATAAACTCCCCGTTTCGCAATGCCATCGACCGGAAATGCGGGAGCTCGAAGACACGGGCAGCGACCGCGATGCCGCGCAGCATGAGTCCGTTCCAGCTCGCGAGAATCTTCGTATCGCGCGCAGGCCATACCCGCTTCGCGCGCGCCGGATACAGAGTCACCTTCGCATCTGCAACCATGCGCTCGAGAAGGTTTCGATCGATGCCTGCTCGCGCTGCGGCTAAGGATGGATCAGCGCGCAGATGGAAAATGTTTTTTCCCTCGAAATTTCCGCCGAGTGTTACGCCGTAGTATTCCTTTATTATGGAGGAGTCGGACCCGAGCAGCTCGTCGAGCTCCATCGGTGTCCACACATAGAATTTTCCCTCCTCGCCTTCGCTGTCGGCATCGAGCGATGAGTAGAATCCGCCCTCGGGCGATGTCATCTCGCGCTCCACCCACCTCACGGTCTCTTCCGTTACTCGACGAATCTCCTCATCGTGGGTTGCCTGCCAGAGATTTGCGCCAAGTCGTATGAAGAGCGCGTTGTCGTAAAGCATTTTCTCGAAGTGGGGCACCAGCCACGTCGCGTCGACGGAGTAGCGATGAATCCCTCCACCGATCTGATCGTAAATGCCGCCGTGCGCCATTTTGCGAAACGTGTCCGCTACCATCTCCAGTGCGTAACCGGTCTCCGTCCTCCGCCAGTAACGGAGCAGGAAATCGAGACTCATCGTCGGCGGGAATTTCGGCGCTCCCTCGAATCCACCATGACGCACGTCGTATTTCTGCGCCAATCCGCGGTATGCAAACTCCATCAGTCGCGAATCGATCGACCCCTCGCTGCGCGCCTGCATCTTCGTGTTATCGTAGATCTCGCGGAGCTGCCGCGAAGTGCCTGCAACCGATTCGCGGTTGTTGTGATATGAATCGGACACAGCGTTGAGCACGCGCTTGAATGACGGCATGCCCTGACGCTCTTCGCGCGGGTAATACGTTCCACCGTAGAACGGCTCACCTGCCGGCGTGAGAAAAACCGTCATCGGCCAGCCGCCGCGGCCGGACATTGCCTGGACCGCCTGCATGTAAATGCTGTCGAGGTCGGGTCGCTCTTCGCGGTCGACTTTGATGTTGATGAACTTTTCATTCATCAGAGCAGCCGTCTCAGCATCTTCGAATGATTCGTGCGCCATCACGTGACACCAGTGACACGCAGCGTAGCCGATGCTCAGTAATATCGGCTTGTCTTCGAGGCGCGCGCGCTCGAGCGCTTCCTTCCCCCACGGATACCAGTCGACTGGATTATCCGCGTGCTGAAGCAGATACGGACTCGTTTCCTGAGCGAGGCGATTGGGCATTCGGCGCGTTGTGAAACGGATTCAGGCGCTGGCAATCTGGACAGCGCGTTCAACTACGCTCCGTTCACTCCTGAAGGCAAGCGCATTGACAGCCTCTGCAACAGGGAACCAGCGCGACTCATTTACCTCGTTATCATGGTCTTCGACGTCCCCTGATTCATACCACATCAGGTAAAAGTTTACGAACTTGTGATATCTGATTCGTTCGCTGCCTTTCGCTGCCTGATACCAGTATTCGACTCTTTCGATGAGCTGGTCGATCGTTGCGACTATGCCCGCTTCCTCCCGGACTTCACGAATGGCAGCGGCTTCCGGTATCTCGTCCTTGTCGACAAGTCCCTTCGGCAGCTGCCAGCGCGCCGGTGTTCCAACCGAGATCAGGGCGATCTCGAGTCCGCCATCTTTTCCCTTTCGAAAGGTGGCGCCGCCTGCTGATACCTGTGTCTCAGTGCGGACTGGTTTGCGCGTTGCAGCCATGAGACCCCATTGGACATTAAGTTCATGCCATGATTTTGTGGATCGCGCTGGGTGGGGCTGCAGGTAGCGTGCTCAGATACCTGGTCGGAGGCGCTGTTCAGCGAGCGGGATGCATAAGCTTTCCGGCGGGAACGCTCGTGGTCAACGTAACCGGCTGCTTCCTGATCGGGATTCTCGCACAGCACTATATGAATGCGCAGGTACATCCGGCCATGCGCACGCTGTTGATCACCGGTTTTTGCGGGGGATACACGACGTTCTCCACATTCAGTCTCGAGGCAGCGGGACTCATCCAGGGCGGAGAATACGGCAAGGCCGCAAGCTACATCATGCTCAGCCTGGTTCTCTCCATCGCCGCCACCTTTGCCGGATTTGCCGCAGCACGGGCTGCTGCCTGAAACAACACGACAATCGACCAATCAAATGACAGATAACAAGTCAACTGATCTCTACCAGTTTTTCGACGCCAACGATGCGCGCATTCGCGAAGAGCTTTTCGATTTTCTCAGAATCCCGAGCGTAAGCGCAAAGTCGGAGCACAACGCCGATGTTGCGAGAGCAGCGGAGTGGCTCAAAGAATCGCTCGAGGACGCGGGACTCAAGGCGACGATTCACTCGACACCGGGACATCCGGTCGTTATCGGCGAATGGCGCGATGCGCCGGGCGCGCCGACACTTCTTATATACGGACACTACGACGTCCAGCCGCCTGAGCCGCTCGAACTGTGGACGTCACCGCCCTTCGAGCCGACTGTCCGCAACGGAAATATCTACGCTCGCGGATCAGTCGACGACAAAGGCCAGCTGTTCCTGCATGTGAAAGCTCTCGAAGCGCATCTCAAGACGCGTGGAAAGCTTCCCGTGAACGTTGTCGTAATCGCCGAAGGCGAAGAAGAAGTCGGAAGCGACAACCTCGAACATTTTATCGAAGCGCATAAAGATCTTCTCGCTTGCGATGCAGTCGTAATCTCCGACTCCGCAATGTTCAGCCCGGGACAGCCGTCGATTCTGTCTTCGCTTCGCGGACTCGCGTATTTCGAGATCAATGTCACCGGCCCGTCAGTCGATCTTCATTCGGGCGCCTACGGCGGTGCCGTGGTGAACCCGGCAGCTGCTCTGGCAAAAATTATCTCGACGTTTCATGACGAGAACGGGCACGTCGCGATCGAAGGGTTCTACGACTCGGTCGATGAATGGTCTCCAGCCGTGCGCGAGTCGATGCGAAAGCTTCCATTCGACGAGTCGACCTTCACGCACGAGACGGGCGTTAACGAGCTGGGCGGCGAGAAAGGATTTACAACGCTCGAGCGTCTGTGGATTCGCCCGACATGTGAGATCAACGGTTTGCTGAGCGGCTACATCGGCGAGGGGGCGAAGACGGTTCTTCCGTGCAAGGCGATGGCGAAGGTGAGCTGCCGCCTCGTTCCCAATCAGAAGCCGCTGGAAATTGTGAAAGCGATGGAGGCTCACGTTGCGAAGTTCACGCCCAAGGGCGTCACTGCGAAGGTGACCTATCTCCATGGCGGAAAGCCATGGAGGGCGGAGCTCAAGGGTCCTCTGTACGAAGCTGCACGGCGCGCGCTCGCGACTGCGTTCGAAAAGGAGCCAGTGATTGTCGGTGAAGGCGGCTCAATCCCCGTCGTCGGAGACTTCGAACGCGTACTTGGCGTGCCAGTACTACTGGTTGGCTTTGGTCTCCCGGGCGAGAATGCGCATGCACCCGATGAATGGATGAGCGAAGAGAATTTCCGGATCGGGATGAGAGCAATGGCGGTGTTTCTCGACGAGTACGCTCAGTCCTGAAGTACCCCGATCGAGCGCAGTGATTCGCGCGCAGCGTTGCGACGAAGATTCCACTCATACCATGGACGGTTGAACATCCTGCCATGGGTCGAGTAATGCGATCTCAGCGCGCGCACGAGCTCGGATTTCGACGGCTCGGGAAGGGAAGCGAGCCGCTGGACCAGCAGCGGGACGGCATTCGGAGATAAATCGCGCGCGAGATAAGCGACATCCAGCCGTCCTGTCGTCGCAAGCCGGTCGATGTTCCTGCCGGCAATCCACGACTCATGATTCCAGTAAGTCAGCACGATGAAAACTAGAGTCGCCGCGGCAAGCGTAATCCTGAACAGACTCCTTCCTGACGTGCGGCGCACGATGATATTGCCGAGCGTTATCAGAGCTGTCGCGACGACAATCATGTAGCATTGCGCATACAATCGAGCAGTAGTGAAGCCATATGCCTGCTCATACAGCACGACTCGATTGAACGCCGATATCAACAGAAGCAGCACGGCAACGATCAGCGCGACAGTAGCAATTCTGATCGAGGCCTGGCGTGCGTCGTCCCTGCCGAATCTTTCGCTGACAAGAATGAGGATCACACTCGCCGTCGCCACCACTGTCAGCTCAGCAAAGCCCCGCCGGGCATACTCGGCGAAAGTCATCCCCGAGCCCGTCACCTCCGGAAGATTGCCGAAGAAGTAGCTGAGCTGCACAGCGAGGAAGAGATAAAAAAGAACCGCGATGCTCGTGATGAGAATCAGGCGTTCGGTAGAACCGAGCCATTGCCGTCTGTTAACGGTGATGACAGGGGCAGGAGATGAGTCTTCGCGCGCCGTGTAACCGTACGCGCCAAGGGTTATTGCAAGCAGTCCGATGAAGAAGATCGTCCGCGGAAGGAAAGCCCAGCTTTCCAGCAGGTCGATCACTGCTTCCCGCCAGCCTGCAAACACGGGATCCGCGGACGAAAGCAACAGCGCGAAGATGATGATCACAGGAGCAGTGATCGCAATTCCACGGACTACGGAGCGCGCCGCATCGGATCGCACGAGGTGCAGGGCCTCGATTGCGCGCTTTATCGCTTCGACGATTGCGGATGCAAACGCAACTATAGGAGCAGGTATCGTGAATGCGGCGGTGATTCTCTCGAATGTCGGATTCGTGGAGAGCAGCATCGACATCGCGAGGTAAAGAATCACCGAGAGGACGATCAACGCGTGGATGAACGGATCTGCGGTGATTGCCGCGCCAAATGCGATGACAGTCGCCGCTGCCGCCGTGACGAAAATGGGTTTTTTCTGCGACGGCCGGAGGAAGAGGAAGAGCCCGGTTGCAGCGGCGAGCGTCCATGCTCCCCAATTGATCCCGGGCATGGCATCGAACATCAGCCAGGTGCCAAGCGCGGCTAGTGCGATTGCTGCTGCCCAGAGTCCCAATTCACTGCGCGATTGCATTGTCAGAATTTGAGATCGATTCTCCGTAATAATCGCGGTTCTCTTTTGTATTGTCAAGTACTTTGTATCATAAAGTAAAGGAGGCTTCTTGCTGCTGGTACTTTGTACCAGGGCTCTGCTTTTGTTTGTGAACGGGCGTACTGGAGCCTCAGAATCTCCAGTTACGAATAAGGAACAGGCTCAACACGCTCGTCGTGTTGGGGGTCTGGAGGTCGAGCGTTGGAGTTTTAAGCAGATACCGCGGCTGCAGGCTCGTCTCGAGGCTGTACCCCCGGAGACCGCCGAAGCGGTGCTGCAGGAGAATACCAGGCCGGCGCAGCGCGGCCGGATCCGGGCGCACCTGGAGCGCGACGAACGTGTGCGACTTGATGTACTTGCCGGCCTCGATCTCGGTTCCGCGCAGGAACGAGCCTACGTCGTTCTGCACGTCGGCAGCGGTGATGGTGAAGACGTCGACTCCAAGTGACCGTGCCGCTTCGCCCGAAAGCTGATCGGTGAGAACTCCGAGGGCGACGGCGGCTAGCTGCTGCGATGCGAGTGCTGCAGTCGCTCCAACAATATTGTCGCCGGTGGAAAGGCCCGAGCCTTCGAGTGCGATAAGCGACGACGATGAGCGGCCGAATGCGAGATAGCTCAGCAGATCGCTCTGTGGTATGGGCGGCTGCGCATCAGTCTCCAGTGCAATCTGCGGATTGAGCAACGTGCCGCCAACGAGAATCCGGATATTCAGCGCTTCGCGCCCGGGAAGCCTTACCTCATAACCGCCGGTGATTTGAATCGTCGGGTTTAGCTCTTCGGAATTGGTGAACGTTGCCGACCCGCGAGTGATTTCGAATCGTTTCGAAAGGAACCTGTACTCACCACGCTCGCTGAGCAGAACACCATCGAGTACGAGCGATTGCTTCGCGCGGTTGGCGTGAATGGCAAGCGCATCGTCGGAGTATACCTCGATGTTGTAATCGTTCGACCTGACAAAAACGTCGCGATCGACGCGCAGGTTCACGTCGACCCGCAGGTTCGCGAGCAGCGGCGACTGTGCCGGGAACAGCTCCCGGTTGGCCATCACCGCGGTATCCATGACGCTGAACAGCGCGGGATCCTGCGCGCTTATGACCGTCTTGCCGTCGGATTTCGGAACGTATAACACCCCGTCCAGCAGCCGCAGGTCTCCGCCAACGTGCGTATCCCTGAACGGTCCATCGATCGCAATATTCGCATTCGCCTTGAGATAGCCCTTACGGTTGTTCAGGACCACAGCATTGTTTGCGAACAGATTGAGATCGAACGATGGTTCGCGGAATGACCCGATGCCCAGTCCGCCGGTGAGTGCAATGCGTCCCGTGCTGTGGGCGGTGAGAGAGTCAACGACGATGGTGTCGCCGAGCATGCTCACAGAGCCGTTGATGTTCTTGAGGGTGATCCCGAGCTCTGTGATCTTCGCTTCGGCCGTGTCGAGTGTCAGCCGGCCCGAGAGCTCCGGTCTGTTAAGCGTTCCTCTGACTTTGAAATCCGCAATGGCCCTGCCTTTCACATTCGAGACGTATTGTGTGAACTGAGGCACAAGGTTCAGCGGGAGGCTGTCGGCTTGAATTGCAAGGTCGATCTGTCTGTCGCGCGGCAGTCGTGATCCGGTAACACCGCTGAACGCGAGATTGATTGGTATCGTTCCCTGAGCCGTGAGGAACGATGGACCTCCCGGCTGCATTGCATCGGCACGTCCGGTGAGCGTCTGATTTGCGTAGCTCATCGTGCCGTGCACTTCCGGAATAGCAGTCCCGTTATAAATGAGATTGTGCGTTCCAAATGCGCCGGTGAACGTCGGGTTCTCCGCGGTGCCCTGTGCCTTCACATCGAGCGAGACCAGTCCCTGCGCGCTGATGTCGGTCTCGAGAAGCGAGATGATATCCTGAACAGCGAAGTTGTCGACCGCGACTTCTACGTCAGCACGGCCTTCCTTCGGGATCAATCCGTTCACGTAGATGCGGCCGTTGCCGCCGTTGCGCAGCTCGAGCCGGTCGACATCGATTCCTGCCTGGCCCCAGTGAATCTGTGACGGTCCCGTCGATGCCCATACAGTGCTGTCGAAGCGCAGCTGCATTTTATTGAGCATCAGGTCATTGCGGACCTTGTTCAATGTGTAATCAGCATTCAGGCTGTACACATTCTGCGCATTTTGCACGACAGTCAGCTCCGCCGTGCCCTGCGGTTTTGTATACGCGATGCGCGTATGGACGCTGTCGAGATCGAACCCGCCCGCAACAACGCGCGATGCATTGGCGGTGACGTCGACGTGCGATTGAGGCGTCAGCGCATTCGTCCAGTCATACGATGCATTGAATCGCGCAATTGTGTTTCCGCGTGCGACGATATTAGATCCGCTCGCCGTGCCCTTCAACCCGAAGTTCTTGATATTTCCGGTTGCAACGCCATCAGCGATCAGGGATCCCGAGAGCTGGCTCCGGCTGATTGCCTGAGGCGTATCGACCGGTGCAAGGGTCGGTGGTGCCTTACCGAGTGCAGCACGCTCAACTTCTGTTGCCTGCGCGACACGCGCCGAATCCGCGCGTGCTCTGGAAAGTCGTCCCGCGAGAATACCGGGCCTTGGAACAACCACTCCCGTATCAGGCGGAGGCAGCAGCGATGCGAGCCGGCCGAGTGAATCGACAGATACGTGATAGCGGAGCTCGCCGCTTTTTCCTGCGGCAAGGCCAAATGTGCCGCTTGCATTTGCAACACCCTGTGGAATCTCGACGGTAAGAGTGTCGACGCGCGCGATTCCATTCGCGGCTGCAAGACGAACCGTGGCCGACGTAACCGACATCGTATCGTAAGTCGACGATTGAATGTCAGCCGCGATGTTTGCGCGCATTGTTGCAGGATCAAATCCGCGACCTTCTGCCGAGGCCGTTGCGTTGACCGATGTGCGGGGCGCTTTCGCAATGATTGTGTTCGCGTTGAAGAGCTTTGCGACAACGTCGACGTCGTAACCCTTTTCACGGCTCGCAAGATCGAGCCGTCCTGTCATCTCGAGCGAGCCGCCATCGGTAAACGTGAGATTCGAGCGAATTGCCAGGTTGCCCATCGTTCCAGTCAACCGCAGCGGTCCGGCAGCAGTTCCTCTCAATCCAGCCGATGGGAAGAATCGTCCGGCGGTCACGAGTGACAGTGGTTCGAGCTGCGCATCGACATCGAACCAGCTGACTGAGGTTTTCCTGCCGGATGTGAAGCGGGCAGATCCAGTTCCCTTCACATGCGATACCGCACCGCGATCGACATGCGTGATATC
>DATEDH010000215.1:0-7223 GCA_035281765.1 Gemmatimonadaceae bacterium
TTTGCGGCCTGATGATTTGCGCGCCGATGATTTACGTGCGGACGATTTGCGTGCGGACGATTTGCGCGCGGATGATTTCCGCGCTCCCTTGCGTGCCGGACCTCTCCGTGCCGATCCCTTCTTAGCCGCACCCTTGCGGGCAGGACCTCTCATGCCCCGAGAGCCGGACTTGCGGGAGGCCGATCCTCGTGACGAGGCTTTCCGCCCGCCAGAGCGAGTGCCAGCTTTTCTTCCACCCTTGGAACCACCGCGTGACGACTTCCTGGCTGCAGCCATGATAACGAGCTCCGATATAGGGGTTCTGTGCGCGTCTATAGCAACTTCCGCGCACAAACTACAACAGTTCTGTCCAAAATGAATTCCGGATAGCGCAGAACATGCAGGTCACGTCTTTCACTCGATAGAGAGGAACCACCTGATGCCGAGAGAATTCACCCCGGCCCCGTCAGTTCGCGCACCGGATTTTCCGGACAATCTCGACTGGATTCACACTGGAGGAGGGAAGCTTCACCTCGCCGACCTGCGGGGTAAGATCGTGCTGCTCGACTTCTGGACCTATGGGTGAATCAACTGCATCCATGTACTCCCGCAGTTGCGGGAGCTCGAGACGAAGTACTCCAATGAGCTCGTTGTAATAGGAGTTCAGAGCGGCAAGTATCACGCTGAGCGTGTTACCGCGAGGATCCGCGACGCGACATTGAGGCTGGACGCCATACATCCCGTTGTGAATGACCGCCAGTTCAGGGTATGGCGGTCGTATGCAGTGTCCGCGTGGCCGACGATTGTCGCGATCGACCCGTCCGGATACGTCGTCGGAACGCATGCCGGCGAATTCACGGCAGAGGCGCTGTTTCCGTTTCTCGACGGCCTGATTGCAAGTGCGCAAACGCGAGGCACGCTCAATAGCGAGCCGCTGCACTTTCCTGCAGACGAGCCGACGGTACCGGGAGGTGAGCTTCTGTATCCCGGGAAGATCGCCATAGATGGAAGGCGAATCGCAATCGCGGACAGCGGCCATCATCGGGTGATCGCCGGAGTATTGAGTGATGATCACATGTCAGCGCGTATCGAGACCGTTATAGGAACCGGCGCTGCCGGACTTTCCGACGGGCAAAACGGGCAGCTAAACTCGCCGCAGGGAATGACGTTCTCTGGAAGCACTATTTACATCGCCGATGCAGAGAATCATTCCGTTCGATCATTCGATCTTGATAAACGCGAATTGAAGACGCTTGCCGGAACAGGCAGCCAGCTGCGAAGCCGTGCCGATCGTCAGGCCGGTGCGATGTCATCGCCGTGGGATGTCGCGTTGAGCGGAGGCAAACTATTCGTCGCCATGGCGGGCATTCACCAGATATGGTCGGTCGATCTTAAGACCGGCAAATCGAAGATTCACGCGGGAACCGGCGGCGAAGACATTCGCGACGGCGAAAACGAGAACGCACTTCTCGCGCAGCCCATGGGAATCGTTGCAGTGGGTGACCGTCTCTATTTCGCGGACGCCGAATCAAATGCTGTTCGATGGAGCGATGTTGCAGAAAACGGACAGGTGGGAACCATAGTAGGCACGGGGTTGTTCGACTTTGGCGATGTCGATGGTCGAGGCGATGACGTCAGGCTGCAGCATGCTCAGGGTGTGACGAATCATCCGGCGGGCGGATTACTTGTTGCCGACTCCTACAACGACTGCCTGAAGATCATCGACCCTTCCAACAGGTCGTCGACGACATGGCTTCGTGGTTTCAGCGAGCCGTCAGGAGTTGCGTGCACTGAAACCCACGCATACGTCGCCGACACAAACGCTCACCGGATTGTTGCAGTCGATTTGAAAACGAAGGAGATGACAGAGCTCAGGCTCGAATGACGGCAGAGCCTGCAGCGAGATTTTCTTCGAGGTGAGCCAGCGATCGCATTCCCACCAGAGCGGACGAAACGGGAAGTGATCTCACGAATGCGATCGCACGCTGTGCATCAGTATCGAGATCCGGGAAAAGTGCTTGAACTGCAGGCGGCAGGTTCCTGGAGAGCTGTGCCTGCATCAGCGACGCACTTGCAACAACGGAAAGCTGAAGCTCGCGTGCAGCATCGACTACGCTTGCAGGCTCATTGTGCACGGCTTGTGTTGCGGACCGCACAGCTTCGGTCATCGCAAGATTTACAGGAAGCTGTACAAACCTGAAATGATGGGCTTTCCCGCCGACCTTCTTCGCTGTGTCGAGTAAATCACTCAGCGACAGATGGTTCTTCGATGCCTGGGGCACACGCAACCCATTCCATGTTGCGCATCCATACGCAACGATATGCCCCGCGGCTGCCTGTGACTCGAGCTCCGCAAAAGCATCTCGAATGGTCGACATGAATTGCTGTCGATCGAGAGAATCGAGCTGTTGTTCCGGATTGTGCAGGTAGAAAAGATCGATCCTGTCGACGCCGAGGTTATGGCGGCTGCGCTCTATCTGGTCGGCAAGAAAGCGGGGCCGCACACAATGTCCGCCAGCGACGACATCGTCCTTCGACATGATCGACGGAGAGAAATAATGGTCGTCGAGATATGTGTCGTATTCAGTCCGTGAACCAGGCGGTGCGCCTTCGAGAGGGACGTATCCACCCTTTGTGCAGACAACGAGCTCGTCGCGTGATGCAATTCCTTCATCGATGATCGCGCGCAGCGCTTTGCCGACTGCGCGCTCGGATCGCTGACATCGATAATTGATCGCGGTGTCGACGAGGTTGATGCCGCGTCTCACACCTTCAGTGACGACGTTCGTATAGCGCCGGTCTTCATCGTCGTCACATTCACCCAGATATGTGCCGATACCGATGGATGAAACTGTGAGTCCTGCTGCAGTCGCGCGGTAGAAGTCAGGCGCAAAGCGATCAGCGAATCGCCCGGCGAAGCGCTGTGTGCCTGCGGCTGTCGCGTGGCCTGCTATCAATGACGATTCCTGTACTGAATCGCGCTTTGCTTTTGACGAATCTGGTCGCTTCATCTGACGGAGACGCTAGAGCCGCCATGATTGAGCCGCAAGGGGAATCCAGGTAAATTGCGCAGCAAGCAGATGTTGCAACGATCATCAACGGAGTAGAGGTAAAATGCCGGGTTTTGGAAGCTGGGCGGCGGACTGGTGGAAGCCTGTTCTGTTCATCGTCATCGCTGGTCATCTCACCAACGTGTGCGTCACGCTGTTTCTGCATCGCGCTCAGACTCATCGAAGCGTGAAGCTGCACTATCTCGCCGCGCTTCCGATGCGGCTGTGGCTCTGGCTGTCGACGGCAATTGTCACCAAGGAGTGGGTAGCCTGTCACAGAAAGCATCATGCATTTGCCGACCGGGATGGGGATCCGCACAGCCCGCTCCTCGAAGGGCTTCGCAACATCGTCCTCAAAGGCGCCTTCTACTATAGAAAGGCAGTAAAACAGCCCGGCGTTCTCGAGAAGTACGGCAAGGGCACCCCCAATGACTGGCTCGAGAAGCATCTTCTCACCCGCTGGAGCTCGCTCGGCATCATCGTGATGCTGCTGATCGACATTTATCTGTTTGGACTGTTTGTCGGACCGCTTGTCTGGGGGATCCAGATGATCTGGATTCCGTTCTGGGCAGCGGGCATCATCAATGGAGTCGGTCATGCGATCGGCTACCGGAACTTCGGCGTGAAGGATGAGAGCCGTAACATCCTTCCTCTTGCGATCTGGCTCGGCGGCGAAGAGCTGCACAACAATCATCATGCAGATCCGCATTCAGCGAAGTTCAAGGCAAAGTGGTACGAGTTCGATATCGGGTGGGTTTATCTCAAGCTTCTCTCATTCGTAGGGCTCGCAAAGATTCAGTACGCGAGGTCGTGACATGGCGGATGTGACCTGCACCCGTTGCGGGCAGACGCGCGAGGGATTTGAGCGGCCGCCGTTCCCCGGTCCCATTGGCCAGCGGGTTGTGAGCGAGATCTGCAAACAGTGCTGGGCCGACTGGGGCAAGCAGCAGACGATGCTCATCAACCATTACGGGCTCGATGTAATGGATCCTCAAGCGCGATCGTTTCTCACCCGCAACATGTCGGCCTTTCTGTTCAAGACAGGATCGAACGCCGAGATCGATACGAGCAAACAGGGTACAATCAGTCATTGATCGGTCGTTTCACGACCGATCAATGACTTCTGTGAGGGCACAGAGGACGAGCCTTCGGCCGTCACGCAGAGGGCGCAGAGACGCAGAGTCGGCGCAGAGACACAAGCCCAGAGAAAAAAACATGAATAGAGCCTACATAGTTCTGCTAGGCGCGATCGCCCTCGCCGGGTGCGCCTCGACATCGACAACGGGTGGGGCTGTGCAGGCGCCCGTTGCGGGGAGAGACTGGGCCGACTCGGTCCTCGCGACGTTGTCGTTACGCGATAAAGCGGCGCAGATGGTGTGGCCGACGGTGCTCGGGGACTACACATCGGGTGACTCGCCACAGTGGCAGCATCTCACCCAGTACATAAAGAACGAAAAGGTCGGGGGCTTCACCATCTCGGTGGGATCACCCACAGAGGTTGCATCGAAGCTCAATGCTCTTCAGGAGATGAGCTCGATACCGCTCTTTTTTGGAGCGGACCTCGAGGCGGGTGCTGGCTTCAGGGCACGCGGCGGCTATTTCATCCCCAACGCGATCGACCTTGGCGGCGCAGTGGTGTTTCCGCCAGAGATGGCAATCGGTGCTACCGGTGACACTTCGCTCGCATACCAGCAGGGCAAGCTGACCGCTATCGAAGGCCGGGCACTCGGCATTCACATCGCTTATGCCCCTGTGCTGGACGTCAACAACAATCCGGCGAACCCTGTCATCAATACGCGCTCTTATGGGGAGGATCCTGCGCTCGCGGCGCGTCTTGGCGCTGCCTTCATTCGCGGGGTTCAGGCAAACGGGATGATAGCGACCGGGAAGCATTTTCCCGGACATGGTGATACAGGGGTTAACTCACATCTCGCGTTGCCTGTCGTAACGGTGAGCAGAAACAGGCTTGATAGTGTCGAATTGGTACCATTTCGTGCAGCGGTCAACAGTGGTGTGGGTGCGATCATGTCGTTTCATGGAGCGATGCCTGCGCTCGACTCATCAGGTGTTCCTGGAACTCTCTCACAGAAGGTGCTGACCGATCTTCTGCGTGATGAGCTGCGATTCACCGGGATCATTATTTCCGACGCGATGGATATGCAGGGCGTCCTGAACCAGTATGGCGCAGTTGAAGCGGTGAAACGTGCAGTAAGTGCGGGAGTAGACATCCTGATTCAGCCGTTAAGCGTTCCGGAGACAATCGATGCGGTGGTTGCAGGCGTGAAAGAAGGGCGTTACACCGAAGCGCGTCTCGATCAATCC
This sequence comes from Gemmatimonadaceae bacterium, assembly GCA_035281765.1. Lineage (GTDB taxonomy): Bacteria > Gemmatimonadota > Gemmatimonadetes > Gemmatimonadales > Gemmatimonadaceae > UBA4720. The sequence continues at coordinate 5,352 of DATEDH010000215.1, forward strand.
GTTCGCCGGATTCTCAAGGCCAAGCAGGATCTTGGACTCAACCGGAAGAAACTTGTGAGTCTCGATTCTCTCCGCTACGTAGTCGGTGACAGCTCTCACGCCGAAATGGCGCGACGAATTGCGGAAAAGTCGATCACGCTGGTGAAGGATTCGCTGAATGCAGTTCCGATAGTGACGTCGGGAAACCCCCGTGTTCTCTCTATAACGGTGGGGCGGAGAAGCGATCTTTCAGCGGGTGTTGCCTTCAATGGTGAGCTCAGGACACGGATACGTAATCTGCGCGCTGAGTTCCTGGCGGCCGAAGATCCTGCCGCAGATTACGCGCGATTGGAGCGAGTCGCCGATTCGGCGGATGTAACGATTGTCAGCTCGTATGTCGGCCAGAATTGGGATGCGGTTTCTGCAAGTGCACCACAAGCGTTTGCTTCATTCGTTCAGCGTCTTGCTGCGAAAGGCAAACGTCCGATCGTCGTAAGTTTTGGAAATCCATATCTGCTGCAGCAGGTGCCGTTTGTGCCTGCCTATCTGGTTGCGTGGGGAGGGTTTCCGCCGTCACAGGTAGCGGCAGCACACGCGCTGATTGGAACTCAATCAATCACGGGGCATCTTCCAATCTCGATTCCACTCGATGGCAGGGTTGTAATTCGCGGCACGGGAATCGCACGTCAGGCTGGCGCTTCACAATAGTGCTCGCGAGTTGACGCGCACTCCGGAAGTTCGTATATACTAGTGCCCGCCTGACGCTACTAATTAGCGAATCGATACTAATAATAAAATCGGTACTTGACATTAGTCACAGGAAGTGACTAATTCGCCTATCATGCCCGACCGCAAGAATCGAAGACCTGCCAGCACGATCGATGTCGTGCTGCTCACTGCGGTCGGCAGCCAGCTTGCTGTGCTTCTTTGTCGCGCGCCCGAAGGCCGTGACAAATGGGTCGTTCCGTGGGATTCTCAGCGCCCGGCGGAGACAATGGAAGCAGCGGCCACCCGCGTAGCGAAAGCGGCATCGGTTGGAGAGCCAGCGTGGCTCGAACAGGTCGGAGCGTTTGGGGACGGAAAGCGGCATCCTTCTGATGCAGACATCTCCGTTGCATACGCGGGCCTGGTTCCGATGGGTACTCCCTCGCCGGTTGGTGGTGTGTATGCGTGGTTTACTCTCTCCGATGTGCCGCAGCTTGCACCGAGACAGAGGCTCTTACTCGACAGTGCACTGGCGACGATCCGCCTGAGAATGGACCAGTCACCCGTGGCCTTCAGATTGCTACCCCAGATGTTTACCCTCACCGAGCTTCAGCAGACATACGAAATGCTGCTCGGAAAGAGGCTGCACAAGGCAAGTTTCCGCCGAGCCCTGCAGGCTGCATGGCTCGTGGAGCCGACCGATGAATGGAGAAGCGAGGGCCGGGGACGGCCCGCCCAGCTCTACCGGTACGCCCCAAGGAAACGCCGTCCGGCCCAGAGGGGTATCAGACTGGACCTACTGTCGTCTTAAGTAAAAGGATTGCAACGGGAAACTTCCGGTTATAGCCGATCTTGCCATTCCGGTGTATTAGTTGCAATGTGTACATAAGGTTTAATTAGCCCCGTCTCGGAGACCGATGCTCGCATACCTGGACAGCCTCTGCGCTGCACTGTTGGCGAGAGATACATCTGAAATCAGGAGACTCCTGGCCCTTCCACTGGCTCAGGACCTGCCTCGCCGCGTGCGCGAAGAGGCAGTCGCAATATCACGCGCCGGTCGCCGCAGCTTCATCGCACCGGTCAATGCGCTGCATCTCTACTACAAGCTCACTCACATGGTCGACGAATCGAGCGACCCCGAGAGCGCCGCGCCAGCCGCCGAAGAAAAGGCTGAGAACGATCAGCTCG
>DATEDH010000216.1:0-19371 GCA_035281765.1 Gemmatimonadaceae bacterium
AAAACCGGGAAAAAGGTGACCGCCAAAGAGCTGCTCGATTACGCGAGTCGCGAGCTTCGCGTTGATTACATCTTCTGGGGAAGAGAAGAGCCCTATTATTCCATCGAAGTGATTCCGCTGCTGAGAAAAACGAAATCTGTCAGACAGCAGGTGCCGGCAGCTTCCCCCTGACGAGAAACTGCTCGCGCTCATACGCAAAGCGGGCGCGACTGAAATAATCTCCGCGCGCGAAGTCCACACCTTCACGTGACGCCGAGCAATACCATGTCTCGAGAAGCTTTGGCCGCGAGCGACCAAATACGGTTGGAGTGAGGGCGCCGACGTTCACGCCGTTTTCGCGATCACGAGCAGATGGATAGAGAAATGCCTCGACGCCCGCATCGCGCATGTCGGTTCCGAGCTGCTGCGTCTCAACGTAACTGTCGGGTGATGCAATCTCCTTTCGATACTTCTCGAATGGAGCAGCCGTCAGATCGATTCCACGCAGCGTCTTGATCAGCACCGTGAACGCAGTCAACGCCGTCGTCAGTGTTCCGAGATCTGCACTCGATCCTTCTATAAATAGAAGCCGATAATACGCGACCTCAGCGAATGCGCTTTCAAGCTCGACAGAGCCATACCATATACCGCGCTCATGCCTGCCGCCAAATCGCGATCCGTGCGACAGCGGCGGATAACGAAATGGCGTGAACAGGAGATAGTGAATTCGTCCGCCTGTCATGTCAGGCGGCTTGGCGCTGTCGATCATCTCCTCGAGAAGAATCTGCTCCTCGGAGGAATCGACAAGCTTGCGCGTAGAAACGAGATGCTGTGCTTCGACCACCCGCCACGGCGAAAGCCGCAGCGTACGCAGCCTAGAGTCGCCCGCGCATCGCGTCCAGATACTGGACGACATCGACCAATCCTTCGACAGTACGTATTCGCTCGGCGGGAATTCCGCGAACGTGCTCGTTGTGAGCGTGAAGCCATTCGCGGGATTTTGCGTCATCGCCCCCGGTGAGAGCGTCGAGCGAGCGATACAGCCTCAGGAAAAGAAGTGCGAGCTGACCTTCGGTGCGCTCAGGATCGACGCCGCGGCCGGTCTTCAATCTCGATACGAACGCCTCACTCGTGCCGATGATCTCAGCGAGCTGCTTGTTGCGCAGGTCCAGGCGCCGCGCCGCAGCGAGAGTCGCCTTGGCGAGCACCAGGTCGGGCGTGGTGGCGGGTGCCGGACGCTGGGTTGGGGTGGGCATACCCATGCAAGATATCGCCTGAAAATTGCTGTGGCAATAATCGACGCATCGTTTGCCATCTGGGTACATTTTCCATTGAACCACTCACCCACAGGCTGATGACACGTCTTGCCAGTATTCTCGAAACCGTCGGCAACACCCCCGTTGTCCGGATCAATCGCCTCGCTCCACAGGGGGTCGAGCTGTATGTCAAAGTGGAGGCATTCAATCCGCTTGGATCAGTAAAGGATCGCCTTGCCCTCGGCGTAATCGAAGCGGCGGAAAAAAGCGGTGAGCTCAAGCCCGGTCAGACTGTGATCGAAGCGACGAGTGGAAATACCGGCATCGGGCTCGCGATGGTGTGTGCCGCAAAGGGATATCCGCTCGTGGTGACGATGGCGGAATCGTTTTCGATAGAGCGCAGGAGACTGATGCGATTCCTTGGTGCCAAAGTCGTTCTCACGCCACCGCCGATGGGCGCGACGGGAATGGTGAAGATGGCAGAGGAGCTCGCGAAGAAGAATGGATGGTTTCTCACGAGGCAGTTCGAGAACGAAGCGAATGCCGATTTCCACTCGCGCACAACTGCGCAGGAAATTCTGCGCGACTTTCAGGGACAGCGGCTCGACTACTGGGTGACCGGATTTGGTACCGGCGGAACGCTCAAGGGTGTCGGACGCGTGCTCGCGAAGGAAAGACCCGAAACGAAAATCGTTCTGGCGGAGCCGCAGGATGCGCCGCTGGTGGCGAGCGGAGCCAAGCAGGACCAGAACGCGGATGGCACCCCGAAGTCGCGACATTCAGCGTGGAAGCCGCACCCGATCCAGGGATGGAGTCCCGATTTCATCCCGAAGCTGACGGGAGATGCAGTCGCCGCTGGATTCGTGAGCAAGGTCGTTCCCGTGGCGGGTCCCGACGCGATGCGCGCGAGTCATGAGCTCGCAACTAAAGAGGGCATCTTCGTCGGCATTTCTTCAGGCGCGACTTTTACGGCGGCGCTGCAGGTTGCCAGAGAGGCAGAGAAGGGCTCGGTGATTCTCGCGATGCTGCCTGACACTGGAGAGCGCTATCTCAGCACGCCGCTATTTGCGGAAGTGTTGCCGGACATGAATGATGAGGAGCGCGCGATTCTCGAGTCGTCGGAGATCTTCAAGAATTACACGCCCCCGCCGGCTCCTGCGGCAAAATAGATCAACGGCTGCCGGGATGACTGATCTCGACGCGGTCTTCGCGGACAAGGTTCCCGAGCTGTACGACAAGTATCTCGTTCCGCTGATATTCGATCAGTATGCGCGCGAGGTTGCGAATCGGGTCGCTTCGCTGGCGCCGAAAACCGTACTCGAGATTGCCGCAGGAACCGGTGCAGTCACTCGCGCAGTTGCCCCGCTGCTGCGCGAGTCGCGGATAATTGCAACGGACCTCAACCAGGGAATGCTCGATCGTGCTGCATCGACGACGCATTCGCCTAATGTTGAATGGCAGCTCGCTGACGCACTCGATCTTCCATTCGATGACGGATCATTCGATGCGGTGATCTGCCAGTTCGCGGCGATGTTCTTTCCGGACAGGATCAAGGGATTCAGTGAGGCGCGCCGCGTCCTGAGAAAGGGCGGCGTGTTCATCTTCAGTGTGTGGGATCGAATAGAAGAAAATGAGTTCGCAGACATCGTGACTCAGTCGATGGCGGAAATGTTTCCGCACGATCCTCCGCGATTTCTTGCGCGAACACCCCACGGGTATTTCGATCCCGACCAGATTCTGAGCGACGTGAAGCGAGGAGGATTTGCCTCTCCGCATCTCGATACTATTCCTGAGAGAAGCCGCGCCGATTCGCCGAGGATTCCGGCGATTGCCTATTGTGAGGGGACACCGCTTCGCAATGAGATACTTGCGCGTGATGCTGCCCGCCTGGAAGAGGCGACTGACATTGCAACCGACGCATTGCGGCGTGCATTCGGTGCCGGTCCTGTCGATGGAAAGATCCAGGCGCACGTGATTACGACGATTGCCTGATGGCGCAGTCGATGCAGCGTAGCAAGGGTGACCAACCAATCAGGCGACAAAATCAAAATGAATGCTGAAGAACTGAAATCGACGCAGGCTCCGCTCAAGGATCTGTATCGTCAGACTCCGGATGCTGCGCTCATCACTCTCAAGGCTTCGGGCCGGCTCGGCGAAGGCGTGACTTGCAAGATTGAAACTGGGAAAGCACTCGTTGCTGCGGGATTGCACCCTGCGACTGGAGGCAATGGACTCAGTGCATGTTCCGGCGACATGCTTCTCGAGGCGCTCGTTGCGTGTGCGGGAGTAACACTCAACGCAGTTGCGACCGCGCTTGGTCTGGAGGTTCGTGACGCGGCGATAGACGCCGAGGGTGACCTCGATTTCAGGGGTACCCTCGGGGTTTCGAAGGAAGTCCCGGTTGGATTTCAGAATGTGCGGCTTCGGATCTCCATCGATTCAGATGCGAGCGAAGACCAGATCAACACGCTGATAAAGCTGACTGAGCGATACTGCGTTGTGTATCAAACGCTGATCAGGCCACCGGCGATTTCGGTTCAGGCAGTTCGCGGCAGCACAGTGTAGACACGATTGATGAATCCGCAGAATTCTTCCATGTAGTTGCGAAGGAATTCTTCAGTTGTCACGTCGGTGACGACGCCTTCATCGTCGATGAGTCCAGGCGTGAACTGTATGTAGGCTTCGGGTGAATTCATCTGCGGCGAATTGCAGAAGCTGAGGATGCTCCGCAGATGCTGCTGCCCTACGGCCGTCCCGATTTTTCCCGGTGATGTTCCGATGACGCCGGATGGCTTTCGTGTAAAGGAATTCTGTCCCCACGGCCGGCTTGCCCAATCGATAGCGTTCTTGAGACTGCCGGGTATGGAGCGATTGTATTCGGCAGTTATGAATAGAATTGCATCGACCCCCGCGATCGACGCCTTGAACTCGCGTGCAACCGGCGGATAGTCCTTGTCGTAATCGGGGCTGTAGAGGGGAAGATTCGAGTAGGTAATCTCGGTGAGCTCGAGCTGCGATGGCGCCAGTCGAATCAGGGTCTTGCTGAGCTTCCGGTTGATCGACGTGCTGGAAAGGCTTCCAACGAAATATCCGACCTTGAACCCCGACATTCGTGTCTCGCAGTTGTGTTTACCCATGCCCATAGGCATTCTTGGTGCCGGGTTCTGCGGTAATTCGACGGAGGTTTGCCGATATATGAAGAGAGCTTGGATTCTCGTGACAGCTGTGTTTGTCGCAGCATGTGACAGCGGGGTTACCGGCGCGTCTGCCACGACCGGGACATACCCGCTGAGGTCAATCAACGGCGAGTCGCTCCCCTACACGGTCAGCGGCAGCGGCGCAAACAAGACCGAGGTCGTCGACGACAAGTTCATCCTCTATGAAGGGAATACGTACCAGGAAATGGGCACCATGAGGGTCACGGTAAACGGCACCGCTTCGACCGTCCCAATATCGGAAACGGGCAGCTATGGCACGCTTGGGACGTCGATGACATTCACGAACAGCGCGGGCACCCGGCAGAGGGTCGCCATTGGAGACGGGAGCAGGATCACGTTTGTGGAGAACGGGCTGAGCTACGTTTTCCGGAAATAGGCGTCTTCGGGCCTGGTTCTGTTGCTGGCGTGTGCCCCGCGAGATATTTAAAGTGGTCTTCCATAAGGGCCGGTCATTGTTCCAATGTCGAGCTGCCGAAGGAATTCGCTCTGGTTGTTGATCCTTTTCGCGCTTGTCGCGCGAGAGGCCGACGCACAGCGGGCAGACTCGGTGAGACGTCCGCCACGGACCGTTGCGGGGTACGTACACGACAGCATTTCCCGCAACCCCCTCGCTGAAGCAATAGTCCAGCTCGTCTCGGCCGACAGCAGTGTCACGTTCGGCCAGACGGTTATGTCGGATCAGCTCGGCCGGTTTCTTTTTTCTGACGTTCCCGACGGCAGCTACGTGCTCGGGTTCTTTCATCCGATGCTCGACTCGCTCGGCGTGGAACCCGTCGTGCGGGCTGTGAAGCTGGAAGGCGAGCGTGGACTTCGCGTCGACCTTGCCATCCCGTCCACAGCGCGCCTGCAAGACAAGATCTGCGGCGAGCGATCAAATGAGAAATCGGGATTTGCCGTCGGGTTTGTTCGCGACGCAAAGACCGGTATGCCAGTAGGCGGAGCGACAGTTACGGGTCAGTGGCTCGAACTTTCATTCAGGCGGAATGGAGTTGTGCGGAACGTTCCGCGGATTGTCGCAACGACTGCCCCCAACGGATGGTTTGCGATGTGCAATCTGCCGACGGGCGGCAACATGACACTGATCGCGAGCCTCGGGATCGACAGCACCGATGTAATTGAAGTCCAGGTGCCGAAGGAAGGATTCCTGAGGCACGAGATGTTTCTCGGAAGGTCGATGACCAATACGATTGGTGCGGCGGAAACGACATTTTCGAACCAACGGCGTATTCATTACGGCGATGGGCGATTGAGTGGTGTCGTTTACGCGTACACTGACGGGCATCCGATATCCGGCGCCGTGGTGAACATTGTGGACGGGCCGGAGACGCGAACCGATGCTGATGGAAAGTGGTCGATCGGTGATGCGCCTGTTGGAACTCGCATGATCGAGATTCACGCGCTCGGCTATTATCCCGATCGGCGCTTTGTGAATGTTCTGAGAGATGCGCCGCCCGTGCGGATTGCTCTCTCTACGCTGCAGTCTGTGCTCGACACAGTTCGCATCAAGGCGAACCGTCTTTCGAATATCGATCGCAGCGGATTTGCTGATCGCGCACGCACCGGCGTCGGTCGTTACGTGACGCAGAGGGATATCGCAAAGCGTCCAGCAACTTTCGCATCGGACATCTTCAGGTCAATTCACGGAATACGCATCGGTTTTGCGACTGACACGCTTGCGACCGACATGGCGATCGCTGTCGATCCGCAGGACATGAGCACGACAGACAAGCGGCTGTTGATGCGCGGTATCGATGGCGACTGGTGCGCGCCGGCGATTTATCTGGATGGCCTGCACATGCCGCAGTTCAGCGCCGAGGATCTCGACGGTTGGCTGTATCCGCGGGAAATCGCGGGTATCGAGATCTATTCCGAGGCGACTGTGCCCAACGAGTTCCAGAAAAGCCGAACAGGCTGCGGCTCGATTGTCATCTGGCGAAAGAAGTAGCGCCAACAAGACAGAAGCGGGAAAAGAGCCGTAAACCTCGTTCTCGACCAGATGATTGCGAGGGCGCCCCCGCGCTAGCGTGACATTTGCTATGTTAACTATGCCCCTCCCCCCGGACGTAATGTCTTCCGACATCCTCAAGAGAAATAACGTAAAAGTCTTCGGCAACGGGACTCAGCCGATGCTGTTCGCCCATGGATTCGGGTGTGACCAGAACATGTGGCGCTATGTGACACCTGCTTTCGAGAACGATTACCGGATTGTCCTGTTCGACTATGTCGGATCGGGTCATTCCGACCTGAACGCATACTCGGCGGAGAGATATTCCACGCTCGAAGGGTACGCGAATGACGTTCTCGACGTGGTTCGCGCCCTGGATCTGCACGATGTGATCTTTGTCGGACACTCGGTGAGCTCGATGATTGGAGTGCTCGCGGCGAACCAGGAGCCCGGCAGGTTTGCGAAGCTGATCATGATCGGCCCGTCGCCCCGGTATATAAACGATGATGGATATGTGGGCGGATTCGAAAAAGCCGATATCGACGGGCTTTTCGAGATGATGGATCGCAATTTTATCGGCTGGGCGAATTTCATGGCGCCTGCGATCATGGGGAATGGCGGGCGTCCCGAGCTCGGGCAGGAGCTGACGGAAAGTTTCTGCTCGACAGATCCGGTGATTGCTCGAAGGTTCGCTGAGGCGACATTCCTCGCCGACAACAGGAAGGATCTCGCGGCGTTCAACATCCCGTCACTCATTCTCCAATGCTCGGAAGACATAGTCGCACCGCAAGCTGTTGGGGAATATGTGAAGAGCAATTTGCGTGGAAGCACTTTTCGAGTGATGAAGGCAACCGGTCATTGCCCTCACATGAGTCACCCGGAAGAGACTATTGAGCTGATGAAGGAGTATCTCGATGGCCGAACCGTTGCCTGAGGTACTCGATCGCGCTCCCTGCGGATTCATCTCGTTTACAGATGATGGCAAGATCGAGCAGGTAAACGCGACTCTGCTCGACCGTGTTGGATACGGCCGCGATGAGCTTGTTTCTCATCATGTCGAGACGCTTTTCGGCACCGGCTCGCGGATTTTTTATCAGACGCATTTCTTTCCGCTGGTCAAGCTGCGCGGCAGTGCGCAGGAAATCTTCATGCTCCTGCGCACAAAGCAGGGCGACGACGTTGGAATGCTGTGCAATGCAAAGCGCAGTGAGCGCAGCGGCCAGATGATCACTGACTGCGTCCTCATGGAAGTCATCGAGCGACGCAGGTATGAGGAAGCTCTGCTCGAAGCGCGGCAGACTGCCGATCGCGCGAATGAACAACTCGAGGCACAGGCTCTCGAGCTGGAGCTCCAGCATCAGCAGCTTCAGGAACAGGCTGCGGAGATGGAAGTCCAGAGTGAGACCCTTCAGTCAGTGAACGATGAGCTGGTGGTTCTCAACGAAGACCTGGAAAAGCAGCGCATTGCGGCGGATGAAGCGAATCATGCGAAGAGCAATTTCCTCGCAGTGATGAGCCACGAGCTGCGGACTCCGCTCAATGCTATCGGCGGATACGTGCAGCTTCTGGAGATGGGAGTTCACGGGCCGATCAGCGATCCGCAGCGCGAGACGCTCGGCAGAATCGATCGCAGCCAGCGGCACCTGCTGCGTCTCATCAACGATGTCCTGAATCTTTCGAGGATCGAAGCAGGACGTGTTGATTATGCTGTCGAGCCCGTGAAGCTGCGCGAGCTCGTCGACAGTGTTCAGCCGATGTGCGATCCCCAGGCCGCGCGCAAATCGATTGTGATCGAATCGGCAGTTCCGGAAAGGCTTGTCGCGATGGCGGATCGCGAGAAGGTGCAGCAGATCCTTCTGAACCTCATGACGAACGCCATCAAGTTCACTCCGACTGGGGGCAGCATCTGCATCGAGGCCCACGCGGCTCCCGATTCAGTTTCCCTGAGAGTGATAGACAACGGAGTTGGAATTCCGGCCGAGATGATCGAAAAAGTCTTTGAGCCGTTCGTGCAGGTTGACGCAAGCAAGTCGAGATCAGCCGAAGGCACAGGGCTTGGTCTTGCAATCAGCCGCGATCTTGCGCGGGGAATGGGTGGCAATCTCACCCTCGAGAGCACGGTTGGACAAGGCAGTATCTTTGAGCTGAAACTTCCGAGAGCGGAAACAGCTCAACAAAATGAACGAACTCCAACTGCGTGAAGCTGCACCAGCTGACGCCAAGGTAATTGCCGAACTTTTAGCTGAGCTTGGGTATCCTCAGGATCCCGCTGAGATGCCTGCGCGTATCGAATCGGTTCGGCGTGAAGGCGGCAACGTATTTCTTGCGGTCGATTCAACCGACTCGCCTCTCGGATTGATGGCGCTTTCGCGGCACTCTGCGATTCATGTTGCAGGTCCGGTTGCTTACATCGATGCGCTCGTCACATCGAGCAAAGCGCGTCGCCGCGGGGTCGGTCGATTTCTCGTCGCCGAGGCGAAACTCTGGGCCGCGAATGCAGGGTGTGCGCGGCTTACGCTAACGAGTGCGGAACATCGAGCTGCAGCGCACGAGTTCTATCCATCGTGCGGAATGCCATACACCGGACGCAGATACTCAACCATGATCGATGCACACGGCTCTTGAAAGAGAGCACGCATCAGGAGGAGAATCAGTGCCGCAAGATCAGGATACTACTGACTCACTCGAGCTTTCCATCCACCGGGTGTTCGATGCTCCCCGAGAAAAAGTGTGGAAGGCGTGGACTGATCCGGAAGAAATGAAGCAATGGTCGGCTCCAAAAAACTTAACGGTTCCGGTGAGCGAAGGCGAGCTCAAACCCGGCGGATACTGGAAAGCCGTGATGTTGGATCCCGATGGAGCCCGACTGCCGCTCGGCGGTGTTTATCGCGAGATAGTTCCTCCCGAACGCCTCGTTTTCACTCATGCATGGCTCGACGAGAGCAATAATCCGGGACCTGAAACTGTCTGTACGGTCATCCTCCAGGAGGCAGGCAAAACGACTGAGATGACTTTCCGTCAGACAGGATTCACATCATCCGGTTCGCGTGACGGTCACGAGGGCGGATGGACAGAGTGCTTCGACAAGCTGGCCCACCTTCTCGAGTCAGCTTAACCGCGCCCGATACGCTCGCCGGTATTCCTGTCGAAGAAGTGAGCCTTCGCGAGATCGAAGGCCAGCGTTATCGGTGAGCCGGGATCCGGGAATGGCCTCGGCGCAACACGCGCTGTGACACTGTACTTGCCAACGCTCGAATACACGAACGCCTCGTTCCCGAGTGCTTCGACAAGCTCCAGACGTGCAGGCGCGGTGATTGGCGGATGCACGATCGTCGATTCGCCGGTAAACAAGGGTGGCCCGGCTTCGGGTGTTACCGAAACGTCCTCGGGGCGAATACCAAGCGTCACCGCCTGCCCCTCGAAGCCTTTCATCCGCTCTATCAGTCCCGGTGGGAGATCCAGCGAGAACGAATCTCCATCTGCAACGAACTGAACACGACTGTCTCCGTTTACGAGAGCACCGTCGACGAAGTTCATTCCCGGACTTCCAATAAACCCCGCAACGAACCTGTTCATTGGATGATCGTACAGGTTCATAGGGCTGTCGATCTGCTGAACATGACCCTTGTTCATCACAACGATACGATCGCCGAGTGTCATGGCTTCGACCTGGTCGTGAGTGACGTAGATCATCGTTGCGCGAAGATCAGTATGAAGCTTTGCGATCTCGCGGCGCATCTGCACGCGCAGCTGTGCGTCGAGATTCGAGAGCGGCTCATCAAAGAGGAAGACCTTCGGCTCGCGAACAATCGCGCGTCCAAGCGCAACACGCTGCCGCTGTCCTCCTGAGAGCGCTTTTGGCTTACGGCCAAGATATTCAGTGATGCCGAGGATCTCCGCTGCCTTCGAGACCCGTTTCTCGATCTCATCGTCGGACGCTTTTCTCAGCTTGAGAGCAAACGCGAGGTTATCGCGGACCGACATGTGCGGGTAAAGCGCGTAATTCTGAAAGACCATCGCGATGTCGCGATTCTTGGGGGGCACATCATTCACGATACGACCGTCGATCGAGAGCGTGCCCGCGGTGATCGACTCAAGCCCGGCAATCATCCGGAGAGTCGTGCTCTTTCCGCAGCCGGACGGGCCAACGAGCACGATGAACTCGCCGTCGGCAACATCGAGGTTCACCCCGTGCACGGCAACATGCTCGGTCTGTCCCTGATAGATTTTGCGAATGCCCTCAAGCTTTACGCTCGCCATCGAACCTCGGCCGCGTTATGAGTGAATTTCCGAGTGATTTTGTGTGGGGAGCCGCAACCGCCGCCTACCAGATTGAAGGATCGCCTCTCGCCGATGGAGCGGGTGCGAGCATCTGGCATCGATTCTCGCACACGCCGGGCAACACTGCGAATGGCGACACCGGGGACGTGGCCTGCGACCACTACTATAGATATGAGTCCGACATCGCGCTGATGCGCGAGCTCGGCCTCAAGGCGTACCGGCTCAGCATCTCGTGGAGCCGGATCTTTCCGGAGGGGAAGGGCAGAGTCAATCAGAAGGGAATCGATTTCTATTCGCGATTGATCGACCGGCTGCTCGAGAATGGAATCGCTCCCAACGTAACGCTGTATCACTGGGACCTGCCTGCTGCGCTCGATGACCTCGGCGGATGGCTCAATCCCGATATCGCGGCGTGGTTTGGTGATTATGCGACGACGATGTACGATGCGCTCGGCGACCGAGTGCCGATGTGGGCGACGATCAACGAGCCGTTCGTAGTGATGGACGGCGGGTACATGCATGGCAATCTCGCGCCTGGTCATCACAACATGTACGAAGCGCCGATAGTGACCCACAATCTTCTGCGATCGCACGGTATGGCGGTTCAGGCGTTTCGCTCCAGCGCGAACGCCGGCAAGATTGGTCTCGTTGTGAATCTCGAGCCGCGATACTCCGCCTCGAATGCCGGCGAGGATCTCGCTGCGACCGCGAGAATGGATGCGTACAGCAACCGCCATTATCTCGATCCGGTGTTCTTTGGCAAATATCCCGAAGAGCTCGCTGAGATCTTTGAAGATGCCTGGATTTCGCCGAGCGATGATGAGATGAAGATCATCCGCGAGCCCGTGGATTTCATCGGCGTCAACTACTATTCGCGCTCTGTCATTCGCCACGATGACACGAATCTTCCATTCCGCTGTGAACGAGTGGCGCAGATTGGAAACGCTCACACCGAAATGGGATGGGAAGTTTTTCCTCAGGGGCTCACCGACATTCTCGTATGGATCAAGTCCACATACGGTGACATCCCGCTTTATATCACCGAGAATGGATCGGCGTGGGCTGATCCGCCCGCCGCGGAGAACGGACAAGTGACAGATCCGCTGCGCGTTGCGTACCTGCGCGATCATCTCGATGCGATTCGCAATGCGATCGTAAAGGGAGTCAACCTGCGCGGGTATTTCGCGTGGTCGCTGCTCGATAATTACGAGTGGAGCCACGGTTACACGAAACGATTCGGCATCGTTCACGTGAATTATGAAACGCAGGAGCGCACAATCAAGGACAGCGGGAGATATTACTCTCGCATCATAGCACTTAACGGCGCGACCCCCGTCTGAGTCCATCATTTGTACGGAATGGTCAGCGTTGCCGGAAGTGACGTGACTTTCGTGGCGCGTCCCACAGGCGGCTTCACGATTATCCCGCCCGGTGGAATTCTCACACCGCTCTCAATTCTGACCTCGGTACCTCTTGCACCGCGTCGCATCGAATAGCTGATCTTTCCATAGTGCGTCGATAATCCCCTGATCCCGACGCCTGCAGGGTCGCGAAGCCAATCCGATGTAATGCCGGCGCCGACTACGAGAGAAGAATCTGATTCCTCCTCGTACGCGAACATGTCGAGCACGGACCTGATGAAGTCGGAGCCGACCCACGTGTGCGGCATGTCGCCAATGAACTGGGCCGAGTCGACCTTCTCCATCACGACTTCGGCCCACTGATGCCATCCGGCGGGCCGTTGATGTCCCATGAACCAGCTCGCGATGGTATGAGCACGCTGGCGCTGGCCCAATCGAATGAATGTTCCAACAGTGCGCCACTCATATGGCGTGTACGCGTTCCATGGTTTGCCGCTGTCGCGTCGCTCGATGAAGTTCGCGTAATACTTGTCGAAGGTGCGCCTTATCGCAGGCTCGAGTGCGGTACCGAGCTCGCCGCCCGGATTCACACCGACAGTTGTAGATGTCGCATCGAAATCGCCAAGCTCGGCTGCGCCGGGTATGTAGCTGATCTTGTGCTGCTTCATTGCAAGCTGAATCGAGGCACGAAGGTCCTTCTCGAAGATGTCGCGCACTTCGCGATAATGTGCGGTGTCCGGTTTGCCAAGTGTCTGCGCCATGAAGGCGGCGTCCTTGAATCCACGAAGTGCGAAGAAGTCGTCCCAGTACGAATGCATCGGCTTTGCCGAATAACCTTCGTGACTGATCGATTGCGGCATCAAACCCCAGAAGACCTGCTTATCAGGCGACTTGAACTCCGGAGTCTGGCGCGAGAGCCGCAGTGAATCCTGGAACTGAAACGCTTTTGCAACATGCGGCCACATCTTCTCGAGCAAATCACGATCACCCGTGTGCCGATAATACTCGGCTACGAGATAAATGAACTCGCCATGGCTGTCATTTTCGGGAACGGGATCTGACCCGCGCGCGTCGACACAGCATGGAATCTTTCCGTTCTCGAATTGATATGGTGCAAACCATTCGATGAAATCCTTTACTTCCCTGTAGCGACCGAGTCTCAGGAGCGCGGATGACGTGAGTGATCCGTCGCGTATCCATGACCGCTCGTACGAGCGTGACCCCGGCTGGATGGCGGCGCCGTCACGATTGATGAGGATGTATGCAAGGTTGGACCGAATCGAATGTCGCAGGCTGACTGCCTGCCGCGGCAGCGTGATCTGAACATCGCTCAGCGCAGTTCGCCACCATGTCTTTGCCGAGTCGAATTGAGCACGGGCCCAGGTCTCGCTGCAGCCGGCGAGCATGCACGATGGTTTGGCATCATGCATCGGGACTGCGATGTAGATGACTGTGTCCCGATTTGGCGCGAGACTCAGGTTGTAGGTGAATACTGCAGACGCTAACCCGAGCTTGTCGGTGACCTGCGTGGTTTTCGGCGGCTCACCCGATCGAAGCATCTGAATCAGATTGCCCGCGTTGAAAGTGGTCGCGCCTACGGCGACTGGCTTCGATACAGGAACAACGACCCGGTCATTCACCTGAAGTGCGTTACCGTCGAATTTGATCTCGTTGACGGCTGCGAATCCGCCCGGAGTATTCAGGAACTGCCATGGCGGATTCACCTGAAACGGCCGCACTGTGAGATAAAGAGTTGCCTTTCGCGATTGCGAGCTCGCGTTGCGAACGCGGTAGCTGCCGAACAGCTGTGACGCTCCCGGCGCGCCATTCGCGAATGCTGTGACGGTCAGCTCGATCGGATATGCGGACCAGGTAACCATCGGTATCGGCAGATCTTCTTCGGCATCGTATGCACGCGTGCTGACATCGGCCCACGATATGAATCGGTCGCCACTCCTGATGAACGGCTCGATGGAGAATTGCGCTTTCCCGGTCTCGAGCATTCCCCGCGTATCGAGGAGACCTTCATGTGTGTCGCCGCTGACGCCCACAACCGCCCAGTACGACTGCTTGTTCTGGAAGTAGCGTGGGTAGTCGCCCGGTGGAGCGTCACGCGCGACTGCTTTCAGGAAATCGTTCTTCGTCGCTGACCATGACAATGGCTTCACGGTGATTTCGCGTAATCCGACCGATGGTGGCGCTGCGACGGTCAGGCGCAGATAACGAGCGTCCGCTTCAGGAAGATAGATGTAGTCGCGATTGGAATTGCTCGGGCCGCCATAGATGGCAGGGGAATACTCCTTACCGTCGATCGACGTTTCAATTGTATACCAGAGCGCGCGGCCAGCGCTGTCCCAATCGAGTACAAGTCCACCAAACTCTCGCCGCTTGAGGAAGTCGATGTCGAGGGTTCGCCTGCCGTTCGTCGCCGGTGGCCGCCATCTCGTATTCATCTTTCCGTCGAGCGCCATCGAGCCCGAATGACCCGGGGTTTCAGGGCCGGTTACGCGCGGTGTCAGCGTGTACGGGCCTTCGGGATCGAGAGGTGTGAGCTTCAGGTCATCGAGCCATACTGATCCTTTGCCGCCAGTGCCTGCAGTTATGGCGAATTCAATGGCCGCAACATTCTTGAGCTCCCCACCGCCGAGCGGGCCCCACGCAAACGATATGTGTCGCTTCTTTCTGGTGACGGTTTTCCATTCTGATGGAAAAACGTAACCGGGCTGATTGGACCACCACACGTTGTCGCCGCTCGGATCGATGAGCTTGAACTCGAGTGTGTTGACCGGCGCCGGTCCGCGAATGGAAAATGTGAATTCGTAATTGACCGGAACGGCGAGTTTGATGTCCTTGTGAATTACCGCATAGCCGCCGTGGCCGTGGAAATCGAAATCGAGCCGCATCGATTTTCCATGCAGTCCCTGATCTTCATGAAGCTCGAGTGACACTCCATCGGAAGGAGTTGTCTTCCATCCGCTCGTCGATTCGAAGTCATCGAGCACAATCGTGGCTGCCTGTGTCTGCAGCGCGGCGACAAGCACGAGAGCGGCAATCATCCCTTCACGCTTCCTGCCATTACACCCTGGATGTAGTACCGCTGCAGAAAGAGGAACACGAGCATGACGGGAATCACCGTGATAACGGAGCCTGCCATCATCAGCTCCGTATCCTGAACGTGCTCGCCAGAGAGATTCGCTAGCGCGACAGGCAGCGTGTACTTCGATTCGTCACTCAGGACGATCAATGGCCACATGAAGTCGTTCCATGTTGCGAGGAATGTCCAGATCGCCAGCGTGGCAAGAATCGGAAGAATTCCCGGGACTACGATCGTCCAGAAGATCCGGAGCTCCGAAGCTCCATCGACACGTGCCGCATCGAGCATCTCATCAGGAATTGAAAGGGCGTACTGCCTGACGAGAAAAATTCCGAAGATGCTTGCAAGACCGGGGATGATTACGCCCCAGTACGTATTGATCAGGCCCAGGTTCTTCAGAAGCAGAAACAGTGGAAGCATCGAAACCTGGACCGGCAGAACCAGTCCCGCCGACAATCCCCTGAAAACTCTGTCGCGACCGCGAAAGCGGAGCTTGGCAAACGCGTAGCCCGCCATCGCATTGATCACGAGGGACGTCGCGGTGACGACAATCGCGATAAAGGCACTGTTGAACAGATAACGGCCGAGGCTCAACCGTGTGAACAAATCCTGATAGTGAGCGAGTGTTGGCCTGCTCGGTAAGAAGTGCGGCGGGAACGTACTCGCTTCACCAGTCGGCATCAGCGAAGCGGAAAGCATCCACAGCATCGGGAGGAGGGCGAGCAGCGCACCGATGATGAGCAGTGTGTAGAGCATGACTCGCTGCAGCCGCTCGCGCCGCGCAATCGAAGGAATGGAATCGGCTCGCGCTGTCATGTTCTGTCCTTCTGCAGCCGGAACTGCATGAGTGTCGCAACCAGGATGACGATGAACAACACGAATGCAACTGCTGCAGCGTTGCCCATGCGCCACCACCTGAATCCTTCCTCGTACATGAGAAGCACAACGCTGGTGGTGCTTCTCAGCGGCCCGCCCTGTGTCATGACATAAGGCTCTGCAAACAACTGGAAGTACCCGATCATCGTGATCACGGTGACAAACACGAGAGTCGGCGCGAGCATGGGAAGCGTAATACTAAAAAATCGGCGCACCGCGCTCGCTCCATCGATCTCGGCCGCATCGTACAGATCTTCCGGTATTGCCTGAAGCCCGGCGATGAAGATGAGCATGTTGTAGCCGAAGCTCTTCCACACTGCCATCAGTATGATCGCGGGCATCGCCCACCGCGGATCACCAAGCCAGTCGACTGGATCGATTCCGACTGCGCCAAGCGCGTAGTTGAAGAGGCCGTATCGGGTGTGATACAGGTACTTCCAGACAATCGCGACAGCGACGAGCGTAGTGACGAACGGCGTGAAGTAGATGGTCCTGAAGAATCCCTTGAAGCGAACGAGCTTGGAGCTGAGGAGGAGCGCTGCGCCGAGCGAAACAGCGATGGTCAATGGACCACCGACAAGCGCGAAGTAGAAAGTATTTCTGAGCGCGCGCCAGAAATCGGGGTTTTGCAGCAGTCGCGAGTAATTCTCCAACCCGACGAATCGTGTGTTGGACGGATCCGCGATGCCATAGAGATCGAAGTCGGTAACGCTGAGCAAGAGCGACGCGACTACAGGGAGGAAAAAGAAGACGCCGATAAGCGTGAGTGATGGCGCGAGAAAGAACCACGCGGCGGTGTTTGCCTCGGAGGGAATTCTCAGCTTCGCCATATCAGTGCCCCGCCTTGTGATCCATCAGCCAGCGACGCTTTTCCAGGATCGCGTTCACGTCGCGATCGAGTGCGGCCATTGCCTGCTGTGGAGTCTGATTTCCGCGAACTGCGTGCTCACCGTGCTCAAAGACTTTCGTCGCGATCTGCTCCCACTCAGGGACTTTCGGAGTCGGCACCGCGCG
This sequence comes from Gemmatimonadaceae bacterium, assembly GCA_035281765.1. Classification (GTDB taxonomy): domain Bacteria; phylum Gemmatimonadota; class Gemmatimonadetes; order Gemmatimonadales; family Gemmatimonadaceae; genus UBA4720. The sequence continues at coordinate 17,025 of DATEDH010000216.1, forward strand.
CTCGAGCTGCTCGCGAAATGCTGTCGCGTATTTGTTGCCTGAAAGAACCGGATCATTCCATGCAGTGCGTCGCGCAGGGAGATCGCCGGTGAGCTGATGAAACTTCACCTGCACATCAGGACGGGAGAGAAATTCCATCAGCTGCCATGCTTCCTTCTTGTGGCGGCTTTGCCTGAATAGCGAGAGACTCGCTCCGCCGGCGAGTGATACACCGGGACCGTCGACACCTGGAAGAGGTGCTGTCATCCACTTGTCCTGCATGTCCTTCGGCAACCGATTGCTGAATTCACCTATCTGCCACGGACCGCTTATGTACATCGCGATGTTACCGCGCTCAAACTCCTGGTAGAGATTGGAGATCTCGGTTCCCGCAAAGGGAGGGGCAAGCCGATCGCGAAACAGTCCAACATAGAAGTCGAACCCTTTCATGAACTCCGGCTGACTGAATCCACCGAATCTTCCGTTGTCGCGAAGGATCGGTGACCCGGCCTGAAGTCCAAGAATCACGATCGGCGGCCACTCGGTGATCGGAATCAACAGCGGATACTGATGGTCGTTCATCTTCGACTTGATGCGCACCATGCAGTCACGCCAGGTTGCCCATGTCGATGGCATTCCCTGACATCCTGCATCGGCGAGAATGTCAGTCCTGTAAAACAGCACACGAGTGTCGACGTACCATGGAATTCCATAGGTGACGCCGTCAACGGTGTTAGTGTCCCATATGCCCTGGAAATAATCGCTCTTTACGAGATCTGTCGACGATGCCGCGAGCGAATCGAGGGGCTCCAACGCATCGAGCGCGACAAACTCCGGAACCCACGTGTTGCCGAGCATCGCGATGTCGGGCGTCGCATCGCCGACGAATGCGGTGAGGAGTTTTTCGTGCGCTGCACTCCATGGAATCTGCTGTACTTCCACCTTGATTCCCGGATGAGTCTTCTCAAACTCCGGCAGGAGCTGGGCGACAACCTCACCTTCTCGGCCCATTGCCCAGAGTCGAAGCGTCCTGTCGTCAGACGCCCGCGAGCATGAGGATGTCAGTAAGACAGCTGCGCACGCGATGATTTTACGCGTGCGCGAGAGAAAGAGACGCGAGCCGCTATTGCTCAAGCCATCCGCCGGTGAAGCCGGCGCGCTTGAGCCCGCGAATGATATGAGGATTGGTGCGCATCACCTTCCACACGAGTCCGGTGCGATAATTCTCGATCATTGCGATAATCGGACCCTGATCGATTCCGAGATAATCGGTATCGAACCAGCCGACGCCGCGAACGATCTTTCCGTGCTGCGGCTTGATATCGAGATCGAACGTCGGATTGAATGAATCGAGGAATCCGTAGTTAGTGAAAAGATTGTCACCGTATTTCTCGCGCATCGCGACAAGCGCCGGAACCGCAATCTCCGGCGCGAATGCGACTGATCCTCCAGCGGCAGTTGGCCCGATCGTTCCATCGTCGCGGATTTCTCCGTCTGCTGCACCGCGGGCCGAGTAAGTCCAGAACCGGCGAGGCGCACCGCGAATCACGAGAAGCGTGTCGAGAGGCCCATCGACGGCAGTCAGTCCCCAGATGTCAGGGCCATAGTCTTTCCAGTTGCCTGGATTTGCAGACGCGTACGCGCGCTGCGAATACACGGCACGACGTGAGTTCTCGAAATAGTCGATCCCTTTCGACCGCATGTACTCATCGCGAATCCCGCGGAAGTCGATCCAGATGTGAGAATACTGATGCCCGAACAGCGGAGCGAAGTTCACATGCTGCTGACCATAGAAGTCCGCCCACCGATAAGTGCTCACATACGCCTGATAGGCGGTTGAGTCGATCGGATGAGTTGGTGAGCCGAGTGCGAGGACATTCAGGATCAATGCTTCATTGAGTCCGTGCCAGTCCGCTTCGATGTAACCGCTCTCCGGTTTCCATCCCATGCTGACGAGCGGATTGCGCGGGCGCACCCACGTCCAGTCTACACGCGCATACAGTGAATCGGCGTACGCGCGAATCGAGCCTTCAACCGGATTGTCCGCCGTGAAATAGGACTGACAGAAAAGAACGCCTGCAAGAAGAAGCGATGTGTCGATGGTCGAGAGCTCGACATCGCGGAACCGGTGACCGGTATCCATGTCGAGGAAGTGATAGAAAAATCCCTTGTATCCGATGACGTTCGTCGCCTCAGGTCCCTGCGGCGCGCGATACATGAAGCGCATCGTTGTCAAAACGCGGTCCGCAGCCGCGGTGCGCGTCACATAACCGCGCTCTACTCCGATTCCATACGCGGTAAGACCAAAGCCGATTGCGGCAACGCTCGAAAAACTTTTTGTGGGCCAGCGATCAGGAACAAGGCCGTT
>DATEDH010000217.1:0-11854 GCA_035281765.1 Gemmatimonadaceae bacterium
CACCGGGCATGACGCTGCAATAATCCCCAATCGAGGTGTGATGCCCGATCATCGCGCCGCGGTTGAGAATGACGTGACGTCCGATTGTCGTGCGCGTCGCGACGATCACGCCCGGACAGACGACAGAACCTTCACCGACTGTGCTGTTTCTGGAGATGCGTGCTGTTGGATGAACGAGCGTCGCGAAACGAAATCCCATTGCCTCAACCTGATCGATGAACCTGCTGCGCGACGTCGTTCCGAGTGCGCAGACAGCAAGATGCGAATCGCGCATCGCAGCAATGTCGTCAACCCAGTAGACCGGGAGACCTTCAAGGGTCTCCGAGCACTTCCCGCGATCCATATTCTCGACGAATCCCGCGATTTCTACACCGTCGATGTCGGATGCGACGTCAGCGATTTCAGGAGCGAATGTCCGTGTGCCGAGTACGAGGAGCTTCATCTCACCATCCGGATTTGATGGTACTTGTGACGTACTCGACGTTCTCGTCCGAAAGGCACATGTGCATCGGCAGCGACACCACGCGCTCGGAGAACCACTCAGCTTCCGGAAGCTCGGCACGCTCGTACATCGGGTACGTATCGTTGCGGCGATAATGCACGCCAATACCTATGCCCGCGTCCTTCATCTTTGCCAGGAACCCATCGCGATTCTCAACGAGGAGCGGAAAGAGATGAAAGCTGCTCGAGCGATCCGAAGATTCAGGCGGCAGCGTAACATCACGGGCTTTGTTCAGCTGCTCCCGGTACCGGCGTGCAATCTCGGCACGTCGCGCATTTTCGCCGTCGAGCAGCGAGAGCTGCGCGAGGCCAATCGCTGCTTCGATATCGTTCATGTGGTACTTGAAGCCCACTTCGGGAACGTCGTAGTCCCAATCGTATGAGGTGGAGCTTGTTCGGCGAAACGTGTCCTTATCGATGCCCAGCCATCTCAGGCGGCGAAGGTGCGCGTCGTGCTCCGGAGAGCGAACCGTGAGCGCGCCGCCGTCGCCCATCGGAAGATTTTTCACTGCATGAAATGAGAACGCGTGAAAGTCACCGTGACTTCCAACGCGCTTTCCGCGATACACGGCGCCGCACGCATGAGCGCAATCTTCGATGACAGTGAGATCATGCTTCCGCGCGAGCTCGTAGATCTCATCGAGATCCGCAGGATATCCCCCATAGTGCACGACGATGATCGCACGCGTCCTCTCCGTGATGCCCGATGCAATCGACGACGGATCCAGATTCCCGCTCGCGCGATCGACATCGGCAAAGACAGGCTTGAGATCCTCGTACAGTATCGCGTGATTCGTGGACACGAACGTAAGAGGAGTCGTGATTACTTCGGACCCCGCAGGCAGATCGAGCACGTGCAGGGCGAGATGAATCGCCGACGTGCATGAATTCAATCCGACACAGTGATTCGCACCGACGTATCCGGCGAACCTGGTCTCGAATTCAAGCGTGCGCGGACCAAGCCCGAGCCAGCCGGAGCGCAGGACATCGGCGACACTTGAAATCGCCGTCTCGGAAATCGACGGCCGGAAAAGCGGAACTTTCATTTCGACTGCAGGCGACTTACGTGATCGAGTATTGCGGCAACTGATTTTTCCATCGTGAGCTGCGTCGTGACAAAATAGTGCCCCGCGTCTGCAATAGCGGCTCGCGCGGAATGATCGGACAAATATTTCAGAATTGTTTCGGGCATCTGGTCGAGCGTGGCGCTCACACAGTGCACGCCCGGCTCGTAAGGAAACGGGTCGTGAACGGGTTCCGAGACAACCATGGATCGATTTGCCATTCCGAGCAGCATGCGAAGTCCCGAGTACTGCCCGGGATGTCTCTGCACGTTCAGGAAAATCTTCGCGCGATTGATCAGCTCCGTTCGAGACTCTCCCCAGTACGCTTCGTTCGTCCAGCTTCCGGCAGCATGAACTTCGATGCCGTGCGATCTAATGAACCGAATCGCCTTTCTATGCCGGGAATCGTCGAGAGTCCCGATGAAGAGCACATCGATGTCGCGCACTCTTTCAAGATCGCGTCCCATTCGGGGATCGTGGCCGAGCGGGACGAATTCCGCCGGGATTTGTTTTTGTTTGAGGTATGACTGGCGCGATCTCGATGAAACAACGCAAAGATCGAGAACACCGGAGCGCACGAGCTGAGCGATGCGCCGGGAGTTGGTCCACGAATCGGTGGCGCGCGGGTCGCGCAGAATGATCTTCGCCATTTCGCGCAACGTGAGGCGCGGCTGCGGAAATCCTGAATGTTTCGGGAATGGCAGCGGCTCAGTGTGCCACGTCACTGTGAAGGGGCGGCTGTGGTTATTCAGGCGCTCGAGATGCGACCGTGCCCGAGGGAACCAGTTCACGTTTCCCTGAAACCACACGATGTCGGCACTGTCGAAAACGAAATCGTCATCGTTGGCGACAGTCACGCGGTATCCCGCTCCAGCTATCAGATCATCGAGCGGATTGAACCGGTCTTTCCAGCGCCTCAACAGAACAACGTGCTTCATCAGATGGACGGTTTCGTCCACCTCGTCGAACCGTCGGCGGTAATCCGTGTCGAAACAAGCGGAAGATGATCAGTTTTGTCATCAGCGATTGCTATCGCATCGCGAAGCGCGCGCTTCCCTTCCTTGAGTCCCGCTGCATCGAGAGCGTGAATGGTCGCGAGCGTGTCACCCTTGTGAACGGCATCGCCGGGTTTGACAGGAATGATGAATCCGACTGATGGATCGATCCTGTCCTCCATCGTCCGTCGCCCACCGCGAAGGGCAATCACGCCATGTCCTACAGCACGCGGCTCGATTTCAGTGACGAAACCATCGCGATCAGCAATGAAGTCTTCGCGAACCGGTGCCGTTGCCAGGATATCATCGCGATCGATTATTCGCGCATCGCCGCCCTGCGCTTCAATAATCTCGCGGAATTTCTCAAGCGCCCTGCCGGACGAAATTGCGTCCTGCATGCTCGTCCATGCGTCATCAGGCGATTTTGCTGCGCCGGCAAGCAGCAGCATCTCTGCCCCGAGAGCGTAGGTCACTTCCATCAAATCGTCAGGACCTGAGCCGCGCAGCGCATCGAGTGACTCCTTTACCTCGAGTGCGTTGCCGCACGCGAACCCGAGCGGACGGTCCATTGCGGTGAGCAGCGCAACAACCGGACAGCCCCTGTCCGCGCCGAGCTGAATCATCGCGCGCGCGAGTTTTTCGGCGCGCTCCGGATCCGGCATGAACGCGCCGGAGCCCTGCTTCACATCGAGAACAAGACCGGTCAATCCCTCCGCGAGCTTCTTGCTCATAATGCTTGCAGCGATGAGCGGAATTGCTTCGACAGTCGCTGTTGCATCACGCAGCGCATAGAGCTTTCGATCCGCGGGCGCGATTTCCTTCGTTTGACCAATCAGGGCGCAGCCAATCGCCTCGACCTGCTCTGCCGCTTCGGCGAGCGAAAGATTCGTGCGGAAACCCGGAATTGATTCGAGCTTGTCCAGAGTTCCACCTGTATGTCCAAGCCCGCGCCCGGACATCATTGGAACGGCGATACCGAGCGACGCAATGAGCGGCGCAAGAATCAGCGAAACCTTGTCGCCAACGCCGCCGGTCGAATGCTTGTCTATTCGTGGAACGGTCAAATGCGACAGCTCGAGCTGACCACCGCTCTGGATCATTGCATCGGTCAGCGCGTTGGTCTCGCCACGATCCATCCCGCGGAAAAAAATCGCCATCAGCAAGGCAGACATCTGATAATCGGGAACCTTGCCGGCGGAATAAGCGGCAATCAGCTCATCCCACTCGGGCTCGACGATTCTCCCACCTTCACGCTTTCGCTCTATCAGCCGTGGAACGATCATTGTCTTGCAATCGGTGTACTGTGACCTGCAGTCAACTGCGATCTCCACAAGAAGTTACTCATGCAACGCTTCATACTCCTGCTGTCATCGCTGCTCATCTCGTCATCTGCGCTCGCGCAATCAGCGGCCGAACATCTCTCTGCCGGCGATCGCGACTATGCGGCGATGAACGCCACGTCAGCGCTCGCGCATTACGAGACGGCAATCAAGCTCGATGGATCCAGCTACGACGCGAACTGGAAAGCATCACGCTCGGCCGTCGATATCGGCTCTTATACTAACGACAAGGGGCGCCGGGAGGCGCTTTACGCGAGCGCCGAGCAATATGCGAGAAAGGCGGTGGCGCTCAAGCCGGGTGAACCGGAAGGCCACTTTGCGCTTGCACGCGCCCTTGGCAAGACAGCGTTGACGCAAAGCCCGAAGGCCCGGATCAAGTACGCGACGGAGATCCGGTCACAGGCACTCGAATGCCTTCGCATCGACCCGAGGCACGGCGGCTGTCTTCACGTGATGGGGATGTGGAACGCCGAAGTCATGCGACTCAATGGCTTGACGCGGATGATCGCAAAGAATTTTCTGGGCGGGAAAGTCTTCGGAACCGCGTCGTGGAAGGAAGCCGTTCGCTACATGGAGGCGTCAGTCGCAAACGATCCGGAGCGGATTGTCCACTATGTCGATCTCGCCGAGATCTACGATGATGTGGGGGAGAAGGCGAAGGCAAAGGCCATGTACGAAGCTGCCCTCCGCCTGCCTGAGACCGATGTCAACGATAAGCATTATAAGGATCAGGCACGCTCTGCTCTATCCGCCCGTTGACCCGTCACGGAGCTTTCCTGACAACTGCGGAACTACTGCTACCGGCTTTCTGCTGCCTGACTTCAGCGACTGCTACCTGCTACCTGCTACCGGCTACGGGCTACGGGCTACGGGCTAAGCGGGTTCGCCCTGCGCGGCCTTATGAACCAGTACTTCATCCCGTTTGGCCCTGAGCTCGAGCGATTTTCGCTTCGCCCTTGCCGCCTTACGAAGCTCCCGACCAAGCTTGGTCCACGCGCCAGCACCGCTACCCATCGAGCGCGCCCTGCGCGAAATCCCTCGCCTGGTCTCCCAACCTGCCTGCGGCGCAAATAACAGGGCCACCCCAGCCCCGATCACCGCCCCGATAACCATCCCGACACCGAGCATTCCAGCGTTATGGGCATCAGGGACATTTTTATAGGGACGCCCACGCGGCTTGCGGGCAGGGCCAGTCCGACCCGATCTACTCTCCGGAGCGCTCATCGATCAGCCAGTTCCATAGGGGTGGTAAGGTATTTGCTTACCAGGTCTGAGATTGCAATACCCATGCGAGGTCAAATGAGCGAGTCTGGTAAAATGATTCTGCTTGTTGAGGATAACGAAGACAACCGTATAGTCTATTCAACCATTTTAAAGCACTTCGGATATGAAGTCACCGAAGCGTGGAATGGTGAAGAAGGGATAGCAAAAGCCAGGTCCTCCAAGCCGGACCTGATACTTATGGATATATCCATTCCGATTATCGACGGCTGGGAAGCGACGCAGGTGTTAAAGCATGACCCCCAGACCAAACACATACCGATAATCGCCCTGACAGCTCACGCTCTTGCATCTGACCGTGAGAAGGCGTTCGAAGTAGGTTGTGACGGTTACCTCGCCAAGCCATGCGAGCCCCGAGCCGTGGTAGCGGAGGTACAACGCTTCCTCGGCCGCAATAATGGTCACTGAGCCAGAAAACACTGCTTCACGCAAGAAAAGGATCCTCGTTGTCGACGACCACGAAGACAACGTGGAAGTGCTGCGCGCACGCCTCGAAGCACGAGGATATGACGTAGAAGGCGCAAACGATGGGCAGGCGGCACTGGATACTGTCCAGCGCTGGTGCCCGGATTTGATATTACTGGACGTCATGATGCCCGACATGGACGGGCTCGAGGTGGTTAGACGCCTCAAGGCAGACAGGTCGCTGCCATTTATACCTGTGATAATGCAGACGGCTCTGGACTCGACGGAGCGAATGGTCGCCGGGCTGGAGGCAGGCGCCGACGACTATGTCACCAAGCCCATAAACTTCGCCGAGCTGGAGGCGAGAGTCCGGTCGCTGTTGAGGATCAAGAAGCTTCAACAGGAGCTGGGCGAGCGGGAACGCGAGTTATCGCAGATGAACGACCGGCTGCTGCATATCTCCATGACCGACGGGCTTACGGGCGTGGATAACAGGCGCGCACTCGAACAGCGACTGCATGAGATGTTCGAGCACTCGCTGCGACTTCATGAGCCGGTTGCCTGCGTGATGTGCGACATCGATCACTTCAAAAAAGTGAACGACACGTACGGACACGCGGCTGGCGACGAAGTGCTCAAGCAATTCGCTCAGATATTGAAGGACGAAGCCCGGGAAATCGATCGCGTCGGACGATACGGCGGCGAAGAATTCCTCCTGCTTTTGCCTGGCACCGTGCTGGATTCCGCTGTCACGTTCGGAGAACGGGTGCGTCAGCGCGTCGAGGAGCATACATTTTCGTTCGAAGGCGGGACCCTCAAGCGCACGGTAAGCCTCGGCGTAGCATCGTGGCCGCACCCGCGCATCAAGGGCCGGGAGGAGATGCTCAAGGCAGCTGATGACGCGCTGTACGTCGCCAAGGAAATGGGACGCAACCGCGTCGTCCGCTTCGACAGCGCGGAATTCAACGAACACATCAAAGCAGAAGAAGAAGCGGATGCCGAAGAAAAAAGAAGCAGCAGCAACGGATCCGCAGACCCGCGCGTCGCAGCTGAGGGAAGCCCTAAATAGAGCTTCGCACGAGTACTACGTACTCGACAAACCCACAATTTCAGATCGCGACTACGACAAGCTCTTCCGCGAGCTTCAGGAGCTCGAAGCATCGCACCCAAGGCTCAGGTCTCCGGATTCGCCGACCGTTCGCGTAGGCGCGTCACCAGCGAGCTCACTCGCAAAGCATCAGCACCTCGTGCCGATGCTGTCGCTGGGAAATGCTTTCGATGACGACGAGCTCCAGGCATGGCAGGACAGGATCATCCGGGTCGCAGGCACCGACATCGAATCATCGGGATATACCGTCGAGCTCAAAATCGATGGTGCGGCAGTAAGTCTCACGTATGAGGATGGAATTTTCGTAACCGGCGCAACACGCGGTAACGGAACGATCGGCGAAGATGTAACCGCCAATCTGCGAACGGTTCGCGATGTGCCGTTGAGACTTCTCGAAGACGCACCGAAAGGACGACTCGAGATTCGCGGCGAGATCTACATGCCGTTCGATCGATTCGAGAAAATGAACGAAGAGAGAGTTCAGGCAGGTGAACCTGTTTTTGCGAATCCTCGAAATGCGGCCGCAGGTGCGTTGAGGCAGCTCGATCCTGCGGTAACAGCGAGACGTCCGCTGCGATTCTTCGGGTACTCAGTCGCCAGTGAGAACCGCACACTTCCCTTCCGGACTCAATGGGATTTGCTGGAGCAGCTCGCGCAATGGGGAGTTCCCGTTGCTCCGCATCGTGCCCGCTGCAGGAAGCTCATAGAGGTTTTCGAGTGGGCTCATCGAGTCGAGCACAGTATCAGAGGCCAGCTCAACTTTGCAATCGACGGCGGCGTGGTAAAAGTCGACAGCCTCTCGCTTCAGGATGAGCTCGGCGTTGTTGGCGGACGTGAGCCGCGCTGGGCGATCGCGAGGAAGTTCGCGCCGGATATCGCCGAGACGAAGTTGATTGATATTAGAGTGAATGTGGGGCGGACCGGGGCGCTCAATCCCTACGCGATGCTCGAGCCCGTCGAAATCGGCGGAGTCGTCGTCAAGCTCGCGACGCTTCATAACGAAGATCTCATCCGCGCAAAAGACCTTCGCGTTGGTGACATCGTTCAGGTAAAGCGCGCAGGCGAAGTCATTCCGCAGATCATCGCGTCGGTTCCGGAGAAAAGTGAGCCGCGCGGGCGTCCGTGGCGCATGCCGTCGAAATGTCCGTCATGCGGAACACCGGTTGAGCGCGATGACGAGGAAGTCGCGATCTACTGTCCGAATGTTGCGTGCCCCGGTCGTCAGCTCGAAGGACTGGTGCATTTTGCCTCACGTGGGGCAATGGACATTCGCGGATTGTCGTATTCACGCATCGAGCAATTGATCGACGAAGGCCTGGTTCATGATGCCGCCGATTTGTACTCACTGAAGAGAAACCAACTTCTCTCTCTCGAGGGTTACGCTGAGAAAGGGACCGATGCCCTGTTGTCGGCTATCGAGGATTCCAAGAAGCAGCCGTTGTCGCGATTGTTGACCGCGCTCGGAATCAGACATGTCGGAGCTGGAGCAGCGCAGCTTCTTGCGAGGCATTTCGGCCATCTCGATGATCTCGCGCGCGCAACTAAAGATGAGATTGCCTCAGTGCGGGGAATGGGCGACATCATTGCAGATGGAGTGGTCTCATATTTTTCGAACAAGAGTGCGAAGCGAATAATCGAGAAGCTTCGTGGCGCGGGTGTCAATTTCGCGGAGCCGAGGCAGGCGCAGTCGAGTGGTGCCCTGTCGGGGAAGACGGTCGTCATTACCGGTACTTTGCCGACGATGAGCCGGACTCAGGCGACGGAGGCGATTGAAGGAGCAGGTGGACGTGTAACCAGCTCCGTCTCGAAGGCGACGAGCTTTCTCGTCGCCGGTGACGATGCGGGAAGCAAGCTCGAGAAGGCGCGCGCTCTTGGTGTCGAGATCATAGACGAGGACGAGCTCAAAGAGAGAATCGGATGAGTGAGACAATGACCCAGATGGTTGGAGTTGCGGTTCCAACATTGCGAGAGCTTCGCTCCGCGGTTTTATCGGCGAGTGATTCAGATGCGGCGGTCAGCGCGCTTCGCGAAGCAGGATACGCAGGCGGTGACGCTGTATATGAAGCATTCGAGAGATGGATCGCTGAATCTTCGGGCGCACAGCGTTTCGATACCGGCGACCTCTCGCTCCACGAATTTGGTGAGAAGACCTCTCGATTCTTTCGCGATGCGGGATGGGGCGAGGTCACGTTTACCGGCGACGACTCCGAGGGAATCGCGACAATCGACATCGAGAACTGCTGGGAAGGTCCCGTCGCCGGCGAAACCGGATGTCAGATCACGACAGGATTGCTTGCAGCCTTCTTTGGACGCGTTGCCGGGTTTCCCGTCGCGGTACTGGAAACTGAATGCTGCTCGGCCGGGTCATCGCGCTGCCGGTTTTTACTCGGCAACGCAGAAGTAATGGCTGTTAAGTGGGAAGAGCTGAGCGCAGGACAGTAACAGCGGCTACTGGTCGAGCGAATCCGAATACAGCGGATTCAAAGTCAGCTCCCCATCGACTATGAGCTCCCGATCCCAGGGCAGTATGATCGTGCTCTCAGTCGCGAGTGCGTGAAAATCCGGTTGATATGTTCCCGTCTTGAATCCCACCGCGGTGCGAACTTCAGAGGCTCCCGCGTTCACGATCGCGCCCACCGCCAGCCGCATCGTTTCACCCGAATCGCAGGTCTCGTCGACTATAAGCACTCTTTTATCTCGAACCTCAGCGGGCGCAGCGCTGAAAACGGCCGGAGTATCGCGTGTTCCCTCGGCGCGATAACGACGGCTGATCATTATCGAGTGGAACTCTCTGCCGAGCATCGCGGCAACGACTGCGCCGGGCACGACGCCCGCGGTTGCAATTCCAATAACTATTTCGGGATCGTACTCGCGCGAAACCTTGAGAGCGAGCGCGCGAGAGAGCTCGCCGAACAGCGGCCACTCCACATGCAGAACTCCCTGTGAAGGATCGACGGTTTGTCTGCGTGGTGACATGGACTTTGAAGCTAGCCCGCACGCTATCTCCTCGGTAGATTCGGTGCGATGTCATTCTGGAGTCGCTTCAGCGGCGGGAAGGCGAAAAACGAGCAGAAGCGCCTCGATTATCTGAGTGAGGGGCTGGCGCTCGAGCGTCAGGGCGATTACGAAGCGGCACTGACGTCATACGCTCTCGCTCTCAGGGATCAACCCACTAATCACCGTGTTCTTCAGAACATGGCGATTGCCTATTCCCGCACCGGGCGCACCAGTGAGGCGATCCGGTGCTACCGTCGTGCCCTCGAGATACAGCCCAAGCTTTCGGGCGCTCATTACGGCCTCGCGTTTCTATTACTGCGACGCGGCGAGATCGATAACGCCGCTTTCCATCTCGAGTCTTTCCTGATGGATCCTCCGGCGCCGAGCGCGGAGGCGGATCGCTGGATCCGCCATGCGCGCGAGACTCTGGAGCGGCTCAGGTCGCCCGAGCAGCCACCTTCGGAACCGTCGACTCTTCAGACCGACGAGTACCCTGAGGTGTCCGAGTAGATGGGCGATGTCCTCGCAATCGTCAGCCAGAAAGGTGGAGTAGGCAAGACGACGACAGCCGTGAACCTCGCCGCAGCGTTCGCGAGGCGCGGGCTCAAGACTCTGATCATCGACGTCGATCCGCAGGGCTCGGTGAGATACGGCGTAGGTTTGCGCCGGGATCACGACGGCGGCGGCTTCGCCGATTATCTCAACGGGGAAAAGTCGCTTCGCGACGTGATCCTCCCCACCGCCCTGCCCTGGCTGCGCGTGATACTTGCGGGCTCGGTGTCGGACGAGTCGGATCACGGGTTTTATCAGCAGCTCATCAGTGAGACTGATATTCTTCCCGAGCTCCTGACAACCGCGCGGGCGCGATGCCACGTAGTTGTAGTCGATACGCCACCCGGCCTCGGTCCAATCACGCGAAAAGTTCTTGAAGCGAGCCAGCATGTGATCGTTCCACTACAGACCGAGCCACTCGCGCTTCAAACCACTCCGCAGATTCTGCGCGGAATCCAGGACATCGCTTCGGCGAACGACCAGCTCACGCTCGATGGCATACTGATGACGATGTTCGAGCCGGGCAATCCTGCGAGCGAGCGAGTACTCGATTATGTGCGGCGTCACCTTCCGCCGAATATCGTTTTCCCGACTGTAATTCCGCGCACCATTGCAACCGCCGATGCGTTTGCTGCGGGCCAGCCCGTCGTGCTTCGGAGTCCTGCTGACGCTGCGTCCCAAGCGTACATAAATCTCGCGACGCAGCTTTCGGACAGATTCCTTTGACCCGGCGCAGCGGGAGTTTTCCGCTCACGCTGATCGGTGCGGCGACAGCAATTCTCGCATGCACCGAAGTCCCCACCGGGGCGAACGATATTCTCTCGGTTCAATTCAATCCGCTCCCTTCGCCGAGTGTCGTTGTTGGCGACTCGCTCCGTGATTCTCTCGGGGTGGTGCAGGTTCCGACAGTCACCGCATTCAATTTCAGCGGCGACGAGGTTGCCAATCCGCCTGTGGTGTTCCTTGCGCTCGACCGCGGTATTCATGTCGACAGCACAACTGGGATCGTCACTGGCGACAGCGTAAGAACCGGCGCGCGAATCAGTGCACGTGTGGCCGGCTTGAGTGTCTCGACACCAATTGCTGTCACGCTGCGGCCTGATTCAGTCGCGCCACTCAACGTGAGCGACTCGCTGTTGTATTCGCTGCTCGATACCCTGAACGTCTCTGACCCGATCGGGGTAAAGGTCTTCAATACGACAGCGAAGGTCGACACTGCGCAGGCGGTCGGATCATATCTGGTGAGCTTTCTCATTGATCCTGCAGATTCTATTGTCGGGCGGCTCGTGACTGAGGGATCGAAGCCCTCGTCGCTCGACACGACCGATGCATCGGGTATCGCATCGAGGCGTGTGAGGATCGACGTGACGAAGCTTCGGGGTCAGATGGATTCCATAATCGTGTATGCGTTTGTCAGATATCGCGGGGCAATTCTCGGTGGCAGTCCGGTAAGACTTGTACTCAAGCTCAAGCCAAAATGACGGCGACTGAAGCACTGACGAGCTCGAATCCTTATGTGCGTGGCGGTGATGCTCCGCCTCCAGGCACAATCAATGAGCTGTTCTTCAACGCGATCGAACAGTATGACAAGCCTGATGCGCTTCAGTTCAA
>DATEDH010000218.1:0-17216 GCA_035281765.1 Gemmatimonadaceae bacterium
AGATGTTGAAGGAAGTGCCGAGTGAAATCGTGAGTATCTGCACTCCGTCGGGTCTGCATCCTTCGCAGGGTGTCACTGCCGCGCAGACGGGACGGCATGTTGTGACCGAGAAGCCGATGGCAATCTCACTGAAGAGTGCCGACGATCTCGTCCATGCGTGCGACGCTGCGAAGGTCCATTTATTCGTCGTAAAGCAGAACCGGCTCAACGAGCCGGTGAAAGTGTTGAAGCACGCACTCGATGAGGGTCGTTTCGGACGCCTGTACATGGCAAGCTGCACAGTGTTCTGGGCGCGTCCGCAGGAGTATTACGAGCAGGCGCCGTGGCGCGGCACGTGGGAATTCGATGGCGGCGCGTTTATGAATCAGGCGTCGCATTATGTCGACCTCATTCAGTGGCTGATGGGGCCCGTCGAGAGCGTGATGGCCAAAACGGCGACGCTCGCGCGAAAGATCGAGACCGAGGACACCGGTGTTGCGATCCTGCGATTCCGGTCGGGAGCGCTTGGCGTGATCGAAGTCACGATGCTCACGTATCCGAAAAACCTCGAGGGCTCGATCACCCTTCTCGGCGAGAAGGGAACCGCGAAGATCGGCGGAACCGCCGTCAACAAGGTCGAGCACTGGGAATTTGCCGAGCCGCGCCCTGAGGACGAGGGCATTCGCGCGATGGATTCCAACCCGCCGAACATCTATGGATATGGCCACGAGGGCTATTACCGGAACGTTCTCGCGGTTCTCCGCGGGGATGCCCAGCCCGAAACTGATGGCCGGGCGGGCAGAAAGTCGCTCGAGCTGATTCTGGGGATATATGAGTCGGCGCGCACGGGAAGGGACGTACCGCTCCCGTTGAAGGCCTGAACTGACCATCTTTACAGGCTGTAGAGGAGAGGATTTGCTCCTCCGTGGCCTCACTCTGTGCTCTCTGGCAGTTTTCTCTGTGATCTCGTCCGTATGGCTGTACCGCTACTAGACCTGCGCGCCCAGCATTCCACCATCCGCGACGACGTTGTCGGCGCGATGATGGATATCGTCGATGACCAGGCGTTTATTCTTGGTCCTCCCGTCGAGCGTCTCGAGGCCGCAGTTGCGGAGCTTTCAAACACGCACTTCGCGATCGGCTGCGCCAACGGAACCGATGCGATTCTTCTCTCGCTCCGCGCGCTCGACGTGCGGCATGGCGACGAGGTCGTCACGACACCGTTCACGTTCTTCGCTACCGCAGGCGCGATACACAATGTCGGCGCCCGGCCCGTTTTTGCCGATATTGATCCCGATACGTTCAACATCTCGCCCCAGGCAGCCGCTGCCGCAGTAAACGCGCGCACCAAGGCGGTGATTCCGGTCGACCTGTTTGGGCAGCTCGCTCCCATCGATGCAATTCGCACCGCGATTCCTGATCTCCCCATCGTAGAGGATGCAGCGCAGTCGATTGGCGCAACACGGGAGATTGGCGAGACAGTAGTCCGCGCGGGAGAAGCAGCGACGCTCGGAACGTTCAGCTTCTTTCCCTCGAAGAATCTCGGCGGGTACGGCGACGGCGGAATGATCGTCACCCAAAGTGAAGATCTTGCGAACCGGCTTCGCCGCCTGAGAGTTCACGGCGGTCTCAAGACGTACTATCACGATGAAGTCGGTTACAACAGCCGGCTCGATGCGCTTCAGGCCGTCGTCCTGCTTGCAAAGCTGCCGCATCTCGAATCGTGGAGTGCCGCGCGACGAAAGAACGCCGAGTATTACAACGCGGCGTTCGAGGGAATGTCAGACGTCCGGACTCCAGTGATAGATCCGGCAAACGTCTCGATTTACAACCAGTACACCCTTCGGGTGTCGAAGCGTGACCAATTGCAGGAGCATCTGAAGAAGAAGGGAATTGGCAACTCGATTTACTATCCCCTTCCGCTCCATCTTCAGCCCTGCTTCGCGTACCTCGGCTACAGCGAAGGCGCATTTCCAGAGAGCGAGAGAGCGGCAAAGGAAGTGATCTCGCTTCCCATTTATCCCGAATTGACCACTGCGCAGCTCGATGAAGTGATCGGCGCGGTGAAAGAATTTTATGGCAATGGCTGAAACGACCATGAAGGACCGGCTGCTCGCAAAGCTCGCTGACCGGAGTGCGACGATTGGTGTCGTCGGACTCGGTTATGTGGGGCTTCCACTCGCTCTCGAATTTGCGAAGGCGGGCTTTCACGTGATCGGATATGACGTGAGCGAGCGCGTCGTGAAGAACCTGATGGCAGGTGACTCGCACATTCAGGATGTGTCGAGCGAAGAGCTTGCAGCGCTGGTGAAGGAGGGAAAGTTCGAGGCGACCACGGACGAATCGCGACTGCGCGAGATGGACGCGATTTCGATTGCCGTTCCGACTCCGCTAGCGAAGACTCGCGATCCGGACATGACGTACATCATTTCCGCAGCGGATGCGATCGCGCGGAACGCTCATCCCGGCCTTCTCATCGTCCTTGAAAGCACCACGTATCCCGGCACGACGCGCGAGCTGATGCAACCCAAGCTCGAGGCGGCGGGACTCACTGTTGGTGAAGACGTCTTCCTTGCGTTCAGCCCCGAGCGTGTCGATCCAGGCAATCCTGTCTGGAATACAAAGAACACCCCCAAGGTGGTGGGTGGCATCACCGCTGCGTGCACCGAGGTTGCGACCGCGCTGTACCAGTCGTGCCTCTCGCGCATCGTCCCTGTCTCGAGCACCGAGACGGCGGAGCTCGTGAAGCTTCTCGAGAATACTTTCCGCTCGGTGAACATCGGGCTCGTGAACGAAATGCAGATCGTCTGCGACAAGCTTGGCGTGAACGTGTGGGAAGTGATCGACGCGGCCGCGACCAAGCCGTTCGGGTTCATGAAGTTCACGCCTGGACCGGGAATCGGCGGTCATTGCATCCCCCTCGACCCGCATTATCTCGCGTGGAAGATGCGGACGCTGAATTACAAGACGCGCTTCATCGATCTTGCGAGCGAGATCAACAGCGAGATGCCTGCGCTCGTAGTCGAGCGCGTTGCACAGGCGCTGAACGCCGATCGCAAGCCGCTGAATGGAAGCCGCGTGCTCGTACTCGGTGTCGCATACAAGAAGGACATCGACGACATGCGCGAGAGCCCGGCGCTCGACGTGATCAGGATGCTCGAGGATCAGAAATCCCACGTGGCATATCACGATCCTCACGTTGCGTCGTTCAGGGAAGATGGACACGAGCACCACAGCGTGGAGCTCACCGACGACGAGCTGAGAAATGCGGACGCGGTGGTGATCGTCACCGATCATTCCGCGATCGACTATCAGCGGGTCGTCGATCTTGCACGCGTTGTAGTCGACACACGAAATGCGACGGCAGGACTTTCGCGTCGCACCACAGCCGGCACTCACTCTCCGGGTGCCGATTTAGCTATCGCCCGATAAAGACAGCAATTCATGAATATTTCAGTAATTGGAACCGGATACGTTGGTCTCGTCGTGGGCGCATGCCTTGCCGAGACCGGTAACGATGTCATCTGCGCCGACGTAGTCGAGTCGAAGATCGAAGGGCTCAAGCGGAACGTTCTTCCGATTTACGAGCCCGGCCTGGAGGATCTCGTCGAGCGAAATCAGGAAGACGGACGACTCAGCTTCACGACTGACATCGCAGCTGCCATTGCATCTGCAGATGTTCTCTTCATTGCAGTCGGCACTCCGCCTGATGAAGACGGATCGGCTGATCTTCAGCACGTGCTTGCGGTCGCAAAACAGGTAGGCAGGCACATGACGCGCGAGATGGTCATCGTCACGAAATCAACCGTGCCTGTTGGAACAGCAGGGAAAGTTGCTGCCGAAGTCGCAAAGGAAGCGAAGTTCCCGTTCCACATGTGCAGCAATCCCGAGTTCCTGAAGGAAGGGGCCGCAGTCGACGATTTCATGAAGCCCGACCGCGTCGTGCTCGGCGTCGACAGCGAGTTTGCTCGCAGGATGATGGCCGAGATTTACGCGCCGTTCGTGCGCACGGGAAATCCGGTGATCTTCATGGACATTGCTTCTGCTGAGATGACCAAGTACGCGGCGAATGGAATGCTCGCGACGCGCATCTCGTTCATGAACGAAGTCGCGAACCTGTGCGAGCTCGTTGGTGCAAATGTCGACATGGTGCGCCGCGGAATCGGAAGCGATTCGCGCATTGGTCCGTCGTTTCTTTTCCCGGGCCCGGGCTACGGCGGATCATGTTTTCCAAAGGACGTGAAGGCGCTCGTGCGCACCGCTGCCGATATGGGAATGGAGCTGAAGGTTTTGAGCGCTGTGGAAGACGTGAACTACAGCCAGAAGCTTCGGCTCAGCGAGAAGCTGCGTGACGCCCTCGGTGACGATCTCACCGGAATGCGCATCGCCGTCTGGGGTCTCGCATTCAAGCCGCAGACTGACGACATGCGCGATGCTCCTTCGCTGACACTGATCGAGGATCTGCTCCAGGCAGGCGCAACCGTGTGTGCGCATGATCCCGCATCGATGGGCGAGGCAAGGCACAAGCTTGGCGATCGGATCACCTATGCTGAGACCAACTATGACGCGCTCAACGGCGCGGATGCGCTCGTTGTCGTCACTGACTGGAACGAGTACCGCCACCCGGATTTTGCGCGCGTGAAATCGTCGTTGCGCCGTCCTGTGGTCATCGACGGGCGCAATCTTTACGATCCTTCAAAAATGGCTGAGCTTGGTTTCACCTATCACTCGATTGGCCGCCAGAGTGTCGAACACTCGGCGCCTGCGAGGGTAGGAGAATACGCATGAAATTGAGAAGTTTTCTCATCGTCGCAATTCTGGCTTCTGCGGGGTGCAAGCCTGCGTTCAACGCAGGTGCGTTCCCAAGCAGCGAGGCTCTGTATGATGCCGGCGTGAAGGAGTTCAACGCGCGTCGATGGGAAAATGCAATTCGTGCGTTCGAGCGCCTCACCACTGAGTTGTCGCCGCGCGATCCGCGCATCGCAACCGCGTACTACTACCTCGCCCGTGCGCAGGACAAGCATGGCGATCATCTCCTCGCAGCGAAATCATTCAGCAGGATCTACGAGCTGATGCCGCAGGATTCGCTCGCCGATAACGGATTGTTCGAGTCCGGCATTCAGTATTTCAAGATGTGGCACAAGCCCGTGCTCGACGCCGAGTATGGGCAGGATGCAATCACTCAGTTCCAGACTCTTGAATCGGTTTATCCCGATTCTCCCCTCGCCGAACGCGCTGATGAACAGCTGAAGAAGCTCGATCAGTGGTTTGCGACCAAGGATTACGAGACTGGCTATCACTACCTGAAGCGCAAGGCGTACGATTCTGCCATCATCTACTTCAAGGACGTGATCAGGCTGCATCCCAATGCTCCAAAGACGAGGGATGCATACCTGCGCCTGCATCAGGCGTACAAGGCGATCAACTATAAGGAAGACATGCGCGATCTATGCGATGCGATGCGCAAGGCTTACCCCAATGATCGCGAGGTAATCTCGACCTGCGGGCCGGCACCGGCCGCGCAAGCTTCGCAGTAGACAAGTGAGGCTCGGTGTACTCGGCGGGTCGTTCAACCCCCCTCACATCGGGCATCTTGTCATTGCCTCGGACGCGTTCGAGTCGCTGGAGCTCGATAAGCTCCTCGTGGTGCCTGCGGCGCTGAATCCACTGAAGCAGCACGATAAGACCGCGCCCACGCCCCATGAGCGCCTTGAAATGGCCAGGATGACGTTCGGGGGAGACCCGCGCTTTGAAGTCAGCGCAATGGAAATAGAGCGGGGCGGGTTATCTTACACGGTTGATACTTTGGAGGCATTGGCGGCAGAAAACCCTGAAGCGGAGATAGTGCTCCTGCTGGGGGTGGATGCGGTCAAGTCGCTCGATCGCTGGAAGAAGCCGGAAAGGATTCGCGAGCTTGCATCGCTCGCGATGCTTTCGCGCGGCGACGACGACCTCGACGTGCCTCGAGATGTGAAAAGAGTGACGACAAGAAGGATCGACGTGTCATCGACGGAGATTCGGGAGCGGCTTGGTAAAGGGCTCCCGGTCAGGGGATTTGTCGCAGAATCGGTGGAGCGTTTCATCTCCGCCGCGAAACTATACGGCTCCCCGGCAGCGGCCGGGTCAGGGGAGAGAGGAAACGGGAATGCTTAAGGGAGTTTTGACGAAAGTGCTGGGCACGCGCCACGATCGTGAGCGCAAGCGCGTGCAGCCCATCGTCGATGCGATCAACGAAGAATATGAGCGGCTTCAGTCGATCTCGGACGATGAGCTGAAGGGACAGACCGAAAAGTTCAGGCAGAGGATTCGCGAAGTGACCGGCGAGCTCGAAGCGCGAGTTGCCGAGCTCAAGGAACAGAAGAAAATCACCGCGGATGCTGCCGAGCGTGAGCAAATCGATCTCGAGCTGGGCGGAGCGGATGGCCGCGGCGGTGTCGAAGGCGAGCTGCGCGAAGCCACTGCCGATGTTCTCGACGAGATTCTGCCTGAAGCATTCGCAACCGTTCGTGAAGCTGCGCGCCGTCTCGTAGGTACACCAGTGAACGTCACCGGACACGAGATGACGTGGAACATGGTGCACTACGATGTGCAGCTCGTTGGCGGCATTCAGCTTCACATGGGAAAGATCGCCGAGATGGCGACCGGTGAAGGAAAGACGCTCGTTGCGACGCTTCCTCTTTATCTCAATGCACTGCCTGGAAAAGGCGCGCACCTCATCACGGTCAACTCCTATCTCGCACGACGCGACTCGGAGTGGATGGGCCACATTTACAAATACCTTGGCCTCACCGTCGGATGCATCGACGACACAGAGCCTGGTACACTGGACCGGCGCGCGGCATACGAATCGGACATTACGTACGGAACGAACAACGAGTTCGGATTCGATTACCTGCGTGACAACATGGTCGTGTCAAACGATCAGCGTGTGCAGCGCGGGCACGTATTTGCCATCGTCGACGAAGTCGATTCCGTTCTCATCGATGAAGCCCGCACTCCGCTCATTATCTCGGGACCTGTGGGTAACGAATCGGATGCCGAGTACGCACAGCACAATGCTGCCGTAGCGAGACTTGTTCGTCGCCAGAGCGAAAATGCCAACACTCTCGTTGGCGAAGGCGAGCGTGCAATGGAGAGCGGCGACAAGGATACCGCTGCCCTCAAGTTCTATCAGGCGCAGCTGGGCGCTCCAAAGAACAAGCGCCTGCTCAAGGCACTGCAGGAAACCGGCGTGAAGCAGATGGTGCAGAAGATGGAGCTGCAGCATCTCGCAGATCGCAAGCTTCCGCCTTCCAAGCAGCAGTACCGTGATATCGAGGAAGACCTTCTCTACGTGCTCGACGAGAAAGGTCATACGGTGCATCTGACGGATCGCGGCGTCGAGTTCATGTCGCCGAGCGATCACGATGCGTTCGTGCTTCCGGATATTTCGCAGGAAGTCCATCGCATCGATCACGATCAGGACATGACGGCTGAGGAAAAGCTTGCCGCGCGCGCCGAGATCAATCGTGAATACGCGGCGAAGAGCGAGCGGCTCAACATCGTGCATCAGCTGCTGCGCGCTCATTCGCTGTACGAGAAGGACGTCAATTACGTCGTGCAGGAAGGCCAGGTGCTCATCGTCGACGAGTTCACCGGCCGCACGATGCCGGGGCGTCGATGGTCCGAAGGTCTGCACCAGGCAGTAGAGGCAAAGGAAGGTGTTCAGGTGAAGGGTGAGACGCAGACGATGGCGACCATCACCATTCAGAACTACTTCCGCATGTACTCGAAGCTCGCGGGAATGACGGGTACTGCCGAGACGGAGGAGGGAGAATTTCACGAGATCTACAAGCTTGGTGTGTCGGTCATTCCGACAAACCGCCCCGTAATCCGTGATGACCGGCAGGACCTCGTCTACAAGACGCGTCGCGAGAAGTACAACGCAATTCTCGAGGAGACGCAACGACTTCACAACCTCGGCTATCCTGTGCTCGTTGGATCGGTGAGTGTCGATGTGTCGGAGACCTTGTCGCGCATGTTCAAGCGCGCGGGGATTCCGCACAACGTTCTCAATGCGAAGTATCACCAGCGCGAGGCGGAGATCGTCGCGGGCGCAGGTCAGGCGGGTGCGGTCACGATCGCAACGAACATGGCCGGCCGCGGAACCGACATCAAACTCGGCGAAGGCGTGACGGTTTCGAAGCAGTCGCAGGTGAAGGATGCCGACAACAAAGTCGTCGATGTCGAAGAGTGCGGTGGTCTGCACATCATCGGTTCCGAGCGTCACGAATCACGCCGAATCGATCGCCAGCTTCGCGGACGTGCTGGACGACAGGGTGATCCGGGCTCGTCGCAGTTCTTCCTGTCGCTCGAAGATGATCTCATGCGACTGTTCGGAAGCGAGCGCATTGCGAAGCTGATGGACCGAATGGGCGCTGAGGAAGGCGAGATGCTGACGCATCCGCTGATCACGCGCTCTATCGAGCAGGCGCAGAAGCGTGTCGAGCTTCAGAACTTCCAGTCGCGAAAGCGCCTCCTGGATTACGACGATGTGATGAACCAGCAGCGCGAAGTGATCTACTCGCTGCGGGAGTTTGCACTCGACGGTGGGGAAGAGCTCAAGGGCGAAGCGGAGAAGATGCTCGAGAAGGGAGTGTCGCGCCGCGTCGAGAATACGCTTGCGAATTTCGATTCGGAAGAAGAGTGGGACTTCGCGCTGCTTCGCCAGGATCTGCTCATGCATTACTTGTTGAGCGTTCCCGAGTTCGAGGAAGAGCACGACAAGCCCGTCTCGCTCGAGGCGGCACAGCAGGCTGCGGTGGACGCGGTGAAGAAGGCGTTCAACGACAAGATGACAGGTCTCGCCGAATTCGGCGGGCAGCTCCTGTCTCTTGTGATGCTGAATGTTCTCGACGAGAAGTGGAAGGATCATCTTTACGATCTCGACCAGCTTCGCAATGCGATTCACTATCGCTCATGGGGCCAGAAGGATCCGCTCGTCGAGTACAAGAGTGAAGCGTACACGATGTTCGTGGACCTGATGAACGACATCTATCACACCTTCACTGAGCGGTTCCTGAGAGCGCAGATCACGTTCGAGGCGCCGCCGGTATTCGGTGCCGACGGCAACGGCGCGCAGTCACGGCCGGCGGCGCCGACGCGCCGCTACAATGCGCTCGGTGTGCTCGAGGACATCATCCCCGACGAGGAAGTGAACGGCGACGGTGAGCCCGAGGAAGTTGTGGATATCGGTCCCGCTGAGCCGCCGACACAGAAGAAGGCGGCACGTGCTGAGCCGATTGTGACAGGCGCTGGCCGCGTTCGCTCACTCAATGCGGCGCAGAATGCGATGCCTGCTGACTGGGAGAATGTCGGGCGCAACGATCCCTGCCCCTGCGGGTCGGGGAAGAAGTTCAAGAAATGCCACGGGGCCACTGTTTAGCGCTAAGCCGGAAAAGCATTAAGCAGGGAGCACAGTGAGCTCAGTGAGAAAAACAAAAGCAAACAAGAAAGACTCGATCGCGAGAAAGGATCGGGTCTTTTTTTTTGTGTTTCCTCACCGTGCTCCCTGTTAATTGTTGTTGGCGCAGAGGCAATGGGAGTCATTCGCTTGCTCATCTGATTCCTTGATTCTCGATCCTGACACGCGGCGCCTTAGGATTGCCGTGATCAGGAGGCAGGATTGGCGACTGAAATTCACGAATTTCCAAGCACGGAAAAGCCGCGCGAGAGACTCAAGTCCCTTGGTGCGCGCGCACTCAGCTCCTCCGAGCTTCTTGCAATTCTGCTCGGCTCGGGGTCCGAAGGTCATTCCGCAGTCCGCATAGGACATGAGATTCTGGCGAGTGTTCACGGTTCACTGAGGCGACTGTCATCCCAGCCGGTCGCCGCATTGACGGCGCTGGCAGGAGTTGGCAATGCGAGAGCGGTGCAGATTCATGCTGCGCTCGAGCTCGGCCGCCGGATGGCGGTCGAGGATCGCGAGGACGGCATTCCCATTCGCGGCCCGCGCGACGTGCATCAGATATTCGGGCACAAGCTGCAGGATCTTCCTGTCGAGGAATTCCACGTTGCGATTCTGGATTCTCAGCATCGCCTCGAGCGCGACGTCACAGTCACTCGTGGATTATTGAATTCATCGCTGGTGCATCCGCGGGAGGTTTTTCGCGAAGCGATCGCTGAGAACGCAGCAGCGATAATTCTCGTTCACAATCATCCGTCGGGTGATCCCACTCCTTCACCTGATGATCGTGTGACTACGGAGCAGCTTGTTCAGGCGGGTCGTGTGCTCGATATACCGGTTCAGGACCACATCATCATCGGTCGCGGAAGGTATATCTCGTTTGCGGAAGCAGGATTGCTCTAGCTGCACTCGGCAGCGCAGTCGGCAGTGCCGCGAAACAGCGCGGCAGCGTTATAATAGAAGTATGACCGCAATCGAGTCTCATGCCGTAATCCCTGGCTGGAACGATGACGGGCAGCCGCTGCCTGAGAGGCTCGATCATGATCTCCTCATGCGCGCGTATCGCTTCAGCGAGACCGCGCACCTCGGCCAGAAGCGACTGTCGGGTGAGAACTTCGTCTCGCATTGCGTCGAAGTTGCGAAGATTCTCGCTGACCTCCAGCTCGACACGACGACCGTCGCGAGCGGACTCATTCATGACATCGTCGAGGACACGAACGTATCCGTCGCCGAAATCGACTCGCATTTCGGGCCGGAGATTGCGCAGATCGTGGATGGTCTCACGAAGATCGGTCACCTGCCGCTCAATTCATCGCAGGAACGGCAGGTAGAGAATTACCGCAAGCTTCTCCTCTCGATCGCAAAGGATGCGCGAGTAATCATCATCAAGCTCGCGGACCGGCTGCACAACATGCGCACTCTCGATTATCTCCCCGCCGAGAAGAGGAAGCGCATCGCTCAGGAGACACGCGATCTGTACGCGCCGCTGGCGCACCGGTTCGGAATGGCGAAGATGCGGTGGGAGCTCGAGGATCTCGCATTCAAGCATCTCGAACCCGTTGAATACAAGTCGCTCGCCAAGCTCGTCGCAAAACGGCGCGGCGAAAGAGAAGCGACCATCTCGTCCCTTGGCCAGCCGCTCCAGGAGCTTCTCGTCTCGAATGGAATTCCGAATGTAGAAGTCACCGGCCGGCCGAAGCATCTGTGGTCGATCTACAAGAAGATGACCAAGTGGGACAAGCCATATGAAGAGATCTATGATCTCATGGCGATTCGTGTCCTCGTCGACAGCGTCCCCGACTGCTATCACGCGCTCGGCGTAATCCACGAGAAGTTCACGCCGCTTCAGGAGCGCATCAAGGATTACGTCGGACAGCCGAAGTCGAATGGTTATCAGTCGCTGCACACAACGATCTTCGGGCCGGGCAAGCAGCTCTTCGAGATTCAAATCCGCACGCGCGAGATGCATCGCACCGCGGAGTATGGAATCGCCGCCCACTGGCGCTTCAAGGAAAATGCAAAGAGTGCCGATGAGCTCGATCGTGCGCTTCAGTGGTTCCGGCAGGTTCTCGAGCTTCAGCTCGATGCAAAAACGCCCGATGAGTTTCTCGAGTTCCTCAAGCTCGACTTGTATCAGGATGAGATCTTCGTCTTCACTCCGACGGGCGATGTGATCCAGCTTCCCAAGGGCGCAACGCCAATCGACTTCGCATTCGCGGTGCACACCGAAGTCGGCTTGCATGCGATTGGTGCGCGCATCAACGGGCGACAGGCGACTCTTGCGCGCGAGCTCAAGAATTCGGACACCGTCGAGGTTCTGACTTCACCTACGGCGAAGCCCAGTCGCGACTGGCTCCAGCATGTTCGCACGGGACGCGCGCGGCACAAGATCCGCCAGCGCCTTCGAATCGAGCAGTCGGCGACATCAGCAAAGCTCGGAAAGGAAATTCTGCTCCGTGAGGTAAAACGCCGGCGGCTTGCAAAGCCGGATGACAGCCAGCTCGCTGATGCGGCGAAGGCGATGAATCTCAACGATGCAAATCATCTCATCGCATCGATCGGGCAGGGTGACGTCGGCGTCATGCAGGTGATGAAGGTTTTGTATCCCGAGGAGCAGGCACCATCACCGCCGGCGCGCACTACTCCGCTGGACTGGATCGTCGACAAGATGCGCGGAAGCCCCAAGGGCGTGCGCATTCAGGGAGTCGACGGACTGATGGTGCGTTACGCGCAGTGCTGTCAGCCGGTGCCTGGTGATCCAGTTGTCGGATACGTCACACGCGGACGAGGCGTCAGCATTCATCGCGCGGATTGCACCAATCTGCTGATGCTCGATCTCGAGCCCGAGCGCCGGCTCGACATCGACTGGAAAGAGCTCGAAGGTGAGCGCTTCATGGTTCGTCTCGTTCTCGATGCAACTGATCGCCGCGGATTGTATGCCGATCTCGCTGCTGCAGTGTCAGGCACCGATACCGATATCCGGTCGTTCGAGCTCGCTTCCGCTGATGGCCATGTCACCGGGGTCCTCGCTGTCGAGGTCGAGAACCTCGCTCATCTCCAGAAGGTTCTGAAGGCTTCGCGCCGGGTTAAGGGAGTTATCGAGGTTACGCGTAAGGAGCGTCTTGCTTCGGACTCCTGATTTCTTGATAAGGTGGCGCTCACTCGAAGTTATTAACTACGGGGCGCTCACGCGCGCTGGTAGCTTGTAGCTGCTTCTAGCTCTTAGCCAGATAGCGTGCTAAAACGGAACTGCGCCGCTAGCTACCCAGCTAACCGGCGCCTTTCTGGTTTAGCATGCTAACGGACTAAGAGCTAGAAGCGGCTACAGGCTACCAGCGCGCGTGAGCGCCCCGCAGTTAGCCCTGTGTCACGGCCAGGCAGCCTGATCCCGAATAAAAACCGATAGCTTGTGTTATATTATTAAGTTGTGCCCGACCAAGCCCCTTTTAATCTTCAGGCCCCATTCCAGCCAGCGGGCGACCAGCCGAAAGCAATTGCCGAGCTGACCCGCGGACTCGAGCGCGGCGACCGATTCCAGACCCTCCTCGGCGTAACCGGCTCCGGGAAAACGATGACGATTGCAAACGTCATCAGGAATTTCGGGCGTCCAACTCTCGTCCTGTCGCATAACAAGACGCTCGCGGCTCAGCTCTATGGCGAGATCAAGAGCTTCTTCCCGAACAACGCTGTCGAGTACTTCATCTCGTACTACGACTACTACCAGCCCGAAGCGTATGTGCCGACAACCGACACATATATCGAGAAGGATGCGTCGATCAACGAGGACATCGACCGGCTGAGACTCCGCGCAACCTCGAGCCTGATGGAGCGCGAGGACGTCATCATCGTCGCAACAGTCTCCGCCATCTACGGACTCGGCGATCCGCGCAGTTATCGCGAGCAGATGGTGACTCTCACAAAAGGGCAGCGCATCGCGCGCGATGACATCCTGCGCTCGCTTGTGAAGATTCAATATTCGCGCAACGATGTGATGTTCGATCGCGCGACGTTTCGTGTGAGAGGCGATACCGTCGAGATTCTTCCGGCGTATGAAGAGCAGGGTGTCCGCGTCGAGATGTGGGGCGACGAGATCGAGCGGATTTCCAAGATCAATCCGCTCACGGGTGAAGTGATCGCCGATCTTCAGAAAGCAGCGATCTATCCCGCGAAACATTTCGTCACGTCGCGTCCGACAATCCAGCGCGCAGTCGAGCTGATTCGTGCGGAGCTCGCCGAGCGTTTGAACGAGCTGCGTACGACGGGAAAGCTTCTCGAGGCGCAGCGTCTCGAGTCCCGAACCAACTTCGACATCGAGATGATGCTCGAGATCGGAACCTGCGCGGGCATCGAGAACTATTCGCGGCATCTCGCAGGACGAGCACCGGGCGAGCGCCCCGCGTGTCTCTTCGATTATTTCCCCGAAGATTTTCTTGTCGTAATCGACGAGTCACACGTGACGCTTCCGCAGATCGGCGGCATGTTCAACGGCGACAGGGCGCGCAAGCTCACGCTGGTGGACTATGGTTTCCGGCTGCCAAGCGCTCTCGACAATCGTCCACTGATGTTCGATGAGTTTCTCTCTCTCACGCCCCGCGCGATCAACGTGTCGGCGACGCCCGGCGACATCGAGCTGCGATTGTCAGAGGGCGTTGTCGTCGAGCAGATCATTCGTCCCACTGGTTTGATCGATCCCGAGATCGAGATTCGTCCCGTGCGCGGTCAGGTCGACGATCTTCTCAACGAGATCCGCCTGCGTGAGCAGAAGGGAGAGAGAGTACTCGTCACGACGCTCACGAAGCGAATGGCGGAAGATCTCACTGATTATCTCCAGCAGATGGGAGTTCGCGTGCGATACATGCATTCCGACATCGACGCGATCGAGCGAATGGAGATTGTGCGCGGCTTGAGACTCGGTGAGTTCGACGTGCTGATTGGAATCAATCTTCTTCGCGAGGGACTCGATCTTCCGGAGGTTTCGCTCGTTGCAATTCTCGACGCGGACCAGGAAGGATTTCTGCGCAGCGATCGATCGCTCATTCAGACAATCGGACGTGCTGCAAGAAACATCAACGGTCGCGCGATTTTCTATGCAGATCGAATCACGGGCTCGATGGAGCGCGCGATCGGAGAGACAAAGCGGCGTCGCGAGGCGCAGACGCTATACAATCAGGAGCATGGCATCGTTCCGCGTACGGTGATCAAGAGCACGGAGCAGGTGCGGTTCATCACGAGAGTCGCCGATGCGCGCGAGGCGACTGAAGCGAGGCAGCAGGAACAGGAGAAGCGCGTTGCCGACGCAGCGAAGGCGTATTCGAGCGATCCGGCGAAACTCATCGAGCAGCTCGAGAAGGACATGAAGGAAGCTGCTGCGAATCTCGACTTCGAGGCTGCGGCCAGATTGAGAGATCAATTGTTCGAGATCAAGGCAAAGGCAGACGGCAACCGCTCGCGCGCGCGCGGCTCGCTTGCTGCAATCCGGGTCGAGCGATAGTGGAGACTCATCGCCATGTCGTTCCTCCGCTTGCAGCTAAGGGTCGTCTCACGCTCGACGAGAACGAAATGAAGAAGTGGGGACGAGATCTCGGCGAAGCGCTCGTGCCGCCGCTTGTCTTGTCACTGAGTGGTGACCTGGGAGCGGGGAAGACCACGCTCACTCAGGCGATCTGCGAGGGATACGGCGTGAGCGAATCAGTGACGAGCCCCACGTATGCTCTCGTTCACAGGTACGATGCGGAGAAGTCTGCGGTGTATCATGTCGACCTGTATCGTCTCGACAACGAGTCACAGCTCACCAATATCGGCTGGGATGATCTTCTTGCAGAGCGTGCGATAGTGATTGTCGAATGGCCCGAACGCGCGGGCAATCGCATGCCTGATGATCATCTGCACATAGACATCGAATACCTCGATGGCGATGCAGGTCGTCGCGTGCTTCTCGCGGGATGAGCCTTGGTCTGACTCTGGCGCTCGACGGATCCACGTATGCGGGTAGTGTTGCTCTGATACGTGAGCGCGACGTCATCGCTGAGCGCCAGCTTGCGACGGTTCCGCATCCGGGAAAGTCGGGCAAGGCGGAGAACTTCATGCCGATGGTTGCGGAATGCCTTCGCGATGGGCAGGTACGCGCATCGGATCTATCACGCGTTGTATGCGGCGAGGGGCCCGGCAGCTTCACGAGTCTCCGCGTTGCTGCTTCGATCGCGAAAGGAATTGCTGTTGGCGCGGGGATTCCGTTGTACTCCGTTTCGTCACTGCTGCTTATCGTTGCGCGGGAGTCACGCGACGATGGACTGTGGATGGCCGCGCTGCCCGCCATGCGCGAAGAGGTTTTTGCGCAGGTGTTCTCTGTCGAGAGTCATGTAATTCGCGAAATATCAGCGGCGCGAATCGTTCGCGAGAAGGATCTCGAAGAGGAGGCTGCGCAGGCCGGAGCGCGTCTTGTCGCATCTGCGAAGGGAAACGCGATTCCGCACGCGCGCGGTGTGTCTCTGATTATCGACAGGATTGCAGCATCAGACCCGTGCGATCTCGATTCGTGGGAGCCCGTGTACGGACGGCTTGCTGAAGCGCAGGTCAAGTGGGAGGCCGCCCATGGTCGACCTCTCACCGCAGCGGAATGAGCCTGACCGGTCTCGAGCGACGCATGAGCGGGATGGCAATACGCGCTGCGACCGCCGCCGACATGTTGAGCGTCGGTCTCATCGAGCGTGACTCGTTCGCTGATCCTTGGGGCTCGAGGGAGTTCACGTCTGCATTGGAGTCGCCGCACACTATCTTTTTGGTTGCGGCCGACGCCGGCGGAATTGTTTGCGGATACGTCATTGCGCTCGCTGTTCAGGATGAGGCCGAAGTACTGAATCTTGCCGTTAGCCCGACTGATCGTGGAAAGGGAATCGGCGCGGGTCTGCTCGACGCAGCGATCGGCCGGGTGTGCGATCGTGGAGCAGCGAACATTTATCTCGAGGTTCGCGAATCGAATGAAGCTGCGCGGGGACTGTATGCTTCGCGCGGCTTTGAAGAGATTTCGAGAAGGGTGAAGTACTATCGTAGTCCCGTCGAGGACGCCCTGGTGCTCCATCTCGCAGTGCAACGATGACGAGTGTCACGAATGGTGTGCAGCGGTGCACGCCTGCGGGTTTACAATTGACGGCGAGCACTGAGCATACTCGCCAGGAGGCAATGTGAGTCGAAGCGTCAACAAGGTGATTCTCATCGGGAATCTTGGAAATGATCCGGAGGTTCGTACAACGGCGGGAGGCGCCAAGGTCGCCACGTTCTCGCTTGCAACGAGCAGGCAGTGGAATTCTCAGGGCGGTGAGAAGCAGGAAAAAACGGAGTGGCACCGCTGCGTTGCGTGGAATTCCAACTGGGGCGGCGCCAGCGGCAAAGGCTCGGGAATGGGTCTCGCCGATATCGTCGAGAAGTATTGCCGCAAGGGCGAGCGAGTGTATGTAGAGGGCGCCATTGAATACAGCCAGTGGAAGGACAAGGAAGGCCAGACGCGCTACACCACCGAAATCCGCGTGCGCGAGCTCATGCTGCTCGGTGCAGGCAAGGGAGGTGGGGACTTCGATTCAGATTCCGATTCGGGTCGTTCCCGTGCGCCTGCAGCGCGTACCGCTGCCCGCAGCAACGAAGGTTTCGATGATTTCCCGGCGGCACTCGAGGATCAGGACGACGATCTGCCGTTCTAGATCGCCTATGAAAACCGATAAACAGGGAGCGCAGTGAGCACAGTGAGGTTTTGAGGTGTTGCCTGAGTGGCTATGGTGGTTGGCACAATCGCCAATCA
>DATEDH010000219.1:0-5390 GCA_035281765.1 Gemmatimonadaceae bacterium
CGGTGCACGAGTATCGTGGCGACGTTCGCTTCCCGACGACGGAAGGTTTCGCGACGACAAACAGCAGCAATGTGGTCTCAGCCCTGCTGGAGATCCGCATCCTTAGAGGGGTCGCCACCTACCAGGTTCGAAACATCCTCGCACAGAATTATGAGGTCTTTCCCGGCTTCTTCATGCACCGCGCACTCAATATCTATGGACTACGTTGGGAGTTCTGGAATTGACAAGGGAACCCGTTCTTCCGTAGGTTGGCGCCTTCAATATGATATCGAGCATGACCGGCTTCGGCTCAGCCGAAGGCATGGTCGGCGCCGCAGGCGTGAGCGTCGAGATCAGAACGGTGAATCACCGTTTCTTCAATCCGAGCATCAAGCTCCCTGGCTCTTTTGCCAAGTGGGAGGGTGATGTAAGGGAGGTATTGCGCCAGCGCATCGCGCGTGGCCATGTAGCGCTGACCGCCCGGGTCGAGCGCGAGGAAGGAAAAGGCGCCGGAATCAACGAGCAGCGCTTCGGCCAATACGTGGCCACGATTCGCGACCTTCAAAAGCGTTACGGACTGAACGACACTCTCGATGCCGCAACGGTCCTTTCACTACCGGACGTTGTCGATACCCATATCGAGGAGCGCGAGAGCGGAAGCGTATCTGAACTCGTGGCAATCGTCGATCAGGCTATCAACGCGCTGCGTCAAATGCGCGCTGATGAGGGCGGACGTCTAGCCGTGTTTCTGCTTGAACGTATTGGTTTAGTGGAGGAATCCGTAAAGCGAATTCGCGAGCGCGCGCCGATCCGGCTCGCGGAACAGGTTGCGAGACTCAAGCGGTCAGTAAAGGAGCTCACTGCGGGCGCGAATGTCGATCAGCAGAGAATCGCGCAGGAAGTCGCCATACTTGCCGATAAACTCGACATCGCCGAGGAATTGGACAGGTTCGACTCACACATCGGATCGTTCAGGCAGTCCGTTAAGGAGAGCGGTGCCGATCCCGTAGGGAAACGGCTCGGATTTCTTCTTCAGGAGATGGTTCGCGAGGCGAATACCACCGGCAGCAAGGCAAACGATGCCGCGATCCTTGCCGATGTGGTCATGATAAAGGAAGAGCTCGAACGAATCCGCGAGCAGGTCGAGAACATCGAGTGAACGGTTTCTTTCCGCTGATTCTGTCATCACCATCCGGCGGGGGAAAAACAACGATCGCGAAAGAGCTGCTGAAGCGGCGGAGCGACGTCGGATATTCCGTTTCCGGCACAACGCGTCCTGCGCGAGCCGGTGAGCGGGACGGAGTGGATTATCACTTCATGACCCGCGAGCAGTTCGAAAAAGCCCGGGCCAATGGCGAATTCGCGGAATACGCCGAGGTGCACGGGAACATGTACGGGACGCTGAAGAGCGAGGTGGACCGCATTCTCGACTCGTCGCGCCACGTGATCATGGACATCGACGTGCAGGGAACCAGGCAGTTCGCACAGGCCTATCCCGAGTCGGTTCTGGTGTTCCTGATCCCGCCGGACGCCGGGATTCTGCTCTCCAGACTTGCCGGAAGGGGCACAGAAAGCACCGAAACGCTGGCCCGAAGGCTGAAAAGTGCTGTAGAAGAGCTTAGAGCTGTGGACCTTTATGGTTATCTTGTAGTGAACGAGGATCTGGATGAGGCCGTGAGAGCGGTCTCGTCCATTATAGATGGCGAATCAAAGCGGCTCTCTCGACTGCCTCAAATGCATGCACGGATCGGGGCGATGGTCACCGATCTGGAGAGCGAGCTTGAAAAAATGAACAGGAGAGTTTGATGCAGGTTTTCATCCCAACCGACGTCGCGAAGCACGCAACCAACAAGTACCTCGGCGTCCTTGTAGCGGCGAAGTTCGCGCGCGTTCTCAATGAGTTTCCGCGCGATCGCTCAGCGCCGGGCGAGAAGAAGCTCACCACGCGCGCGCTTGAAGATCTCACGCAGGGTGAGATTCAGTATCGCGTAGTTCCGCGCCGCCGCTCGGAGTAACGCGAATGCGGCCATTCGAAGGCCGCAGGATTCTCCTCGGTGTAACCGGGGGAATAGCGAGTTATAAAACCGTGATGCTCGCGCGTCTGCTTACCCAGGCCGGCGCGGAGGTCGATGTCGTGATGACACGTGGCGCCCTCGAATTCGTGGGCGCCATTACTTTCGAGGCGGTCACGGGCAGGCGTACATATTCGGAAATATTCGGGGCAGGGAACGCGCTCGATCATATCAAGCTTGCGCGTGAGGCTGCGATTTTTGTCGTCGCTCCAGCAACAGCGGACTTTCTCGCGCGCGCCGCTCACGGAATGGCGGATGACTTGCTCACCGCATGCCTGCTCGCCAACACATCGCCCGTCCTCCTCGTTCCTGCAATGAACGACAGGATGTGGGCGAACGTGCAGACGCAGCGGAACGTGGAGCATTTGCGCGAGCTGGGTTACGATGTGCTCGACCCGGACACAGGCGCGCTCGCAGTCGGCGAGGGAGCCGGTCCGGGACGCATGCCCGAGCCCGATACAATTCTCAGCGAGGTCGCACGCCGGCTTGGGAGAGGGGGATCGCTCGAGGGGAAAAAGATCGTCGTGACAGCAGGCGCAACGCGCGAAGCAATCGATCCGGTTCGATTCATATCGAATCACAGCAGCGGCAGGATGGGCGTCGCAATCGCTGCATCAGCCCGACGCCGTGGCGCTCACGTGACGTTGATTGCGGGTCATCTCGAAGTGCCATCGCCTTCGGGTGTGGAGCGAGTGGACGCGAGCTCGGTGCGTGACATGCGTGAAGCAGTTCGCGATGCACTCAATGATGCGGACGTCCTCATCATGGCAGCGGCACCAGCAGATTTTCGCCCGGTGAAAGCCGCGGATCAGAAAATCAAAAAGACATCGCCGCTTCCCGCGATCGAGCTCGAGCGCGCGGAAGATATTCTTGCAAGTACAATCGATGCGCGTCGGAGCGATGCACTGATCATCGGGTTTGCGCTCGAGACACAGGATCTACTCGACAACGCCGCAAAAAAACTTGCCGATAAAAAGCTCGATCTCATCGTTGCAAACGATGCAACCGAAGAAGGAGCGGGATTCGGTGTCGACACAAATCGTGTCACGCTTCTCAGTAAGGACGGATCGCGGGAAGATCTCCCACTGATGTCAAAAAACGATCTTGCCGATGCGCTTCTCGATCGCATTGAAGTGATGCTGAATGGACGCGCGCGATAAGCTCCGGCAGTATCTCGAGCAACGCCGCGAGCTCGGCGAATCAGAGCTGCTGCTCGACTCGATGTCTGTGGAAGAGGCCTTGCGCGCGATTGGTGCGATTTCGCGCGGCGGGAGCGCGCCGTCGCCGCGGGAGATTGCACAGACCGCGGGGAGTGATTGGAGAGCGGTTCTCGCAGACACCACAGGTACGATCAAGCCGGCACCCGCACAAAAGGTGCAAGTCACTGAGGCTCCGCCTCCTGCTGGCATCACAGTCGCGGGAGAAAGCGATGAGCTTTTCGACACTGAGATCATGAAATACAAGTCGCTGGAAACAATTGCGAAGGCCGTCGAAGCCTGCACCCGGTGCCCCCTGTACAAGACGGCGAACCGCGGCGTTCCGGGCGAAGGCGATCCGAAAGCGCGGCTTGTATGTGTGGGTGAAGCCCCGGGTGCCAATGAGGATGAAACGGGCCGTCCATTTGTCGGACAGGCAGGCCAGCTTCTTACCAAGATCCTGGCAGCCGTCGAGCTGACCCGCGAGGAAGTTTTCATCACAAATGTGGTGAAACACCGGCCGCCGGGTAACCGGAATCCGACGCCGGGTGAGATCGAAGCCTGCAGTCCCTATCTCATCCGGCAACTGGAGCTCATCAAGCCGAAAGTAATCGTTGCGTTTGGGACCTTTGCAGCACAGACTCTTCTCAACACCAAGACGCCAATCGGGAAGCTTCGCGGCGAGGTTCACCGCTATCACGGCATTCCGCTAGTCGTCACATATCACCCCGCTGCTTTGCTGCGGAATCCGTCGTGGAAACGCCCGACCTGGGAAGATGTCAAGCTCGCCCGTAGAATTCTCGATAGCGCCACCGGCGCGTGATCCTTATTCAGAACGCAAGCCGCCTTACTCCGAAGATGCGGAGCAGGCAGTTCTGTCCGCGATGCTCATGGATCGCGATGCCGTCGACCGTGTCGCCGAAATCGTCGACGACACGATGTTCTTCAGGGAGGGGAATCGCCGCATCTACCGGGCGATGGTCACACTCTCAGAGCGCGGCGATGTAATCGACCCGCTGACGCTGAGCGAAGAGCTTCAGCGTCGCAACGAGCTCCAGGCAAGCGGCGGTAAAGACTACATCGGATTTCTCGTCGATGCAGTTCCAACTGCGGCGAACGTCGAGTATCACGCGCGCATCGTTCGTGAGAAGGCGCTGCGACGCCGTCTCATCGAAGTCTCCACCCAGATTGTCTCGGAAGCATTCGAGTCATCTGCGCCTGCGGGAGAGCTTCTCGATGCCGCAGAGCACAAGATCTTCGAAGTCAATCGTGCGCGTGGCGCGGAAGGCTTCACGCGAATCAAGGAGCTGCTCTGGCCGACGATGGAAAACATCGAGCGGCTGCAGCGGGGCGGTGAATCGATTACAGGTGTGCCAAGCGGGTTCAAGGATCTCGATGAGCTTACTGCAGGTTTCCAGCAGTCGGATCTCATCATCGTTGCGGCACGACCTTCCATGGGAAAGACGGCATTCGTTCTCAACATTGCGCAGAATGCTGCGCTCGACAAGAACATTCCTGTTGCATTCTTCTCGCTCGAAATGAGCAAGGAGTCGCTCGTTCAGCGTCTGCTCACGTCGGAAGGCCGCGTGGATGCGCAGCGTCTGCGCAAAGGCAAGCTTCACGACGATGAGTTTGTCCGGCTCGGCCGCGCTGCGGGCATGCTCAGTCACGCGCCAATCTGGATCGATGATACTCCCGGTATCTCGCTGCTCGAGATGAGGTCGAAGGCGCGCAGACTGAAAACAGACAACGACATCGGGATGATTGTCGTCGACTATCTCCAGCTCATGACCGGGCCTTCCAATCAGGAGAGCCGTCAGCAGGAGATCAGCTATATCTCGCGATCACTCAAGGGTCTTGCGCGTGAGCTCAAGGTTCCGGTGCTTGCGCTGTCGCAGCTCTCGCGAGCGCCTGAACAGAGAACGGGTGAGAACAAGCGTCCGCAGCTTTCTGATCTTCGCGAATCAGGAGCGATCGAGCAGGACGCCGATCTCGTGATGTTCATCTACCGTCAGGAGATGTATGACGGGCCTGTCGATAAGGATGGGAACTCGCTTGAGGGGCGCGCGGAGATCATTGTCGGAAAGCAGCGCAATGGTCCGACTGGTTTCATCAATCTTTACTTCAACAAGACCTACACCCG
>DATEDH010000220.1:0-7828 GCA_035281765.1 Gemmatimonadaceae bacterium
TAGTTCGTGTCATTCCCACATACATCAGGCGTCGCAGCTCCTCGACCTGATCGTTCGACTTGCGATCGTCGCGCGTGAAACCTGAATCGTCCGCGCCGAGGATATACACGCGGGAGAATTCGAGACCTTTCGTCGAGTGAAGCGTGAGCAGGTTCACACGCTCATCGTCAACCTGCACCCCATCCCATTTTGACAGGGTAATTCGCTCGAGCAATCCGCAGATCTGTTCCTTCAGGGGCTTGTTGTGATTCATTGCCATCAACGGGCGCAGGCGATGCATTGCTTCAGGATATCTGTCTTCAGCAGATCGATCAGTACGCAGCCGCTCACGAAGATCTTCGCCGCCGAGCAGCTCGATAAGTGCATCGATGCCCGGCACCGTCATGTCCGACCATGTCTCGCATTCGAAGCGATAGAAATCGAGACAGCGGCTGTATCGCCCCAGCGCATAGAACTTAGTCAGGTCCCTGAGCCGCTCGGCCTCAGTGCACAGCGATTCACGATCGGACAATGCGAGCGCGATTCCGAGAAAATCCAGCACGATGTCGAACGCGGTTTTGCGCGCGCGCACCATTTTCTCCTCGCCAAGCTTGAGAAAAACCTTTGCGAGCGTGCGTGTGTCATCGAGTGCGTGATGCGCTCTGCCAACAGGAATTCCATACGCATGCGCAAGGTTGCCCAACGATGCGCTGCCGGTTCTCAATTCGCGCGCGAGGACCAGCGTGTCATACGTGTAGAGATCGGCACACTCGGCTTCGCCAGCCATTCTGCGCAGAACCGGAAAGTCGAAGTTGTGTCCATTGTGCGCGACGACTACATCGCTTCCACAGAATTCCCTGAACTGAGGCCACACCTCGGCGAACTGTGGAGCATCGACAAGATCATGCTCGGATATGCCGTGAGTGTCGAATGCGCCGCCAGCGATCGGAGCGTCGGGTCGTACCAACGATCGAAACTCGTTAATAATTCTGCCGTTGCGAACACGCACCGCTGCGATCTCGACGATTTCAGCGCGTGTTGTGTCCTTGTCGGTTGTCTCGATGTCGACCGCGGTAAAATCGCGGAAGTGATTTACAAACTCGCGACTGCGGAGAAGCTGCATTGCCTTGAACATGCCGAGTGCAATGCCAAGCGAGACACAATCCGAGGGGCCGATCTTGATGCAGTCGTCAGGAGGATATCCTCCAAGCTGAACTTTTCCGACGCCGAATGTCGAGAGCATACCCTTGAGGGCAATCTCTACTCCGTCCATCCGAGGTATCCACACGGTCCGGCGATGCACTACTGCATCGTCGATGCGAATGGCGAGCGCTTCGACCTCCGTATTGGTCGCAGGATCGGAAAGCTCGTCGTGATTCTCCTCGAGAACCGTGAGGTACTGTCCGACTTTCTGTGAGAGCAGCTCGTTCACGAGTGGAGCGACAGCATCATGACGCTGGCCGAGCGCTGCGAGATTGCGAAGCGCCGCTATGGCGCGACGGAGCTTGCGGCCGTCCTCGTGCTCGCGCGGAAGGTGACGCGTCGTTCGCTCGAGATGAACGAGGATATCACGATGCCGCTCCTGGGCTTTCACGCGCACGCTGTCGAACAGCGGGCGGGGCAGCACGACTTCGAGAAATGACTCGTGATTGATTGGATCCGACGGATCGAAAATCACGCGAAGCGCAGCCATTACGTATCGAACAACCGGGTCATCTGATAGAGCGCGGCCATGCGCCATGCGGCATGGAACGCCTGCAGTCAGGAACTGTGCTTCTGCAGTGTTGCCCATATCATTGGCGCGATAGAGCAGGGCATAGTCGCCCCAACGCAATCCGTGCGTCGCGCGGTCGCGTGCAAGATCGTCGATCACCCACCTGATCTCGTCTTCACCGCTCGGGAACTTCATCGCGGAGATCGGGAATGCGCACGGCTTCTCGGACCCCGCATGGTTGCGGTGCTCGAAGATCGGCGTATTGAAATTCGCGAGCTTGCGTGCGAGCTCGACTACTTCGCGCGGACAGCGGCGATTCTCTGCAAGCTCAGTAGTCGGGCGCGCGAGATTGAAATCATTTGCAAATCGCTTGAAGTACTTCGGATCCGCGCCTGCCCAAGAATAGATCGACTGCTCGTCGTCGCCGACGACGAAGATGTTGCGGTGATCTTTCGCGAGCGCGTGGATGACATTGTACTGAACGGGAGTGAGATCCTGGAACTCATCGACAAGGACTGCTTCCCAGCGAACACGCACCTGCGAGCAGACATCGTCGAGACGCAGAAGATCCGCAGTCTTCATCACGAGCATGTCGAAGTCGACGAGGTTCCGACGCGACAGGAATTCTACATATGCCTTGTAGCGGGCACCGTCGCGCTCGTCCATCTGGAACCCGTCGATGAATCGATGCGAAGTAAAAGCTTTGAGTGTGCGCGTATGCCATCGCGCGGGGCATCCAATCCGTCGCAGGACACTTCGCTGATAATCTTCGTCGGCAATACCGAACCCGGGCTCCAGTCCCGCGTGTTGTGCGAACTCGCGCAGCAGCTCGGCGCAGAATGCGTGAATTGTCCCGCGCTTGATATCGGCAGCCCGTGCGCCGAGAAATTTCTCGAGGCGCGTCGATATCTCGCCTGCAGCTTTATTTGTAAACGTGAACGCGCAGATCTGTTTCGGCTCGATCCTGTGATGCTCGATCAGGTACCGAATACGCTCGATGAGACAGAATGTCTTTCCTGCGCCTGGACCTGCGAGGACGAGAACGGGCCCGCGCTCCGCCTCGATTGCTGCGCGCTGAGATGGTGACGCGGTGAAAGGCGCCAGCTGCTCGGATAGTGTCGCTTGTCCTGCCAGGGGCGGGTTTGCCACAGGTCACAGATTGGCGTTTCTTCGGGCTGAATTCCCGTCCAAGCCAATCTGATATGAGACCCGAAAATCGCAACCCTGCCATTCCGCTGGGCAGCGAAACCCTTCTAATCTGTCAATGAAATCCTGAGCGGAGAAACCAGCCGGGCCGTAATGTCCCCGCCAGCAGGAATGCATTGATCGCGCCTTGTAGAACTCGTCGATCGGGAAGCGAGAATGCCGGCAACTGCGCCGCCCGCAGCTCCAATTACCGCTGATTTGATATCGCGGCCAGCAACACCGCCGACAACTGCGCCAAGACCCGCTCCTGTTGCAGCGTTTCGAGTCGTGCGATGTGTCTTGTAGCCGACCTTCTCCATCTCGGCGTATGTCACAAGACTCGCGACGGAATAATCGTGATTGGCAAACGAAAGTGATTCAATATCGATGTCGACGTCGCCTTTATTTGCAACGACTCGCGCGCGCGCGACGGCGCCTTTCGGAATTACCACTCCAATCGGACCAACGAGATCTTCCGCGATGTGTGCGGTGAACGTATCGCCCACCCGACTCATGCTGGCACATACGCGCTGGTCAGATGCGAGCGCGAGCTCCATACCTGCAGGAATCGTTGCTGATCCGCGCATTGGAGTCGTCTCAACGACACGACGCTGGCGATCCGCAGATGGCGCTGTCCGCGATGCCTGAGTTGTCACATCACTGCGCTGAGGCTGCACGACGCGTGACGATCTCGACGAACGCGGGGCGCTTCGCGCGGAGGACGCAGTCTCGGCCACACCGGTCCTGGACGTGCGACGGCCCGGTTGAAGCACAATGGGCTCTGTCTCGCGGACTGATGAACTGACAGTGAGAGGGGTGTCCGCCGGGCCCGCCTGAGACTGCGT
This sequence comes from Gemmatimonadaceae bacterium, assembly GCA_035281765.1. Lineage (GTDB taxonomy): Bacteria > Gemmatimonadota > Gemmatimonadetes > Gemmatimonadales > Gemmatimonadaceae > UBA4720. The sequence goes on from DATEDH010000220.1 coordinate 3,724, forward strand.
AACCTGAGGCTCGACTGCCGCGACAGTGGTGGCAGTGTCAGGGATGGCTGTCTCGATGGGCTGAGCGAGAGTATCCCCCTGCGCGGACATAACTTCCCGCGCAAGCGTGCTGTCTTCAGCCAGAACATCGGCAACTGATTTTGAGTTATTGCTGCAGGCGGCGAGGGATGCGGATGCGCCGAGTGTCAGGGCGATCGAACGAAGGGCAGTGTTCATTCAGATGTCGTCCGGCGATGGGTTCACCGTTTCGTACACATCTGTTTGTCAGTGTTCCAATGTTCTTTTGGGACAAAAACCAGACGCCAGCCACCGGTGTGCCCCGATGACTGGCGCTGGGCCCTGAGCGGGTCAGTCTATTAATAGTATGTCGAATCGAGACCGGTGAGTCTCGAACGGATCGTGCTCCACGAGTTTCGTACCGTATTCGACGCGCGCGACGAGCTCAGCGCCGTATCGACCCGGCGAGCTGCGTTGAGCAGTGCGCGGTTTGCCGCGGTCATCGTCTGATTGGTGTTCGACGATCGTATGATCTGCTCATAGAGCGAAGCATTGTCGGCAAAGGCCGAGAGCGCGAACCACAGATCGAGATCGGCATCGCCATATGACGTGCTGCTCAGTCGGCCGACCGACGAAACCGAAAGGTCCTGGCGCTGCCTTGCTGCGAGAGTTTGTGCATCACGACGAAGCGTCGATGCCTGTGTGGCGGTGAGATAATTTCCGCCGGCAGTAGTTCCACCATTTCCGACGATGCCGGTCAATCCAAGAGAGCGCACTGTGCGCCAGTCGAGATTGCCCGTTCTATTCAGACCCTTGTCGACCTGATATTCGAAGATCGCGCGCTGTGTTGCGTAGGTGAGCTGCCCATCGCTCGTTCCGCGATAGTAATTCTGTCGTGCGAGCTCCTGCTGTGCTGCGCGAATCATGTCAGCAGATGTGAACAGAGTCGCATCATTCATTGCGCGGCGAAGTCCACGCGCGCGAAGCGATAGTGCCTGCTCGAGCTGAACTGCGAGAGTAGTTCCTGCGGGAACGCTTACGTCACGACCTTCGGACAGTAGTGCTCCGAGTGCGCCGAGTATTCCGGATGTGGAGCTGTTTTGCGATCCGGCGCCGGCGATTGCTGCGCCGATTCCACCGCGACCACCAACGAGAACCACGCGCTGATCGGAACTTTGCTCGATCTGACGGCGTTCTTCTGCGTCAGTGCTCGTCAATCTTCCCTGGATCGGATACGATGTTCCGTCAGGAAGCGTGAGACTATTGAAATCGACCTCGATGACGCCCGATTGCGATCGCGTTGCGGGCTGAACGTAAGTGACCGTTCCGCGAATGTGACTGCCTCGGGGGATCACGGTATAGTTCTCGAGCCCGACAGAGTCTTCGACGATTGTATCGAAGGTCTGGCCCTGACGAACGCTCGAGGACTGGAGCTGCGCCTGGGTTCGGACGAGGATGACGCTTCCTGCGGGAAGGGTCAGCCGGTTCTGCGCTTGTGCTGATGGGAGTGGCAGGACCGAGATCGCGGCGCCGAGGGCTGCGCACGAGAGGATCCGTCTTGAGAGCTGCATCATCAAAATTGCCTCCTAATGGTGGGGACTGCTTCCGTCAGACCCAGCTATTTACAAGAGGCATACCGCAGGGACCGAAATGTCCTATCGGGATTGATATTAAAACTGCTGCTACCTGCTGTCTGCGTCCTGCTACCTGCTTGAGCTACCTGCTGCCTGCTGCCTGCAAGGCGTTCCGTTTTGCAGGCAGCAGGTAGCAGGTAGCTCAAGCAGGTAGCAGGACGCAGACAGCAGATAGCAGCAGTTCAGTCTCTATCCGTGATTACCGCTTTCCTGTGATGCTGTCCCATGCATCGCGAACAGAATCCTTGACATTCTCCCACGTGGATTGTCCGCGGCCCTCGAAGTGCTTCCAGTCGCTCGAGAGATTGCTCTCGATGTCGTTCCAGTTTTTCCCGCGATAGCGGCTGAGTGATTGATATCCGAATCGATACGCAGGCTCGTAATCCTCAAAGCGCCTGTCTGCGGTTACATACGGACGATTCCTGAAATTCTCCCGCCACCATGCCTGATCCAGATTCCAGTCGCCGGAGAACGTTCCCTGATTCACTCCACTCCCCGTCAGACCAACATCTGAAACATTTCCTTTCGCCAGATTGTCATCCATTTTCGGTTCCCTCTCTTCAGCTGATTACCGATGAAAATTGCGGCAGAGACTGTGCCCAAAAGCAGCATTTCCACGAAGGAATTTCGAATGAAAAGTTTGTAGCATGATTAGAACAAAACACCGCAGTCTGCGGCTATTTTCTCTATTATGTCGCGCGCATTCGTAAATGAAGACTCCGGCCACTGGGGCAATCCCGGCAAGCGATTCAATCTTCCGGATCGCGACGATCCTGAATTCGATCGCGCCGCTGCTGAAGCACTTCTCGAAGCGGCGCGCGAAGGCGATACAGGATCAGCCGAGATGGCGACGGGATACTACTGGGGCGAAGAGAAACTCAAGCCGCATGTACGAGAGATTCTCGATCGCATTCGCGATGGAAATGACGACCGGCTGATTCAGCTGGCCGAGAGATTTCTCCGGTAAGAATCGACAGCTAGGTTTTTTTCTTCGGTGGCGGCTGCGTACCCCTGAATGTCGCCATGACCGGCGCAAGTATCTGGTCGATCTCACGCAGCTCATCGTCAGGGATAATCACTCCCGATGCTGCAACATTATCGTCGACCTGCTGCGGACGGCTTGCGCCCACAATTGCTGATGAGACATTCGGCTCACGCAGCACCCACGCCAGCGCGAGCTGAGCCATCGTCAGGTCGAGACGCGCTGCAATCGGACGAAGCTCCTGAATTGCTGCGAGCACATTGTCACTTCGAAGATCGTCACTCCAGAATGTGTTCATCTCGGAGCTCGCCGCACGCGAATCATCCGGCGGTGGCTGGCCGGGCAGATACTTGCCGGTGAGCACACCCTGGCCCAGCGGTGACCAGACGATCTGTCCAATCCCGTTCGCAGCACACAACGGAAACACATCGGCCTCAGGCTTCCGCCACAACATCGAGTACTGCGGCTGGCTGCTCACGAACTTCACAACGCCGGGAATTGCAAGCGATGCAGCAATCTGTTCCGCACTCCATTCACTGAATCCGATGTAACGTGCCTTGCCTTGACGGACAACGCCGCTCAACGCTTCCATCGTTTCTTCGAGCGGAGTATCGACGTCGTATCGATGACATTGATACAGGTCGACATAATCAGTCTGCAGTCGATCCAGTGATGCATCGATCTGCTTGTATATCTGCTGCGCAGACAGCCCGCGATCCGTTTCCGTCATCGGGAAGTACAGCTTGGTCGCAAGTATGTACGAGTCGCGCGGCCGACCCTTCAATGCCTTTCCGAGAAACGATTCGGCGGCGCCCTTGCCATAAATATTCGCCGTATCGATGAGGTTGATCCCGCAGTCGAAGGCGCGATCGAGGCACGCTCGTGCGTTGCTGTCATCGACTCCGAGACCGTACGTCAGCCACGAGCCAAGCGAGATCTCCGAGACCGTGAGGTCGCTGTCACCAAGTTGTCTGTATTTCATGTTACGGCGGTCGTTGCAGAATTCGAGCTAGACCTTTGGAAAATGAATTCCTACGTTTGTGGCGCGCAAATCACCTGATGCCTGGAGACGCGGAATGAAGCGAGTGCTCAAGTGGATTGGCTACATCGTTGGCGGTCTTCTTGTCGTGATTCTGCTGTGCGTCGGAACAGTCTACGCGATCACATCGTCACGGATCGCAAAAACGTATTCAACGACGATTCCATCGCTTGCGATACCGGCTGATTCGGCGTCGATCGCCCGCGGACAGCACCTTGTCGAGAGCGTCGGAAAATGCCAGGCATGCCATGGCGATGATTATTCCGGCAAGGTTCTCATGGATGATCCTGTATTCGTCCATCTCACAACTGCCAATATCACGCGCGGCAAAGACGGAATCGGCGGCTCATATACCGACGACGACTGGGTTCGCACAATCCGCTACGGCATCAATCCCTCGGGAAAATCGATTTTGTTCATGCCGTCAGAGTACTACACGCACCTCAACGATAC
>DATEDH010000221.1:0-28053 GCA_035281765.1 Gemmatimonadaceae bacterium
CCGCGTATGCGCACACGAGAAAGCTCGTCGACCTTCTGGTCGGAAGCGAAGGAACACTCGCGATAATCGTTGGAGTTCAGCTCGGTCTCGCGCCTCTCGCGCGCAAGCGGAGCAGCGTGCTTGGCGCATTTCAATCGATGGAGAACGCCGTAGTCGCAGCGGTAAAAGCGCGGCACGCCGGAGCCATCGCGTGCGAGATGCTCGAGCGCACGTTCCTCGACGTCGCCACTTCGGATGGCGCCGACTCGACGGTTTCTCTTCTCGAGGAAATTCCGGACGGTACCAATGCGGTCCTTCTCGCCGAAGTTGAAGGTGTGAACGACAAGGAGGCCGAATCAGCCGCTGCGCAGCTCGCCCGCGCGTTTACCGAGTCAGGCGCAACGATCACTCGCGTTGCGCTCGGCACGAATGAGCAGCATGAGATCTGGGAGCTGCGCCATGCGGCGAGTCCGATACTTGGACGGTTGGATCCAGCGCTCAAGTCGCTTCAGTTCATCGAAGACGTTGCGGTACCGGCCGAGCATCTCGCGGATTACGTGAGCGGAGTGAGGAAGGCGCTCGAAAGCAGGAAGATTCGCGGAGTGATCTTCGGTCACGCCGGCGATGCGCATGTTCACGTAAATCCGCTGATCGATGTATCAAAGCCCGATTGGCGCCGGGACGTCGATGATCTGCTCGATGAAATTGTGAACCTCACATCGAGGCTCGGCGGAACACTCGCCGGCGAGCACGGCGATGGCCGCCTCCGGACTCCCCTTCTGGCGAGAACGTGGAGTGCTGAAGCTGTGACGCTCTTCGCCGAGGTGAAGAACGCATTCGATCCGCTCGGAATTTTCAATCCCGGTGTAAAGGTGCCTTTGACCAACCAGGCGCCCATCGGCGACGTGAAGTACGACCCGCTCTTGCCTCCGCTTCCTCCTCAGGTGCGAAAGGCACTCGACAACATCGCCGACAAGCGTGCGTACTCGACATTTCGCCTGTCACTGATTCCCGAGACACACTAACTTCTCCGCTGGAAAATCAGGCCTCTCTGCTATCTCTGCTCACTCGTCTTTAAATGATTTTTAGAGAACCGCGCATAACGGTCATATCCCGGCCCGTGTTCACCGAGCCGTCGCATCTTCCCGTCACCTGGCTCGGCGAGAGCTCGGATGGTGAGCGTCTCGCCGAATTTGCCGGGCGTCTCTGCTATATGAGCCAGAAAAATCCGGCGAGCAGGGCGACTCGCGAGTATCTCGAGAACATCAAGAAGCAGGGTCACGGCAGCGTTCTGGAGCACGCGAATTACTCGCTGCTTCTCGAAGGGATCAGCCGGTCGTTGACTCATGAGCTGGTCCGTCACCGCGCTGGATTCGCGTACTCGCAGCTCTCCCAGCGTTACGTGGACGAATCCGAGGCGAACTTTGTCATGCCGCCGGCGATCATCGGGGACGAAGCTCTCGAGAGCGCGTGGCAGGAGCAGGTCGAAGCCGCACAAAAGAGCTACGTCGCGCTCGTCGAGCAGCTCATGACGCGCTACGCATGGGTGGGCGACAAAGTCCATCGACGGAAGATGGCGCGCGAGGCGGCGCGCGGAGTTCTCCCCAATTCGACTGAGACCAAGATCGTCGTGACCGGAAATGCCCGCGCCTGGCGAACGATGCTCGAGCTGCGCTCGAGCGAAGGCGCGGAGTTCGAGATCCGGCGCTGCGCGATCGCGATCATCAGGATTCTCCAGAATGAAGCGCCCGCATTTTTCTCTGATTTCGAGATTTATCCGGCGCCAGACCGCGCCGACGCAGCGCGCATCGTCTACCACAAGGTCTAAATAGCACTAACGCGAGACGCGAGTCGCGAGCAGATGGCCTCGCGACTCGCGTCTTTTTTTTCTCGCGATTCCTGATTTTCGAAAGATTTTTCCGCGAGAATAAAATTTTTCTCTCTTAGAGAAAAATTCGCGTGGAAAAATTATTGCATCTAAAGGTTGTGATTTATATACTCGGATCGATGATTCTCGCGCGCGCATTTTACTAGATAGAGAGCGAATGACTCGCATCGGTTTCGCCTACAATCAGAAACCAGAGTCGACGGAGTACACCTCGGACGAATTCGCCGAGTGGGACTCCCCCGAGACGATCGACGCCGTCGCCGCCGCGCTTTCTCACCTCGGTGAGGTCGTCCGCCTCGAAGCGGACGAATCCTTCCCCGAGAATCTCCGCCGCGAGAAACCCGACATCGTGTTCAACATCGCCGAGGGACAATACGGCGTGAACCGCGAGGCTCATGTCCCGGCGATCTGCGAGTTCTTCGGAATTCCCTACTCCGGAAGCGATCCGCTCACTCTCTCCATCTGCCTCGATAAGGCAAAGACAAAGGAGACTCTCCAGTATCACGGCGTCCGCACTGCGCGATTCGCCGTCGTGAGGGAGATGAGCGATCTCGCGGCAGCCCGTGAACTGCCGCTCCCGGTTTTTGTAAAGCCGATCCACGAAGGATCGTCAAAGGGAATCACTGAGAAAAATTTCTGCCGCACGCACGCTGAGCTCGAAGCGCAGACGGCGATCCTCCTCGAGACCTACCAGCAACCGGTGATCATCGAGGAGTATCTGCCCGGCGCAGAATTCACGTGCGCGGTTCTAGGAAACGGAGACGATGCGAAGGTTCTTCCCCTCGTCGGGATGAATTTCGCCTCTCTTCCCGCCGGCGCGCTCCCCATCTACGGCTACGAAGCAAAGTGGATCTGGGACCGCCCCGAGCGCCCCCTTCAGATGTTCGATTGCCCCGCTCTCATCGATGACTCTCTCAAACGAGACATCGAGCGCGTTACGCTCGAAGCGTATCGCGTGCTTGGCTGCCGCGACTGGTCACGCATCGACGTTCGTCTCGATGCCGACGGCACGCCCAACATTGTCGAGGTCAATCCGCTTCCAGGAATACTGCCCGATCCCGCGGACAACTCCTGCTTTCCAAAAGCAGCCCGCGCGGACGGGATGAGCTACGACGAGCTCATTCAATCCTGTTTGATGCACGCCGCGAAGCGACAGGGTGTCGCGATCGCGAGAGAAGTTCGAAGAGAACGCGCCGCGTAAAACCGGCGCCCCCGTGGGAGGGCGCGGAAAAAATGAAAATTGGCATCTTGTTCGACGGGATGTCCGCGCTGGGAACCAACCCTGACGGACTCATCCTCGAATCGGTCGAAGCGATCGAAGACGCAATCGCCGACTGGGGACATAACCACGTCCGCATTCCGGTAAATCCGGACGGACGATGGGTCGAGCGCATGCGCCGCGGAAATTTCGATCTCGCGTTCAACCTCTGCGAGGGAATCGACGGCATCGCTGCGTTCGAGCCGATGGTGATCTCGGTGCTCGAGCTTTTCGGAATTCCCTTCACCGGAAATTGCAGCACTACTGCAGCACTGTGCCTTCGCAAGAATTTCGTGAATACGGTTCTCGATCGCGCCGGACTTCCCGTCCCGCGCTGGTCGCTCGCGCGACGTGGTGAGAAGCTTGTATCGGTGGGATATCCCGCGATCTGCAAGCCTGCCGCTGAGGACGCGTCGATCGGAATCGAGCAGCGGTCGGTTGTTCGAAGCGGCCGCGCGCTTCAGGCGCGCGTCGATGCAATGCACGAGCGGTGGGATGAAGTCATCATCCAACGTTTTGTCGATGGTCGCGAGGTCAACGTCGGAATTGTCGACGACGAAGTGCTTCCTGTTGCCGAGATCAACTTCGGCGAGATGCCGCGCGGGATGTGGAAGATCGTCTCGTATCAGTCGAAGTGGATCACCGGCAGCGAGGAAGACATCGGCGCAAAGCCGACGTGCCCCGCGGATCTGCCAGGCGCTCTGACGCGCGAGCTTCAGTCGATTGCGCTCGCTGCGTGGAAAGCCGTTGGCGGACGCGGATATGGCCGGGTGGACTTCCGCATCGATCGCGACGGTCGCCCATGGCTGCTCGAGGTGAATCCGAATCCCGACATCGCGCAGGATGCCGGCCTCGCTCGCATGGCTCGCGCTGCAGGAATGGACTACAACATGATGATCCGCCGCATCTGTGAAGCGGGTCTCACTCAGAAGATCGAAACCAATCCTGAGCAGTGGCAGCGGTCGCTCCGTCTGTCCGGTATGGGACCGATACTCGACGCCGAAACGCGAATGGCGGCATCGACGTGATACGTCTTTCGCCTCAGCGTCCAAAGCCCGCGCAGCCGCCGCGGATTTTCGTCGGCGACATGACGGCGAAATATCGTTCGCGCGTTCGTGACATTCTCGTGGCTACGAAAGTCTTTCGCGAAGAGGAAATCGATGTCGGCATCGAGCTCTTCGACGAGGTGTTTGGAACACCTCTCGCAGTTGATGGTAAAGCAACTGCTTTTTTCAATGATGCTCCAGCCAGCACCGACTATTACTTCCTCGGCGCCTTCACCCCGGAAGAGGAGCTGGCCGGCTTTGCCTGCTACGGGCCCACGCCCGGCACTGATCGCACTTTCGATCTTTACTGGATCGCAGTCGATCCTGCCGCGCAGGGGACCGGATGCGGAACCATCCTCCTGAATGAGGTTGAACGAAGGCTGAAGGGACTGAACGCAAGACTTGTTGTTGTCGAGACATCGTCCCGATCCGATTACAAGAACACGCGCGGATTTTATATCCGGCGCGGATATCACGAAGCGGCTCGCGCGTGCGATTTCTACGCGCCTGCTGACGATCGGATCACTTTCATAAAACGTTTGCAAAGCCGCGCCCCATATGCATGGGAAGCGCATGGAGTAATGTCACATGAGTGACTGGCAGAAAATTCTGCGTGAAGAAGCAATAGCATCGCTCGACAAGCTGCACGAGAAGTTCGGCGATGCAATCGACGTCGAAGCACTGAAGCCTGCGTTCGACAACTTCCAGATGCGCATCACACCGTCGGCGCTGAACGCCATCAAGGAAGTCGGCGACCCGATGTGGAATCAATACGTTCCGACAGTCGAAGAGCTCGATATCGTGGACGGGGTCATCGACTCGCTCGATGAGGACGGCGATTCACCGGTGCCGAACATCACGCACCGCTATCCTGATCGCGCGCTCTTCCTCGTGAGCCCGGTTTGCGCTTCGTACTGTCGTTTTTGCACCAGGCGCAGAAAAGTCGGCGACCCCGAGAAGATTCCGCTCAATCAGTTCGATTCGGCCTTCGCGTACCTTCGCGAGCATACGGAAATCCGCGATGTCATCATGAGCGGCGGCGATCCCATGATGCTGAGCGACCGGAGACTGGAGTATTTCTTCCAGCAGCTCCGCGCGATCCCGCACATCGAGATCATCCGGCTCGGCTCGCGGATCACGTCGCACCTTCCCGAGCGAATCACTCCCGAGTTCTGCGAGATGGTGCAGAAGTATCATCCGATTTACATGAACACGCACTTCAACCATCCCGACGAGCTCACGCCGGCGAGCGTTGCGGCGCTCGATCGGCTGTCGAAGGCGGGGGTCGTGCTTGGATGCCAGACCGTTCTTTTGAAAGGCGTGAACGACGATGCCAAGGTCATGATGAAGCTCATGCACGAGCTGCTCAAGGCCCGGGTCCGGCCATACTATATCTATATGGCCGACCAGGTTGCCGGCGGCGAGCACTTCCGGACCACGGTTCAGAAGGGACTCGAGATTATCCAGGCGCTCCGCGGCTGGACCTCAGGACTCGCCGTTCCGCATTTCGTGATCGACGCACCCGGTGGTGGCGGCAAGGTCCCGCTTTTACCCGAATATGTTGAAGAGATCAACGATGACGAGGTCGTGTTCCGCAATTATCAGGGAAAGCGGTTCACATACAAGCAACCGCGACAGGTTCCGTGCGATGAGCCCGTTCCCGCCGTTGCTGCTGAGCAGACTGATATTGTTCCGATTCAACGAGGGAAGCGATCGTCGCCCAAGAAAGAAGGGGCTGCTACTCCCGTTCGGACTCGCCGACGAAAAGCTTCTGGCGAGTAAGCCCTGTTAAAGATTGAGCCGCTCAAGAAATTGGGCGGCTCTTTTTTTTGGTGCTGCCTGCTGTCTGCGACCTGCTACCTGCTTGAGCTACCTGCTACCTGCTACCTGCTTGAACGACCTGCTACCTGATACCTCCCGAGCGCGACCTCACCGTTAATCGACTTGCAGCATCCGACGTCAACCGCTTCGCCAAACCCGTGAGCATTTTTCTCACGTCTTGAACGTCTTGCTCGAGTGTGCTGAAGGTTTCCTGTCCCAGGAAATCGAGATCACAAGCGATGATGAGGTGATTCTCGGACTCGGTGGCAGAACCGAGCGCGATCCTGACGAACCTTGCAAACTCCCTGTCGCTTTGCTTGGCGCTGCCTTCAGCAATGTTAGCCGGTACCGACATAATCGAGCGCACGAGCTGCGTTCGCACCAACGAGGCAGTGCCACCGGACATGTCCTCACACGATTTTATGGTGGCGACGGTAAGCTCTCGCGCCTTTTGCCATACGTCGAGCTTCTTGAAGTCTGCCATGCCAGTAACGTAGGAGAGGCACCAATGGAAGCCGTCGTCCAATCCTCGCAACTGCCATCGATTTCCTGCTTTGCCCTTTGCAGGTAGCAGGTAGCAGGTAGCAGGTAGCAGGTAGCAGACCGCAGACAGCAGTCAGCACGCAGTTCACCGCAAAACGCGAGAAAAGAATGGCATAGCATGACTCTCAATCCGGGACCGTATCCGCCGCATATGATCACCATCATATAGCTCAGCAGTATGCGGCACCCCAAGCTCCGTCAGTGCAGAATCGAGCATGGTAACGCTGATGGGAATGTCCTTGAGAGCATCCTGCCGGCCAGCGTCGAACGCAATCGCAGTCCGTCGAAGATTCGGAGCATACTGCGAAATAAAGGTCATTGGCGATGCAAGCCATTTTGCCGCGATGTCAGGAACTTCAACAATGGAGTCGCCTTCAATCCGATTTGGAAGATCGATAAATAGCGGCGGCTTCGACGCATTTGGTGAGTACACCGCAGCAAGTGCGAGCAGAAGATCAGCGGTGAACCCCGCTTTGAGGATCTGCGGTTTCTCCGTAACTCGCAGCGCCGCCTTCCACGGCCCGACTCCGCGCTGCGACACCGCACCGAAATCTCGAAGACAGCAGGGACTCAGAGCATAGATCGCAGAAAACGTTTCGGGATGTCGCATGCCAACCCACAACGCGCCGTAGCCGCCCATGGAATGCCCGGCAATTCCCCGCCCTGAGCGGTTTCGAATCGTGCGATATCGTTTATCAATGAACGACACGAGATCACGATAGACGAAATCCTCCCAGTTGCCCGTCGTGACTGAATTCCGGTAAAACGATCCATCGAACGCGTTGCGCGCGTTCGGCGTCACTACGATCATTTCCCTGACGAGACCTTCACGGATCAGGCTGTCCATCGACAGTCGCGTGTTCATGTTGGTATAGACGCCGGCCATGAATGCCCGATGATCTGCAGCAAATCCGTGAAGCAGATACACAACAGGATACCGCTTCGCGCGATTCTTCGAATAACTCGGCGGCAGATACACAGTCACCTCCCGACGGTTCGTATCTCCGATGAGATTCCCGGCGAGCGATGGCGCCACGATCGTATCGACGTGCGTAATTCCACCGCCTTGTGCAGCGGCAGTATTTACAGCAGCTGCAAGCAGCAGGAAGATTTGTCGTCTCATATTGTAAGGAAGTTCGCCGCCGCTGGCGCAAAGGCAAGCGCGGCGTAAGGTTCAGTTCGCCAATCACCAGATTCCATTTCGAATGACACTTCCCCTGTCCTACGTTGTCGCTGCTCTGACAACGCTCGCTGCGTCGCTACCCGTCACACCCGCTGCAGTCGATACAGAGCCGCGACTTTCCTTTGCTGAGCCCGCACTGTCTCCTGATGGACGCGAGATCGTCTTCACATCCGGCGGCGACATCTGGACCGTGCCGGCACAAGGAGGAGAAGCGCGGCTGCTCGTCTCTCATCCCGCGACCGAGCGAAAGCCGATCTTCTCGCCGGATGGATCGAAGCTCGCTTTCACGTCGCTCAGGACAGGCAACGGCGACGTCTATGTCCTGACTCTGAAAACCGGTGAGCTCGATCGCATCACCTTCGACGATGGATTGGATCTGCTCGACGGCTGGTCGCGCGATGGAAAATATCTTTACTTCTCATCGACGAGCCGCGACATCGCCGGAATGAACGATGTCTATCGCGTCAGCGCATCGGGTGGCACACCGATGATCGTCGCCGGCGATCGCTATTCGAATGAATACTGGAGCGCAGCTGCGCCTGACGGACGCTCGCTCGCAATCACTGCCCGCGGCAGGGCGTACGCCGATTGGTGGCGAAATGGAAACAGTCACATCGATGAGAGCGAGATCTGGATCGTGTCGGACGTCGCGCCTGGATCGACGGGCGCACCTCGCTATCTGCCCATAACGACAGGCGGAGCAAAGAGCGAATGGCCGATGTGGTCGGCCGATGGCTCAACCGTCTATTTCGTAAGCAACCGCGGCGGAACAGAAAACCTCTGGTCGCGCACGGTATCCGGCGGCGAAGCGCGCAAGCTCACGAGCTTCTCGAATGGCCGGGTGATCTGGCCTTCGATTTCAAACGATGGACGCGCGATCACCTTCGAGCGCGATTTTGAAATCTGGACATATGACCTTGCATCGGGCACCGCAAGGAAAGTCCCGATCGCTCTTCGCGGAGCACCCGCCGGAACTGGAGTAGAGCATCTCAATCTCAACAATGGATTCCGCGAGCTCGCACTCTCGCCCGATGGAAAGAAGGTCGCGTTCACCGCACGTGGTGAAATCTTTGCGGCATCATCGCGCGACGGTGGCGATGCAGCTCGCGTAACCAATACTCCAGGCGCAGAAGGACAGCCGACATGGGCTCCCGACAGTCGGCGCATCGTTTATACGAGCGACCGCAACGGCGGCTCGAATCTCTACCTCTACGATTTCGTCACACGCACGGAGACGCAGCTCACCCGCGGCAACAACGGCGATGTCTCGCCTCAATGGTCGCCTGACGGAAAGTCGATCGCATATATCAGGGACGCTAAAGAGCTGCGCGTGATCGATCCTGCAACCGGATCCGATAAACCAGTAGCCGAGGGCTTTCTCGATCGCCCTCCATTTCTGTCACCGCGCGCACTGACATGGTCTCCCGATGGAAAATGGATTGCATTTCTCAACTCATCGGGAAGAAAGCTCTTCGGCAACGCGTATGTCGTCAGCGCAAACGGCGGTGACTCACGCCCAGTCAGCTTTCTTCCTACTGTTTTCACCGGCAGCATTTCCTGGTCGCCCGATGGAACCTACCTCCTCATGGATGGAGGACAGCGAACCGAGCCGGGTCAGCTCGTGCGCATCGACCTCGTCCCGAGGACGCCGCGGTTCCGCGAGGATCAGTTTCGAGATCTGTTCCCGAATGAAGGACCGCGTCGGGTAAGCCCGGCACTCCAGCCGGTAGACACGACCCGGAAAAATCCCTCCGGCGCAACACGAGCGGACTCTGCAAAGACGGATTCGGCGAGCGCAGCACGACCTGCGCGAAAACGAATTGAAATCGTGTTCGATGGAATTCGCCTTCGCAGCTCCAATCTTCCTGTCGGCGTCGACGTCAACTCGCAGTCGATCAGCCCTGATGGCAAATACGTTCTGCTCACTGCAAGCGCCGCGGGACAGCAGAACCTTTATGTGTATCCGCTCGACGAGCTCTCACGCGACGAGCGCGTTGCACGCCAGATAACCTCCACATCGGGCAACAAGAACAGCGTGCAGTGGTCGCCTGACGGCAAGGAGGTGTGGTACATCGAGAATGGCCGGGTGAGCTCCGTCAACGTCGACAGCCGGGCGACGCGATCGCTCAACCTCACCGCTGAGATGGACATCGATTTCTCGAATGAGAAGATGGCTGTGTTCAATCAGGGATGGCGCTTCCTGCGCGACAACTTCTTCGACGAAAAGATGAATGGCGTCGACTGGAACGCAGCGCGGGCGAAATACGGCGCACATGCAGCGGGAGCGAGCACTCATGATGAGCTTCGCCGCACAATGCAGCTCATGATCGGCGAGCTGAACGCATCGCACACCGGCGCGAATTCCCCGCCGGCAACTCAGCCCTATACCGGACGCCTCGGCTTGTATTTCGATCGCGGCGAATACGAAAAGAACGGCCGCTTGAAAGTGAGCGAGATCGTCGCGCTCGGCCCTGCGTCGATTTCGCCACGCATCAAGGTCGGCGATGTTCTCACGAAGGTCGACGGAAAGAATATCGAGGCGCGGACGAATCTCGATGAGCTGCTCTCGTATAAAATCAATCGGCAGACGAACGTCACGTTCTCGAACAGCGGCGGGAGTTACGATGTTTCGCTGCTTCCTGTAAACCAGGCGACTGACAAGAGACTCATCTATCGCGACTGGGTCGAAGACCGCAGGGCTTACGTCTCGAAAGTCAGTGGCGGCAAGCTCGGTTACGTTCACATGCTCGACATGTCGGCGGGCTCGCTCACGCAGCTCGCAGCGGACCTCGACGCGGAGAACAGCTCGAAGGACGGCGTTGTGATCGATGTGAGGAATAACAATGGCGGCTTCGTGAATGCGTACGCGCTCGACATTTTCAGCCGTCGTCCGTACCTCACAATGCAGCCGCGCGGACTTCCTGCGGTGCCGGCGCGAACTCAGCTTGGCCAGCGCTCGCTCGAGCTTCCGACGGTGCTCGTGACAAACCAGATGTCATTGAGCGATGCCGAGGATTTTACCGAGGGCTATCGCGCACTTGGACTCGGCAAAGTTGTCGGGGAGCCGACCGCAGGTTGGATCATTTATACGTCCGATGTCGCGCTCCTGGATGGAACACTTCTCCGCCTTCCGTTCATCCGGATCACTGATTCAGAGGGCAAGGACATGGAGATGCATCCGCGTCCCGTCGATGTGGAGGTGATACGCCCGGTCGGTGAGAGTTACACCGCACGCGATTCGCAGCTCGATGCTGCGGTGCAGGTATTGTTGAGGAAGTAAAATGAAAAATGGCCGCCATCACTGGCGGCCATTTTTCATTTCGCAGACTGACGATCAGTTTTCGCTATTCTCTCCTTCGTTGTCGTAGGCTAGTGCGTCCGCTTCACGAAACCTGTCGAAAATTCCTGCCACGAAGTCAGCGCTTCTTTCTCCGATGCTGCCGGCGGTAGTCCAACCCTTCTGAAACCACGCCCCGAGATTGAGCACATCCTCCGCTCTTTCAGTCCCACCAGCCTGTGCGTCCGGCGTGGCGGGTACTCCGAAGAGCTCCATCACTACCTCCACTGGGAAACCTCCTTACTTGTACCCGATTTCGGGTAGACAAGTTTCGGGCCGTAAATATCGACGACAGCATACTAGTTACGATCCTGGGTTCAGGTAGTAACAAGTTGATTACGCCAGCATTACGATTTTTTTGGTTTTTCTCAGACTATCGCTTCAGCGGGAATCCCACGCGTTGCGAAGATCCGGGCGACCGTATCGCCGATCTTGTTGTTGGGGGTGCTCGCTCCAGCCGTAAGACCAACCTGGACGGCGCCGTCGGCTGAAAGCCAATCGGTTTCGAACGAGTCTTCTTTTGCTCCAGGCGGCCGATAGCGAATCGTGCGCGCCTCGGGGTCGATCGCCGCAGCATCTTCTATGTGATACGTGCGGACTTTCTCGGCGCACAACGCCGCGAGCGAAATCGTGTTCGACGAATTGTAGCCCCCGATAACGACCATCACATCGAGCGGCTGCTGCAGGAGCTCAATCACCGCATCCTGTCGTTCCTGGGTAGCGCTGCAGATCGTATCGAAAGTGCGGAAGTTTTCCTTAGCGTACTCTTCGCCCCGTGCTCGCGCCATGGAGTTACCAACCTCCGCGCCGATCGCGAGCGATTCGCGCGCGAGCATCGTCGTCTGATTGGCAACGCCGATTCGCGCGAGGTCACGTACTGGATCGAAACCGTCAGAAGTTGCATGTCCGAATTTCGACATGAGATCGGCAGCACTGATCCGGCCTTCGATGTAATCGCAGACGATTTTCGCCTCGTCCATGTTCCGCACGACGAAATAGTGTCCTCCCCATTTCGTAGCCTGCGATGCCGTCGCGCGAGTTTCCTCGTGATAGTACTTGCCGTGAATCAGAGCCGTGAATCCGCCTTTCGCATAACTCTCGACCCGCTTCCACACGTTGAGCACTGACCCGCAGGTCGTGTCGACCATCACGCAGCCAATCCCGCGGAGAGTCTCGAAATCTTTTATGGTCACGCCGAACGCCGGCAGAATCACAACGTCAGCTGCGGTAACTCCGCTGTAATCGATCCCTTGTGGGCCGATCTCCAGGATTTCGACGCCCATATCGCGCAACTTCGTGTTCACGTGCGGATTATGGATGATCTCCCCCGCCAGGAAAACCTTACGATCCGGGAATTTCCGGCGCGTTTGATAGGCATAGTCGACGGCACGCTCGACACCGTAACAAAAGCCGAATTCACGGGCTAAACGGACAGTTGTGCCTCGTGCCTCGAGGCAGAACTCCCGCTCTCGCAGCATGTCCACCAGCCGCCCGCTATAATCAGAAGCAAGCTCGGCCTGGACCTCCGATTTGAGCCCGAAGCCTTTACGGAAGTAGACCTCGGGGCCCGTCTCCTGCTTGTTGGATGCAGGGGCGGAGGTTCCTCCGGCCGGGTTTGAAGTCAGCTCCTTAACCGTCGAGTCAGGCATATCACGCAATCTAGCAATGGCAATGGGGTAACGCTGGTTACTGATACCCCGAAGCTCGAAATACCAGCCCCGTCACAGGGGCTGCTTCGTCCTCCGGCTATTGCGAAGGGCGAAGCGATAGGCGTTGTCGCGCCATCGTACTCGCCGCGCGAAGGAAGTTTGATGCGCGGCACCAAGGCACTCGAGCGCGCCGGATACAATGTCATCCTCGATCCGGATATTCTCGAGATGCGGCGCTTTACACGGAAACAGGACGAGCGCCGCGCCGCGAATTTCATGGGAATGTGGCTCGAGCCACGCATCAAAGCGGTGATAGGCGGAACAGGAGGGTACGGTGCAACGCGAATGATTCCGTATCTCGAACCGGAAATTTTCCGCCGCAATCCAAAGATTTTCGTGGGCTACTCTGATATCACGGCGCTGCACTTATGGCTCATGCGTCAGGCGGGCCTTCGTGTCTTCCACGGCCCGACTGTCGATGATCTCATTCCGCTCGTGCGCGATCCGTCGACTGCATCGCTGCTCACTGCGATGACGACACCTCGTCCCGCGACGAAGTTCGGTCGCGACGTAGCCCGTGCAATTCGCCCCGGCAAGGTGACGGGTCGATTGACCGGCGGAAATCTTTCGCTTGTTCAGCAAAGCATCGGAACATCGTACGAGATCGATACACGCGATGCGATTCTTTTTCTCGAAGAGACCTACGATCCGATGTCCTTTGCCGACGAGCGCCTCGTTCACCTGCGCGCGGCCGGTCTATTAAAGGATGTAAAGGGTGTCGTATTCGGGCACCTCAATCTCGATCGCTCGGAAGAAGACGAATTCGAGGACTTCCTGCTCGATCTCGTCAACGATCTCGATGTGCCCATATTGATGGACTTTCCTGCAGGTCACGAAGTTCCGAACCTGACACTTCCGCTCGGCACTGAGGTCGAGCTCGTCGTCGACGAAACGACGGGATGGATCAGCTACAAGGAGGATGCGCTGTCATCGATGGAGCCGGTGGGAAGCGCTGAAGAAGTTGTGGCTGATACAGCTGAAACCGTCACGCCCTGAGCTGTTCTATTTATTCAGCGTAACTGAACCGGCCGGCAGCTCGAGAATATCCGGCTCGATGTCGCCACCTCCGATCGAAACGACGGCATCGACTTGATAAGTGCCCGCCGGCTTGTCGCCGGACAGGACGTCACCGACATTCGCGTACAGCACAACGTCGCGGGATTCCCCGGGAGCAAGTGGGGTCGGCGCGTACCCTACGAGCGAGCACTCGATCGGCTTGTCGAAACTGGACCAGACCGGTGTGCCGCGGGCGGCGCTCGCATAAACCTTGAGCCCGCTCACCCCGCAGTTGCCCGCAACGAAGGACAATGTGACACTCGTCTCATTGCGGATGGTGACGACGGTCTCGATTGCAGGTACGGGCCCATTCACGTACGGGTTGGGAACCACTCTGCTCGTCGCTGAATAGGACAGCACATTCGGCGACGTCAATCGATCACTGTCACATCCTGCCAGCGAAATAATTGCTGCGGCAACACCGAGCGCACGAGTGAATCTCATACGTTCCAGATTAACGCTCGGTCACCGAATCTTCAACAACCTGGCAGCAGTAATGGATGAGGATCAGGTGTACTTCCTGGATGATCGCCGAATTGGTTGAGGGAACGGCGATGACATAATCGGCATCTGCGCCATGTAATCCCGATTCACCGGTGAGCGCGATTGTCACGGCGCCTTTTGCCTTTGCGGTCTGTAGACCGCGAATCACGTTCTCCGATTTTCCACTCGTGCTGAGCGCAACTGCCACATCGCCCGGTTTTACGAACGCTTCGAGCTGCCTCTCGAAGATTGTCTCGTAACCGAAGTCATTGCTGATACAAGTCAGTGCATTTGAATCCGCGGTAAGCGAGATCGCAGCAAACGGGCGCCGGTTTTTCTTGTAGCGGCCGAGCAGCTCCTCTGCAAAGTGCCCTGCTTCGGCAGCGCTGCCGCCATTGCCGAAGGTCAGGACCTTTCCGCCATTGTTCAGCGATTCAGCGAGAGCAGCTGCGGCCTTGCTCGTAACCGATTCGAGCTCGGCGACAGTCCTGTCGATTGTCGACAGGTGTGCAGAGAAGTGATCGCGAAATGATGTTGTCATCGGCCGCGAAATTTACGGCGCGGCCCCCCGCGTCGCTTGCTTCCGCGCTCGGGCCCCTGATGCCGCTGCTTGCCTCCTCGCTCGGGCCCCTGATGACGCTGCTTGCGATTCTTTCGCCGTCGAGTTGCAAGATCCCTCGCGCGTCTCTCATCGCGCGACGCATCCTCACCTGCATAAGGCGACTCCTCGACCTCATCGGGCGACCACGGCTGCGCGAGAAGCTCCTGCAGGTCATCGAGCGTATCCGCCCGGATTGCACCGCGCTGTCCGCGAACGACTACAAACCGAAGCGGACGATCGAGCTCCGGCAGCTCTGCCTCAGTGAGATTGCGCGCAATTTTCTCCGGGAGTCTCAAACGCGCGACACCGACAAGTCTGCTCTCATTACGCCGTAGTTCCTCTGCGCTCTCTGTCCGAGCGTCCGAGCGAAGCGAGGACGCCTCTGTGTCCTCCACGTCGTATTCGATGTCGATCTCGCGGTCACGAATTACCACCGTCGAAGGAAGATCGGCGTACTTCTCACGGATTTCCCGCGGAACGATCTCGTCGGCAACGAGCGTAAAACGCGAATTGCGGAAGTCGTTCATCGAGTTGACGCCGGCGAGCTGACGCTCGTACCAATCTGTCAGATCCGACAGTCGAAACCGTGGAGTCACGCCTCCCGATCTTCTCCACGTCTCACGGATTTTTTCGATCGCTGCGCGATTCTTTTTTACCGATGCATGTCGCGCCTGTCCGCGAGCCATTGCTTCCGCGAGTGCTCGCCTCGCTTTCTGAGCGAGATCCGGCGGAAACTCATCGATTACTTCAACATCGCGCTCGAGCTCGAACCCGAAGTATTCCATCTTTCTCTCGAGCACGAGCTGGCCGCCTTTATGGCGCGGATCATAGCTCAGGTCGGAGATTCCGCGCGTCGCAAATTTCCTGATCAGATGCAGTGGAACCTGCGTCCCTTCGATTCCTGCCCTCGGCGTACCTGAGCGATCCGCGAAATATCTCAGCTCTCCGGCGATCGGTCCCCAGCTTCCGCAGACGCTTGTCTTCGACACACGCGCTTCTGTGCCTTCGGCAGTCTCCTCATCGATCACCAGATCGAGCGGCATGTAGCGCGCAAGCAGATCTGCAAATTTTCTGAGAACGTGATCGCGCGCCATCGGCATCTTCGACGGCAGCTCCAGTCCGACGCCGCGATACACGCTTGCCATGCCGAGTGCGGCGTCTTCGATCGATTTAACGAGGACTCCGCGGTGTTCGGCCCAGTGCTCGATCTCCTCACCAAAGAGATGACGTGGAAGACCATAGACTTCCCCGACATATCCGCATCTCTCGAATGCTTCTGCGTAGAGATTGTACGCCGTGAGATGATCGCTCCCGGCGACGAGAACGCCGTGCAGATCGCGCTCCTCGCGCGTCATTCGATGCAGCGACTCGATCGAGCTGATGACCGATATATACGGTATGAGCTCGTCGTCGGCGTTGACGAGCAGCTCAGCCCACGGGCGATCGACAGGAAGCGCTTCGACCGCGCGACCATAGGTCGACAACCTTCCGTTCTCGATTATTCCGCGTCGCTCGAGTAGTGAAACCGCATTGCGATAGGCGATCCTGTCGAGCGGAACAGGCAGATCGAGCTGCGCTGCATCGACTCCGAGGTCAGCGCACGTCATTGCGACTCTCTCGGAGTCTCCCGCGAGCTGGAATTCGGGCGCAGTGGGTTTGAGCGAGTCGAACTGAATGTCGCGATCCGACAGGATGAAAACGCGGCCGCCTTCAACGCGTCCATGAACGCGCCCTGCCATCTGGAGAATCTCGTTCGCGCCAAGATGCATGCGCGTGAGCACGTTCTTTCCGCGCTCGATGATGTTGCCGAACCTCGTGTCGTCGATGATGACCGTGTCGAGCCCCTTCACGTTCAATGCGCTTTGTCCTGCAGCGGTCATCGCAAGGAAATACGGCTTTCTCTCTCCGCCTTCGAGGAAAGGCCGGATGATTCTGATCGGCTCGCCGCCGTGATAGTACGCTGTATTTATGCGCGGGAATTGCGACGACACAGTTTCCGCAGCCTGCTCGACTCCGGCGCGCGTCGGAAGAAACATTCCGACGCCGCGCTTCTCGCGAACAATGCGAATCAGAAAGCGATCATCGAGAAACTCGAGCGGATCCTTTCTTATGACCTTTACCTGCGCTGCTCTCGCCGGATCGAACGCGTAGCTCTGCAATACATCCGCAGCGTTGAGATAGCGCGCGTAGAACGTTGGATCGACTGTGGCTGACAGCCAGATGAACCTGCATCCGACACGTTTGCCGAGTGCGAGGCAGAGCTCGAGCTCGGCGGATGTTTGATGGATTTCATCGATGATGAGCGTGTCGGTTGCGAGGATGTCGCCATCCTGAAACCATCGTCGTGCAATCCCGGTCGTGACGATGATGACGTTCCATGTCGGGGTTTCCGGTGTGGCTTCTCTCTCGCGGTTGACAACGCCGACGCGCAGATCGCTTGTGCGGAGTATTTCTTCGGCGATCGGGCGAATGGATAGAGTTTTTCCTGTGCCGGTTCCCGCGACTATTCCAAAACCTTTCCCTTCGCGCGCGAGCCGGCGGATTTCCTCGCCGTGCTGCTGCTGGAGGACTGTGTCGATGTGGAGGTCGAGCGCCAGCTCGATCGTTTCGCATGCTGCCCGTGTTGGCGCAATTACAATGATGCGGCCGGTGTGCGGCTCAGCTGCGATGAATGCTGAACGATCGGGAGGTAGGTATTGATCTCTTACTTGTCTCATTTGCGTCGCCTGAACTTGCCAGAATCTTGCCGCGATTGCTAACTGGCGACCTTGAGAGGTGTATGACAGCGCATTAACAGGGAGCGCTGTGAGCACAGTGAGGTTTGGAGGGGTTGTGTCACCCGCTCTGACAGTGGCTTGCGGATTGGGCCAGACACGAAAGCCACTCGGACAACCCTCCAAACCTCACTGTGCTCACTGCGCTCCCTGTTAACGTTTTTTTCCGACGACCACATGCACGAAAAAAACCGGGCGGAGACCAAAGTCTTCCGCCCGGCACCCCCAACTTGTTTGACGCCTGAATTAATTAGTGGCGTCCGTGGCCCTTGCCCTTGTTCCTGTTCTTGTACTGGCCGTTGTGCTTTCCGTTGTCGTGACCGTTGTTCTGGTCCCAGCGGTCGTTCTTGCCGTGACCATAACGATCATCGTAACGATCATCACCGCGTCTGTTGCGATCGTTCGCATAGCGGACAACGCGACGGTCGATCACCTGATAGCGTCCGCGCGAATCGCGGCGGGCACGCTCCTGAATCAGGTTGCCCTGGCGATCATAGACCGTGCGGGCGTACACAGTGTTGCCCCTGTTGTCACGACCAATGCGACGCCACTGACCATCGGCATTACGCGTGTCGTAGATGCGGCCGTCATTATAGATGCGACCGTCGCGGCTATCCACAGTTCCGCGATTGCCCGTGCTTGCGGGATCCCACCATGGACCATCGTTGCGGGACTGCGCGGCGAGCGGGCTCGCCGATGCAGCAGCGACAACGAGACCCAGTGCGATTAACATTTTTTTCATCGGTCCTGCTCCTTATTGATCAGGGGAGTCGTCGCTGTCCTTCTTCGACTTCCCTTTTCTGGATTTGTCATTGCCGCGCTTCGGCGCATCAGCGCCAAAGATCACGGTCCCATTAACCGGCCGGTTGCGGACAGCGTTGACGCAGTCGGTCGGAGCCGGTTGCTGGTTCGCGGGCACACCCTCGATCCAGATTCGGCACATACCAGCGGGCGGGCGATAAGCCGGGGGAACCTTCGTCTGCTGCTGGCGCTTCGGGAGGTGCGGAACAGGCAGACCCCGCGGGATCTGCGCATCCGCTGGCCTCCCCGCCGCGAGCATCCCCGCGGCGAGGAGAGCGAACCCCCATCTATTCATCTTTCTCACGTCACTCCGCGAGAACGAAAGGATTGTCATGCCAGATGGTTTTGCAGAGGGGGTGCCAAGTGTGCCCGCAGTAGCTAAGTGGTGTGATTGCAACGACTTACGTGGTACTGCCGAAATCCAGAAGCTGCTATTGTGTCCCCATTTTAAGACACTGTCCAGACCTTCATTAGGACGACTGACCGAGCAGCCGGACAACTTCGCCCTTTTCAGCGTGCCTGCGAAGCTTCGATTTCTCGAAAACAGGAACGCCATCCCGCAACACCTCGAACCTTCCACCTCTCGACGGAATCAGCTCGATCTCCGCGTCAGGCCAGGTGCTCCTTATCTCAGCCGCCAACCTGACGGCTCGTGGCTCATAGTTTCAAAGCGTGCAGTATTCAATCGCGATCTTCATTCGATTCGCTCCCAGGCGCAATAGATGTAACGTAACGATTACTCAGCCGCCAATACGCTGATGGGCCCACGGGTGATCCCCGCTAGTCTGCTCGCACCGGAGGAAGAATCATGCGAGCACATAGAGGTTTTACAATCGTCGAGACGGCAATGGTACTGGCGATATCATCCACACTCGCCGCAATCACCTTGCCTCGCGCATGGTCGTTTGTCGATCGCATGGAAGTGCGTGGCGCCGTCGCTGAAATCGAGTCGATGTTCTCACTCGCGCGGCACGCTGCAATAGCGCGCGGCGCTCAAATCACACTCGATATCGATGCAGGTCGTCGCACTGTCTCGATACGCGCGGGAAGCTCGATGATTCAGTCTCGCGACGTCGGTGCTGCGCACGGTGTCCTGTTGAGCACCAATCGCACAAGCATCACCTACTCACCAATCGGCGTTGGATACGGAGCTGCAAATTTTTCGCTGATCGTGTCGAGACGGAACGTTGCCGATACAATCGTGGTGTCCCGGTTAGGACGCGTCAGACATTGACGACTTATATCAAGACCCGAAATCAAATCCCGGAACTGAGATCCTCGGTATCGGCTCACCAATCACCCTTTCAATAGCGCGCACCATGGCAATCTCGTCAGGAGCCATGAACGTAAACGCATCGCCCGTCGACGCCGCTCGCCCCGTACGACCAATGCGATGCACATAATCCTCCGCCTGCTGCGGAACATCGTAGTTGATCACGTGACTGATGCCCGACACGTCGAGGCCACGTTGTGCGATGTCCGTCGCAACGAGCACGCGCACTTTTCCCTTCTTGAAATCCTCGAGAGCTTTGGTGCGCTCACCCTGCGACTTGTCAGCGTGCATGGCCGTTGCGCTGATGCCCACTGAAGCGAGATGACGTACTACCCTGTCGGCACCGTGTTTCGTGCGGGAGAAGATCAGTACTGATTCCATTTCACCCTTTTGCAGCAGCTCCGCGAGCAGCTCGGTTTTCTTGCTCCTCGGCACAGGATAAACGGCATGCGTCACGGTGCTCGCCGCCGACGAACGGCGCCCGACCTGGACTACGATCGGCTTGCGCAGATACTTGCGCGCAAGCGCTTCGACCTCCGGCGGCATCGTCGCGCTGAACAACAGCGTCTGCCGAAACCTCGGCACATCTGCAACAATTTTGTTCAGCTGTGGAGCGAATCCCATGTCCAGCATGCGATCGGCTTCGTCCAGGACGAGAACCTCGAGATCATCGAACACGACGTTCTGACGCTCCATGTGGTCGAGCAGACGGCCAGGAGTTGCGACGATCACGTCCACCCCTCTGCGAAGCAGCTTGGTCTGCGGCTCGACGCCGACACCACCATATATAGGAGCGACTCTGATGGTCGTGTGCTTTCCGTATTTCCTGAAGCTCTCTTCCACCTGAACGCATAGCTCGCGCGTCGGCGTCAACACGAGCACGCGCACACGGTGCGCACTGGCTTTTGTTTGCCCGTAGCCTTCCTCGAGAAGCCGCTCGAGAATTGGCAGCGTAAAGCCTGCAGTCTTGCCGGTGCCGGTTTGGGCGAGACCAATCAGGTCCCTCCCTTCAAGTGCCAGCGGAATCGCCTGCTGCTGAATGGGAGTTGGACTCGTGTAGCCAGCCTCTTCAACCGCCTTGAGCAGCTCCGGTCTCAGCCCAAGGTCGGTGAAACCGATCAATGTCTCGCCCTTCACTGCGACTTCAGGATTGTCTTTCGTCTTGGTCATCGTAACTCGAAATATAGGGCGCACAGTGAGCCGAAAAGAATTTGCAGAGCGCGGACCCCACGAGATCAGGCGCTTCATCGAACAAAACGTGTCCCGCGCCCTCGATAATCAGGGCCTCCGCCGGCTCATAACTCGCGGCATCCGACACCGGGGAAAGCACGTCCTCCGAGCCGAAAATCGTCATCACCGGCGTGCCAATTCGGGGGTACGGCCGGTTCCAGTCGAATTCGTGGAGAAGATGACGCAGTGACACGATGCCGCCTGGCGTCTTCACCGGCGCGTAAAACTCTTCGACGTCTTCGGACGATGCGCGGCGAAGCGATCCATAAACGACCGATAGCATCATCCTGATCAACGTTCGCGTGACAAGATGTGCGAGAAACGGAATTGCGGCCTGAGGCGTGATCAGCCGGAACAACGACATTCCGCGAACTCCCGCAAATCCCACCGGCGCCGCGAGTGCGAGAGCTCTAACACGCTCCGGAGACTTCACCGTCAGCTGGACAGCAACGGCCGCTCCCATCGAATGCCCGATGATTCCCGCACTATTGATCTCCAGCGCATCGAGTATGTCGATCAGGTGGTCTCTCATGGAATCGAGAGTGTACAGCTCAGGAGAATGAGGCTTGTCTGAAAATCCGTGTCCGCGGAGCTCGACTGCAATCGCGCGAAATCCGCACGCTGCAAGCGGCAGCATCGTATCGTGGAAAATCCACGCGCCGCATCCCCATCCCGGAACCAGAACGATTGGGAATCCCGTGCTCGAGCCAGACTCGACGACGCGCACGCGCAAGCCGGAGCGAAGCGAGAGGAATCTCGCCGCTATTCCGTCGACTCCGTCAGGATAACGGCCGCGGTCAGAGAGTCGGTGCGAATCCGACTCCATCTACCTTCAGATAGGCTGAACCTCGCGTCCGAGCAGGCGGCCAATCAAGCCGATGCGGAACGTCACATCAGCCCACGCTGCTCCCGACGCCTTGGCGCCCGAGCTCGATGAAAGATCCTCGAGTGGGAACATCGGCCACACCGCGGGATTGGTCGATACCGGGACACTCATGCCTTTATGAGGATGCCACACTCCGTCGCGGTCGCGATCATCCTCGAAGCGCTCGAACATCTTCATCCAGTTTTCATTGCGACGCAGGAATCCAAGACGTGCCATCGTCTCGAGCCACATCAACGCGAACGGAACATCGTTCTCGACTGCATTGCGGTGCGGGAGCCTGTCCCCGAGTACGTAGTGCGGCTGCTCGATCATTTTCTTCCCCACGAGCTGGACTGAATCCTGCCGCGGATGCGCCTGCGAGATATACGCGTAGATGCGCTCCGTCTCCGAATAATTTTCCTGCCGGAAGATCGGCATGTGCGCGAGCATCGTCAGTGCGTTGAACGTCGGCGGCGAAACCTCTGGAGCGAGCACATGCACATTCCCCACTCGCCTCCATGGTTTGTCAGCGAGCGGTGAATTCAGATATGAATCGACTCGCTCGAGTATGCGACGTGCGGCACCGCGCAAACGCGGGTCGCTTTCATAGCCCGCCTGAGCGAGCGCCGCTGCAGCGGCCTCGCGAAGAAGCATTCTTCCACGACGAACTGAATCCTCGTCCTTCGACTTTGGACCGAGCTCGTACAGATATGCGGGATCATTGTCTTCTGCGAGCAATCGGAAAAGCGCGCGCCGCGCGTGTGAAAGCGGCGGCGACTCGCGGTCCCATCCGTATTCGAGCAGTCGCCTGACCGCGGGAATCGTTCCCGCGGTTGCGACGTCAGCGCCCTGCTTTGGAACCGCGAGCATGTTCTCGTTCCAGATGCCGTCGACATTCTGAGTGAGAGCAATCCGCAGCGCCGGTCTATATGCGTATGGAAGTGATTCTGCGTCACGCAGAGTTTCATCCGGGGCACGAACTATCTCGCGAAGAGATCGGTACTTCACCGGCCCCGATGCGTTTTCGAGGATCCAGCCGATAGGATAGGTGATCGATTCCCCCGTTCCCGGGGGCGGAGGCAGCGTTAGTTCAGCGGCGGAGCTTGGAACGGTCACAATCGGCGCTCGCGGGTAGTCGTTGGAAAAAGCTCGGACCCATCGGTGCCGACCCAGCGCAGGGTGCGCGGCGTGTCAGCTAAATGGCCCTTTAGTGGCGCGTAAGAATAGCATTTTTTGTTCTTATAGTAAGGGGGACAAGCTAAGCTATTTTCCTGCAACGAGTTAGACGCTGGCAGAACCGGTCGCAGCTGCCCTCCCTCTGTGCGCTCTGCCTTTTCCTCTCTGTCCTCTCTCCATATCTCTCAACCTTTTAAGCTGGCGGGGCGTATACAGATGTGTCACGAGTACCATGAGCGGTACTTCAATTCAGTCTATCCCGGGAGTTGTTGAATGAGCTGGATCAAAATGGCAGTAGCTGGACTCGCCCTTTGCGCGAGTGCAGGCGTTGCGAGCGCGCAGGGCGCTCCGCCGGCAGGAGCCCCACCCGCAGGCGGGCAGCAGGGCGGACCCGGTGCACGCGGCGGTCGTGGAATGCAGATGTTGATGGAAGGCATCACCCTCACCGATGCACAGCAGGCAAAGCTCGACTCTGTCACCGCGAAGTATCGCGCCGAGCGTCAGAAGATGATGCCGAATGGAATGCAGGGTGGACCGCCTGATGACGCGACGCGCCAGAAAATGCGCGAGATGATGGACAAGCAGAACGCGGAGATCCGCGGTCTTCTTACCGCCGATCAGCAGAAGGTTTTCGACGCGAATGTCGAGAAGCGCAAGCAGGCCATGCAGCAGCGGCAGAACGGCCGCTAGGTTATTTCAGCTCTCGGGATCGAGAGCAGCTTCATTGTAGCGACTACCCGGGTTCCAGAGTATCCAGCTCTGGAACCCGTTGTCGTATCCGGCTTTCTTCTGCGCGCGCACCTGCTCCGCGTAATAGTGCGGAGGTCCGAGAGTGAAATCCTGATACCACGGAATCACCTTCGCCGCGTTTGGAATTTTCGCGCTGCGCGCTTTCGCATCCTTCATCGCATGATCGATCGTCGAATACGGATTTGCATTCGGGTTCCCGATCTTGTACGTGCCTGGTGCAAAATGCGACGGGTATACCATAGGTAGAACGACGTCCGCCTGATCGATGAACATTTCCCATCGCTGGCCGATTCCCATGTCGGTGGTATCTGTCGCCGTGAGACCGAACACGTCGATAGTCATAGGCATTTTGACGGACTTGAGATACTGCCTCACGAATCCAAGCTGCTCGCGAATCACCTGTGCGCGCACCCGACCATTCGCGAGAGGATAAGTCGACTCGCCTATCAACCGCTTTTCATCGGGAAACCGTACGTAGTCGAACTGGACCTCGCTGAATCCCAGATCATATGCTTCCTTCGCAAGGTCGCCCGCGTATTGCCACACTTCTCTATGATGTGGATCGAGCCACGGCTTGCCGTTCTTGTCGAGCCACGGCTGCAGGTTGTCCCGGCGCTTGATCGCCCAATCGAGTTTTTTCGCCGCAAGCAGGGGATCCTTTGCGACGACAATTCGCGCAATGGGATAGACGTTGTATTTCGACATCGAGTCGAGAATCGCGCGCAGGCGCTTCTTGGACATCGCCTGATTCGTATCGGCGCCAATCTCGACAGCAAGCGGGACACGCGAGTTGTATAGAACGAATCCGCGATCGTCCTTGACATCGATCACGAGCGCGTTCACTTCCGTCTTTTTTGCGAGATCTATGAGCTGCCACATTTTTTGTCCGAGGGCAGCCCATCTATTCACATACAATCCGCGCAGCGTGTCCGGTGTCGCGACGTGCACAATGCTCGCGCGTTCAATCGAATCACGCCGGATCGAATCGAGGCGGGCCCGTTCGGCGGATGAGACCGCTTCTGCGGGCTGCGCAGAAGCGGGACGACTGCTGATCGCTTTATCGGTGCAGCCAGTGAGCGCAGCGAATGCGATCGGGAAAGTGAGAATAGACTTCATGATCATTTTGCCGGTAGCTGTGACGCGATACGAGCTGACCCGTTGCTCGTAATCTTCAGCGGTTCCGATTAGAGGGCGTTGACCTCAGCGGCCGCATCAGAGAGATACCCCATCTCCTTCACAACGCTCTGCGCCTGCTGCGTCACCATCGTAAGACCGCTCGTCGCGGACGATCCCATTCCCGCGGAACGATAGCGCAGCAGCTCGAGACGCATGCTGCGCAGCAGCTGCCGGCAATGCTCGAGCTTTGTCTCGGCATCGGTTCTTCGCTTGGTGAGATCGGCAATAACGCGGCGCTGCCGCTTGAGATGCGCGAGACGACGAACGCGCTCTTCGCTTGCGCGATAGTCGAGCGGATTCGCTTCTGATTCGAGCCGGTTGATTTCCTGCTCGATCGATTCCGGAGTGTCCCGCGTGTCGCGGAGATCCAGCTCTGCAAGCGACGACGCTACCTGCATCGCTTTCTTATAGATAGCGTCTGCGGACTGCTGCACGTCAGGAATGCTGTCGCGCTCCTCCTTCGGCATTGTATGTATCTGCCGGTAGATCTCGTCGCGATCGGTGCGAATGGACGCGATCGCGGCGCCGTAGGGAGAATTATCGGCGGGTAGTGCCGGCGGCGGACTGCTCTCGCCGGGCAGCGGCGATCGCGGCATCGTACCGGGCTGCTGGCCTGCGGGAAGCCGATCGTCGAACAAGCCTCGCGAACCGCGCGAGCGCGCACGCTGCCGGACTTTTTCGCGGCGTGATTCATCGAACAGCGCGCGTGCATCGTCGATGCTTTCAGCTGCAACATCGAACAGCAGGCGATCGCGCGGCTGCCTGAATACATCGCGCCAGTTGAATCCTTCCTGCCACAGCTTGGAATAGCTCACCGCCATTCCAATCGACCAGATACCAGTGACCGCGAGAAATCCTCCGTCACCGAAAATGGAGAGCGGGACGAGAATGGCATTCACCGCGAGATACGGCGCGAGCTTCTTCCTGAACTTGCGGACAGGCGTGGCGTTCCAGCGCTCGAGCTCCTCCGCAGTCGGGAGATTGGACGCCGAACGAAAGCCTGAGCCCGTTCGTGTTGCAGGCGGCTGCGATGACGGCATTGCCATCGGAAATGCGCCGCCCATTCCAGCGGGTCGCGCCGGTGACTGCGCCGTGCGAAGCGTTGGCATGATGCCACTGCTCAACGCAACCACCACTGATTCAGCATCGGGGAACCGGTTTGCCGGATCCTTCTCGAGCATCATCATGATGACGCGCGAAAGATCTGTCGGCAGGTCTGGTCGTCGCTGCTCTACTGGAACCGGAATCTCCGACAGATGCTTCACCAGCATCGACGGAGTATTCGGAGCGATGAACGGAAGCTCCCCGCTCGCCATCTGATATCCGACGACGCCAAGCGAATACAGGTCGCTGCGTCCGTCGATCTGCGTCTCGCCTGCCGACTGCTCCGGCGACATGTAGGCGGGCGTGCCGATTGCCATTCCGGTCGCGGTCAGTCGAGAATCACCCTGCTCGGTGATCGCGCGCGCGATACCGAAGTCGGTGACCATTGCACGTCCCGAATCGCTGTCCAGGAGAATGTTGTCCGGCTTGATATCGCGGTGAACAACCTTTCGCTTGTGCGCGTAGGCGAGAGCATCC
Organism: Gemmatimonadaceae bacterium; assembly: GCA_035281765.1. Lineage (GTDB taxonomy): Bacteria > Gemmatimonadota > Gemmatimonadetes > Gemmatimonadales > Gemmatimonadaceae > UBA4720. The sequence continues at coordinate 26,531 of DATEDH010000221.1, forward strand.
GCGACTTCGCGCAGAATGCGACGCACCTCACCCGCATCGAGCGCTCCGACCTTCTGAAGCCGCGTCGCGAGATTGTCGCCCGCGATGAACGCCATGATGAAGTAGACGAGATTATCCCGCTCTTCGACGTTGTAGATTGGGACGATGTTCGGATGGCTCAGCTGCGCAGCAGTTTCCGCCTCGCGCAGAAAACGCGAGCGGATGTCGCTTCGAAACGCGAGCTCGGGTGGCAGGAGCTTGATCGCGACATTGCGCTTGAGACGTCTGTCTTTTGCGCAATACACGATGCCCATCCCGCCGCGCCCGATCTCGGCGTCTATTTCATACTGAGGCTCGAGAACGGAGGCGACATGAAGGCCCAGCGCGTCATCAGGTCTTAATGGCATGCGTTCCGCGTCATACCGACAGACATATTAGGCGAATCATGCCCCCCTGGCGTGAAATCGTCGCTCAAAAGATGCAGTATAGGCCGCACTTCTTACTAGACGTAGCAATAAAAGTAGTCGTTTCATTTCAGGGAAAACCATGGCACAACGTCAAACTATACCCGTCCTGCCTCTTCGCGGAACAGTAATCTTTCCGGGGCTCACCGCTCCTATCGCCGCAGGCAGACCGGGAACTCTTCGCGCAATCGAGGCCGCGCTCAAGGGTGACCGTCTCGTATTCGCTGTAGCCCAGCGGGACAACACCGACGAGCCCGCTCCCGAAATCCTGTACTCGATGGGCGTCATTGCGCGCATCGGGCAGATTCAACGCGGCCTTGGAGGTGTGCAGCTCCTGCTTCAGGGCGAGCAGCGGGCCACAGCTCTCCAGTACTCGACGACCGAAGGCTATCTCACTGCGGTAATCGTGCCTGCGGAGGAAATGACCCCCGTAGATGAGAACGATCCCGCGTTTACCGCTCTTCAGAAAGAAACCCGTGAGCGCGCCGCCGAGCTGGGCGAGCGTCGCGGACTTCCTGAAGAGGTTGTGCACCAGGTGCTCGACGCCGTTACGGAGCCGGGCAAGTTCGCCGATCTCGTTGCCGGTTACATCGAGCTTCCGGTTCCTGAGAAGCAGGGCCTTCTCGAAACTCTAAATGTCGAAGACCGGCTGCGCCGCGTGCTCGTGCACGTACAGCGTCAGGTCGGACTTCTCGAAGCTCAGGAAGACATCAAGTCGCAGGTCCAGGAAGAGCTGGGCGAGCGGCAGCGTGAGATGTACCTGCGCGAGCAGATGAAGGCGATTCAAAAAGAGCTTGGCGATGACGATCAGTCGAAGGAGATGGTCGAGCTACGCGACAAGCTGAGCAAGCTCGAGCTTCCCAAGGAAGCGCGAGCAGAAGTCGAGCGCGAGTTGGGTCGCCTGGAGCGGGCGGGCCGTGAATCGATGGAGGCACAGGTAATCCGGACGTATCTCGAGTGGATCGCCGAGCTTCCGTGGAACACCCGCTCCGACGATCAGCTCGACCTGAATAACGCGTCGACGGTACTCGACGAGGATCACTATGGGCTCAAGGACGTAAAGGATCGCGTTCTCGAGTT
>DATEDH010000222.1:0-13243 GCA_035281765.1 Gemmatimonadaceae bacterium
TGCCCGGCTGCAGCAGCCGACTTCACTCCGTTCGGTAATACACCGGAAGTCACTGCCGATTCCAGCATTCTCGCGTGTGAAAGAAAACCGAGCTTTGGATTGTCGGAGAAAATCTTTATCCATCCGCCAGTGAGCGTAACGACTGCGAGCCAGGCGAGCGGCAGAATCGTCATCCACGCGTAGCGCGCTTTTCCCATCCTGATGATGACTGTCGTCCCGACGCAAAGGGCAACGGCGGCGAGAAGCTGATTGGAAATTCCAAAGAGCGGCCACAGCGAATTGATTCCGCCGAGGGGGTCCATCACGCCTTGATAGAGGAAGTATCCCCACATGAGCACGAACAGCGCGCTCGTCCCGAATACAGCCGGGTACCACGACACTCGCCCGATCGGCTTCCAGATGTGAGAGAGAAGATCCTGCAGCATGAAGCGGCCTACTCGCGTGCCCGCGTCGAGCGTTGTCAGAATGAACAGTGCCTCGAACATGATTGCGAAGTGATACCAGAGAGCCATTGCGCTCGAACCGCCAAGAACACTCGAGAACAAGTGGGCCATTCCCACTGCGAGGCTCGGTGCGCCTCCAGTTCGTGACAGTAGCGACGTTTCGCCAACCTGCCGTGCAAGATTCTGGATTTCGTTGGGATCCAATGTGAATCCCCATGCTCTTATTGCTTCTGCTGCGCTTTGTGCCGTTGTGCCGAGCGCGGCGGCTGGCGCGTTGATCGCGAAGTACACTCCGGGAGTGAGAACACATGCCGCTATCAGTGCCATCACTGCGACAAGCGACTCCATCAACATTGCGCCGTATCCAATCATGCGCGCATCGGTTTCGCGTGCGATGATCTTCGGAGTTGTCCCTGAAGCAACCAGCGCGTGGAATCCTGAAATAGCACCGCACGCAATCGTTATGAACACAAACGGAAACAGCTTTCCAGCGAAGACGGGTCCGGTTCCATCTGTGAACTGCGTGAGCGCGGGCATCTGCAAGTCGGGAAGTACGATCAATATCCCGAGAGCGAGTGAAACCACTACTCCGATTTTGACGAACGCAGACAGATAATCGCGTGGCGCGAGCAGCAGCCACACCGGGAGTACAGACGCTGCGAATCCGTAAATCATGATGAGAATCGCGAGCGTCTTCCCACTCAGCGTGAACATCGGAGCCAGCGCAGGATTCTCCGCCACCCATCTGCCCGCGTAAAGCGACAGAAACAGAAGCACTATGCCGATCGCGCTTGCCTCGAGCACGCGGTGAGGTCGGATCCATTTCATGTATCCGCCCATCAGGAGCGCAATCGGTATCGTCAATGCAATCGTGACAACTCCCCATGGACTCGATTTCAGTGCGTTGACAATCACGAGAGCCAGCACGGAGATCAGCACGATCATGATGCCGAGGACTGCAACGAGCGCAGTATATCCGGCGACTGTGCCAATTTCGTCCTTGGCCATCTGGCCGAGTGTCTTGCCATCGCGTCTCATCGAGGAGCAGAGGATGACGAAATCCTGAACAGCCCCGCCGAGCGCAACGCCAACGATTATCCAGAGTGCGCCGGGGAGAAAGCCGAATTGCGCGGCGAGCGTAGGCCCGACAAGTGGTCCCGGGCCTGCAATCGCGGCGAAGTGATGGCCGAACACGATCCACTTGTTGGTCGGCGTATAATCGCGACCATCGTTGAGACGAACCGCAGGAGTGGCGCGGTCTTCATCGAGCTCGAAGATTTTCGACGCGATGATCCTGCTGTAAACCCGGTACGCAATTATGTACGTGCAGACTGCTGCGGTAAGCAGCCATGCGGCGTTCACGGTTTCGCCACGGCGAAGGGCAATCCAGCCAAAACTGGCGGCTCCCAGTGCCGCGATGAGGACGAGCAGGAGAGAATGGAAAGTCCGGCGCATTCAACTCGTTGCTGAGGTGGACGGTGAAATTGCGTTTCGGTTATGTTTCCCGCAATCTGACCAGCCTCATGTGAAACCGCCGTTTAGATCTGCTTTCGCGGCCGCCGCGGGCGCGCTGCTACTATATGGTTGTGCATCCTCCGGCTCCAAGGCGGATACCGCCCCGGCGCAGACTGCCAATCCGCTCACCGGAATGGCGGGGCGGCAGCTTCTGATTTTTCCGGCGCAGTATCTCGCAGTCGCCAACCCGGGTGGCGGATGGGACATCATGCCGGGCGGTCCCGCGCTTCTCCCGATTCTCGATGAAGAGCTGGCCGATGTGTTTCGGCGCCGCGGCATCCGCAGCAACTGGACGTTCGGCAGCGACATCACTGTGATGGCGGCGCGCAACGGGAATCTCACCGGAAATCCGCGGCAGCTTTCGGTGCAGGGAATCCGGCGCATTCGCGCGGGAGACACGCCGCTGCCCGAGCCCCTTGCTGGCGAGATACGCGGCGTAGTCGCGCTCACGAGCGCTCGCTATGCGGTGATTCCGCTGGAGGTGCACATCGATACGAGATCGAATGAGCGCAACGGATCGATGCGGCTGCTGCTGATCGACACCCGCACGGCGCGCGTTGCATGGGCTGATGATGTCATCGCTGCACCCTCGCGCGATCCCCAGATGGTGAGTGAGGCGTTCAGTCCGTATGGGTTCAGGATGCTGGCACGCGAGCTCGCGACGAAGTTCGCGGACATGGTTATTCCACAGTAGCCTGTGACGACAGTCTTCCACGTATCCGATCTGCACTTTGGCCGTCCGTCCGTGCCGGCGCAGATCGATGCCATCGAGGAAACGATACAGCGCGAGAAGTTCGATGTCGTCGCAATATCCGGAGATCTGTCGCAGCGCGCGCGCGCCGGCGAGTTTCAGCGGGCGCGTGTCTTCATTCGCGATGCGCAGAAGGTGTCAAAGACAATCACCATCCCCGGCAACCATGACGTAATGTGGTGGAAGGCACCACTCGGCATAGGTGACCGTGAAGCGATGTACCACAACTACATGGAATTCATATCGCACGATCTGGAACCGGTGCTGCGTGTGCCTGGCGCTACGTTCGTCGGAATGAACACATCTCATGGAGTGACGCGTCACACGCTTACCTGGAATCTTCGCGACATATCGATCATCGGCGATCTGCGTGACAGCCAGTTCAGGAATGCAGAAGGGCATTTCAATGATAGCCCGGTGAGCGATGCCCGCGTGATCGTGATGCACCACAATCCGGTGAAAGGCGACCTTTCACAACGCCATGGGCTCAAGAGAACGCGCCAGATACTTGGCCGGTTCGCGCAGATGGGAGTGGATGTAGTTCTGTGCGGGCACGATCATCAGGAGGCCGTCCACTACATCGAGCACACGAAAAAAGGCACGGTGATCTCGACGGCTGGAACAGTCTCGAACAGATCGCGCGGGGGAAGGCCTTCATCGGTGAACGTGATCAGGATCGGGCAGACTCAGATAGAAGTGACGACGCATATCTGGTCTGATGAGAGCAGGACATTTGTCGCAGGGCCGCATCGTTGTTTCGATCGCTCAAGCGACTAAGGTCATACTTCGAGGAGCAGCTCTCTTTCGAGCTCGATCCTCCAAAGCGCGTCGCAGTTGTAGAGCATCGCACACATCCTGCCGACGCGAAATACGTTCGCGACCTGACGCGCGTGCATCGCGAGCTCAACACATCAAAGTTCGGCGGCGAGCTGTCGAATATTCCGATTCGTGTCTCACGGCGAATGAAGCGCCGGCTTGGGCACTATACGCTGCGTGGCCAGGCGAAATTCCGCTCGGAGATTGTAATCAGCCGGCGGCATATCAAAAATCACGGCTGGGACGAGGCCGTCGCGACGCTGCTGCACGAGATGGTGCACCAATGGCAGGACGAGACAGGCCGCCCGGTCGATCACGGGCCTGAATTCAGGCGCAAATCGAAAGCCGTCGGGATCACGCCAAGGGCAACCAGGAGCGTAGCCCGTCCCGCCTGACGCGGGCTATCTTTGAGGCATGCAAAACAAAGACATTTTCAATATCGATTTCGCGCTTTCTGAAGAGGAGCGCGCGATTCGCGACAGCATACGCCAGTTCGTCGACGAGAACGTCATTCCGGTGATCGGAAAGGCATATGTCGATGGGAAATTCCCGAAGGAGATCATTCCGCAGATGGCGGAGCTCGGAGTATTCGGAGCGAATCTCCCGGAAGAGTACGGGTGCGCGGGATTATCTAACGTTGCTTATGGATTGATCAATCAGGAGCTCGAGCGCGGCGATTCCGGCGTGCGCTCCTTCGCTTCAGTGCAGAGCTCTCTCGCCATGTACCCGATCTATGCGTTCGGAAGTGAGGAGCAGAAGAAGCACTATCTCCCGAAGATGGCAGCAGGTGAGATCATCGGATGCTTCGGACTCACTGAGCCGGATTATGGATCCAATCCATCGGGAATGATCACTCGTGCGCGCGAGCAGTCCGACGGATCATGGATCCTGAACGGAACGAAGATGTGGATCACGAACGGTTCGACAGCGCAGATCGCAATCGTCTGGGCGAAGACGGGCGACTCCAAGGACGATTCATCCATTCGCGGATTCATCGTTCCAACAGATGCAAAGGGTTTCACGTCGAAGGACCAGAAGGGAAAACTTTCGCTTCGCGCATCAGACACGAGCGAGCTTGCCTTTGCCGATTTGCATCTTCCAGCGGACGCGCTGCTTCCGAAGTCCAGTGGACTCAAGAGTCCGCTGATGTGCCTGACGCAGGCGCGTTACGGGATTTCCTGGGGAGCGATTGGTGCCGCGATGGCGTGCTATGAAGAGGCGCTCTCGTATGCGGGCAATCGCGTCATGTTTGGAAAGCCGATCGCGGGTTTCCAGATTCAGCAGGAGCGACTCGCCGAGATGGTGACTGAGATAGTCAAAGGCCAGCTTTTGTCGCTGCATCTTGGACGATTGAAGGATGCCGGCACTTACACGCCGCAGCAGGTGTCAGTGGCAAAGCGCAATAACGTGAACATCGCGACAAATATTGCTCGCGAAGCGCGCCGTCTTCTTGGTGCGAATGGCATTCTCGCGGAGTATGCGTCGATGCGTCACATGGCGAATCTCGAGAGCGTGTACACGTACGAGGGCACGCACGATATTCACACACTGATCATCGGTCAGGCGGTTACGGGGATAGCTGCTTTCGAATAAGGAGAATCGATGCGGAGCCTGTATCAAGCAGATGCTGCTTCGGAGATTCAGGAGAGGATTGCGCGAGTGAGCCCGTCGAGTGTGCGGCAGTGGGGAACCATGACTGCCGCGCAGGCGATGGCACATTGCTCGAACGCGATGGAGAACGCCACGGGCGATGTGAAGCCGCCGCGGATGTTCATCGGCCGGGTGATCGGGTCGATGGTGAAGAAAATGGCAATCGCTGACGACAGGCCTCTCAAGAAAAATTCGCCAACCTCGCCGGAGCTCAAGGTCGGCGATGCTCGTCAGCTCGACGTTGAGAAGGAACGGCTATCGAGCCTGATCGATCGGTTCGTGGCTGCTGGTCCTCAAGGTTGTACCAGCCATCCTCACAGCTTCTTTGGCAGGATGACACCTGACGAGTGGGGCGTCCTGATGTACAAGCATGTCGATCACCATCTGAGGCAGTTCGGCGCCTAGACCAACGATCGACTTGACAATCACGCGACGATTTCAGGTATCTCGTCATCCTCCTCAGCATCCATGGCGGCGACAAATTGAAGTATATCTCCGGGCTGGCATTGCAGTGCCTGACAAATCGAGTCGAGAGTAGAGAAGCGAATTGCGCGCGCTTTGCCGGTTTTGAGGACCGAAAGGTTTGCAAGTGTTATCCCGATTCTTTCGGATAACTCGGTGAGAGTGACTCGACGACTGTGAAGAACATCGTCGAGTCTAACGATTATCGGCATGATCAGACCGTCGCTGCGAGCTCATCGCGCATGCGCGATCCCTGATCGAACACGCGCGCAAGCACGAACAGAAGCAGTATCGTGAGCCACGGTGTCACGGAAAACTTGCCACCAATGTCGACCTTCTCCGTGCCTACCGTCACGGTGTTAGCGAGCATGATCACGCCTCCGCGCATCAGCTCGAGAGCGAGTACTGACCACGCGATCAGCTGCAGCCGTATCGCATTCGTGCCGACGAACGGATCTCCATCGTTAACGGTCTCGACAATCGCGAGAAGCCGCGTGTAGACCAGGTGTCCCACCGCTGTAGCAGCGATTCCAATCACCATGATTCCGCGCATCGCGAAAAACAATCCGTCGCCGTCCGGCGTAGGAATAGCTCCGAGCGCGCGGAAAACAGGTCCGGCTGAAATAAACGTCGCCACTAGAAGGGCGAAGATGGCCGCTCCGAATACGATGTTCAGCTTCACGAGAATTCGAAGCAAAGTTCTCGACAGCGACAGCGGCCGGTCGGACTGATCAATGATTGATTTCATTTCCTTGCTTCCACAATGAAGGTTATTATCGTTTATCGATAATATATTTATCGATTATGGTCAAACATACGTCGATATTCGATAACAGGTTTCATCTCACCCCTTTCTCGAGAAAGCCATGAAACGGCCGACGCTGCTCACCGTCACATCTTTGATATGTATCGTGCTCCTGTCCCTCCACCTCACGCAGGACGCACTTCGGGAGCAGCCGGGGACCTGGCCGGCGCAGGAGGGCAATATGGTTGCAAGCCTCATCCTTCTCGTTTACCTGTGCGGGACTTTGCTCCTTCAGGCAAAGCGATCAGGCTACATCATCACCCTCGTCGGCGGACTCTTTTCGGCGGCCATGCCGGCCCTGCACCTCACAGCGCCGCGATTCGGGTTGGTAGCGAGGTCCGGTGATTTCCTTTTCATGTGGAGTCTCATCGCCTTGGGGACGCTCGGTGTATTTTCGATGATCCTTTCAGCGCTGGGTCTGTGGAATTACAAGCGCCTTACATAAAGACATCGAACCTTTCGCCGAATTACGCCGTCCAATATTGAACCTCGCCGGATCACTGTGCCGGCGAGCTGGATGAGGCTGGTTCACCCCGAGTTATCAATCAAACCAATGCGCTTTGCAATTCTCGTCGGGTCCGTTCTTGTATTGTTGTCTGGTCCTGACGCACGAGCGCAGGGAACACCCACTGGTGCACCACGTCCGCCCGGAGGCGTGGGAGAAATTCAAGGTCGCCTCACCGATTCGACAAGCGGACAACCGATAACGCGCGGATCGATAACGATCCGTCGACAGCGTGACACCGTCTTCGTCGGCGGCGCACTGCCGAAACCGGACGGGACGTTCCGCGTCGATGGGCTGGCTCCGGGTGAGTATACGCTGCGTTTCAGGGCGATTGGATTCGAACCCGTTACGCGAAAGGATCTGGTGGTGACGATCGATAAACCGATCGTGAACATCGGGACGATCACCCCTGCCGTTGCCGTCACGAAACTCGAGGGACAGGAGATCACGGCGGAGCGCGATGAGGAAGTTCTCTCACCTGACCGGAACGTGTACAGCGTGAAGAACATGACGAGTGTCGCTGGCGGCACCGCGATCGATGTATTGAAGAACATTCCGCTCGTCGAAGTGGATCAGTCGAACAAGGTGAGCCTTCGCAATAATGGGAATGTCGTGGTCCAGATCAACGGACGCTCGACTCCTCTCAAAGGCGAGCAGCTCGGGACTTTTCTGGCGCAGCTACCGGCGCACACTGTGAAAAACGTCGAGGTCGCGACGAATCCCTCTGCCAAGGACGACCCCGAAGGAACTGCAGGCATCATCAACATCGTGCTCAAGCAGGATGTCGAGCTGGGACTTAGCGGCGGCATCTATGCGGGCACCGCCAGCACGGGGCAGGTAAATGCTTCCGGCAATGTCGGCAAGCAGCAGGGCAAGTTCACCGGCTTCATCTCCGGAAGCATATATCGCGATACCCGCCACAATTACGGGTCGATATCGCGCGAAAATCTCGTCATTCCCGCGCCCGTATTTGTCGAGACGAGTCTCAGTGGAACACAGCACCCACTGAGCGGGGGCGGAAATCTCAGAACGGAATATCGACTGAGTGAGACCGACGCATTCACCTTCGATGCATTCCTGTACGGGGGATCATTCAACGGCGATAACTCTTCCCGTTACACCAATCTGGACAGAGAGCGACTCGTAACAGGCGCATTCAACCAGTTCAATGAGAGCTCATCCGAGTACAGGTCGGCGGATTTCAACCTCGCGTTCCGCCGTCAGGGCAAACCGAACACAAGACAGATAACGGCGGAGCTGGAGTATGCGCACAACCAGAACGAGAACAACTCGAATCTGTGGAGCGTGCTCGTCAAGCCGGATCCATCGATAATCGCGCTCAATCCGGCAGAGCGGAACAACAGCGAGTGGCGCAATCCGTACATGAATGCGAAGCTCGACTATTCGATTCCAGTAAACGGCAACATCAAGCTCGAGACGGGATTCAAGGCAACCTGGCGGCAGACCGCCAGTGATTTCAACGCTTCATTCGACAGCACAGGCTCGGGTAATTTCGAGGTCGATCCAGCGCGCATATCAGGTTTTGATTATCACGAGAACATCATCGGCGGCTACGGCCTGTATTCGCAGCGGATATCGAAGGTTCAGGTGCAGGCCGGACTTCGTCTCGAGGATGCGAACACTCACTTCACGGTTCCGTCACTGTCAGACGGCTTCGACAAGGAGTACTGGAGCGTTTATCCCAGCATGGTTCTGTCATACAACTTCAGTGACCTGAGGCAGGCGAAACTCAGTTATTCACGCCGAGTGAGCAGGCCGGATCCGTATCAGCTGAGTCCGATTGTTTCGAAGCAGGACAACCGCAACATCTTTCACGGAAATCCAAAGCTTGGCGCAGAGTACTCGAACTCCTACAACCTTTCGCTTCAGGAAGGAAGGAAGTGGGGATCGATTCAGCTCAACAATTACGTTCGCGTAACTGACCATGCAGTCCGAATGATTTCGTCGATCGATACGAGTGGCGTGAGCGTGCGAACGTTCGAGAACGTCGCCAATACCATTACGATCGGATCTGATCTCAGCGTGAACTATCGTCGCGGGCCGCTGCAGATTTTCGGCAGCGCGAGCGCGTCGCGATACAAGAGCGACGCATCGAATCTCCCGGGGAAGCTTTCTGCGCAGGATATCCTGTGGTCGACGCGAGTGAACGGAACGTGGAAGTTCTCATCGCTTTTCGACATGCAGGTTTCCGCGTATTACCGAGCGGCGTTCAAGACCGAAGGGGGATCGCAGCTCGCGGTGCCGTCACTCAACGCTTCAGCGCGATACAAAGTCTGGGGCGACAAGGGCAACATTTCGCTCCGGGTGTCGGATCCGTTCAAGTTCCAGAGATCGGGCTATCGGACCGACAACGGGTTTGTCATCGAGACGAGCGAGCGATTCGGGGGGTCTAGAGTCGTTTATCTCACGATCTCGCGAAATTTTGGTCAGGCATTGCGGCTCAAGCCGCGGAACGAGCCTGACGTTCCACAGGGTCCTCCGACTCCCTAGAATAACTTGACAGGTATATAACGCTAGCGTTATATACCTGACATGGAATCTTCGTTCGATGTAATCTCCGAGCCCAGCCGTCGCGCGATTCTCACCATGCTGCTCTCATCAGAGCGATCTGTGAGCGAGCTGGAGCGTGAGCTGGGAATGTCCCAGCCGTCCGTGTCAAAGCATCTCAGGGTTCTCCGCGATTCCGGGTTTGTGGAATCGCGGATCGAAGCGCAGCGCCGCCTCTATCGGTTGAGGCCCGAGCCACTCATGGAGCTCGACGAATGGCTCGCTCCCTTTCGCAGGTTCTGGACGAAATACGTCGACGCCCTCGAGAAGCATCTCGACACAATGGACAAAGTCCCTCCAAAAAAAGGAACCAAAAAACATGAAAAGCGCTGAGCGATATACTCCCGGGCCTGCGTCCGGCGTCAGCATCGAGAAAAACGGAGAGCAGTGGACCCTCGTTCTCGTTCGCCAGCTTGCTCATCCTCCGGCAAAAGTCTGGCGAGCTCTCACCGAGCCCGATCAAATCCGTGAGTGGGCACCATTCGATTCCGACAGGAATCTTGGGACCGGTGGAACTGCCACGTTGACGACTGTCGGATCACCGACACCTCACATAACGGAAGCGCAGATCAAACGCGCTGAGGCACCGAAGGTTCTCGAGTTCACATGGGGCGGGCAGGATATCCGCTGGGAGCTCGAGCCGGTGGGAACTAACGCGACGCGGCTCACGCTCTGGCACAACATCGACCGCCGTTTCATAGCGATGGGAGCAGCTGGCTGGCATCTTTGCGTCGATGTGATGGATCGTTTTCTCGACGGGCATCCGATCGGTCGCATCGTCGGGCCTGATGCAATGAAATTCGAAGAATGGCATCGTCTGCACCGCGAGTATGCGAAACAGTTCGGGGTCGAAACTCCGGCCTGGCAGTCCGATACTCAGAACTCCTGAGGACGAACCCTTATGGCGAAAAAATCAGCGACCACGGGCGGCGAGAAGGGAGATTGGCGCACCGAAACGCTCGACCGCATGCGCTCATTGATCATGGAGGCTGATCCTCAAATGATCGAAGAACAGAAGTGGAAGAAGCCGTCGAACGGCATGAAGGGTGTGCCGGTCTGGTCGCACGACGGCATTGTGTGCACCGGTGAGACTTACAAGAACGTGGTGAAGCTCACTTTCGCAAAGGGCGCCAGTCTTCCTGATCCGTCAAAGCTTTTCAATGCGAGCCTCGAAGGCGGCACTCGGCGCGCGATCGACATTCCTGAAGGCGGGAAAGTCGATGCGCGCGCTTTCAAGACGCTCATCAAGGAGGCCGTAAAGCTTAACGGACTCGCAAAAAAGGAGACGAAGTCGCGTGCCTGAGAAAAAGCGCGTCAAGCTTCTTTCCGGTGGTAATCCACAGATCGCCAAAGCCGACGGCAATGCGCCGGTGCAGCAATACATCCGCGCAATGCCCGGATGGAAAAGAGACATCGGCAGAAAGATCGATTCGCTCGTGGAGCAGGTTGTGCCTGACGTAAAAAAGGCGGTGAAATGGAATTCGCCGTTCTATGGAGTCGAAGGGCAGGGGTGGTTCCTTTCATTTCACGTATTCTCGCGTTACGTGAAGTTGACTTTCTTTTACGGCACGTCGCTGAAGCCGATGCCTCCAGGCGAAAGCAAGCACAAAACCGTGCGCTATCTCGATATTCATGAAGATGATGAGATCGATGAAGCACAGTTGAAGAAGTGGCTCAAGCAGGCAGCGTCGATACCCGGCTGGCTGTCCTGATGCGTTTTCCCAGGCTGATGATCGCGCGACCGTATATGCTGCGCGGATTTCGCCTGTGGATTTTGACCAGGGGCCTCCTGGTGATAATTCTCGCCCTTGCTGAGACCGATCCATTCAAACTCGGCGTGACCGTAACGCTTGCCTTGCTTTCGCTCGTAATAGTTGTCGGCTTCATCGATACATACAGGCATCATGAGCGCGCTTTCCTGAGCAACCTTGGTGTCAGCTCGATCACTCTTGCGACGCTGTATGTAATACCTGCCGTTGCAGGTGAAGCAACTCTCCAAGTCCTGGTGGCCGTGGCATGAGACCGGTTCTTGTTGCTGACTCGGTCGGGAAATCATTTGGAGGTCAGCGCGTTCTTTCGTCAGCGACTCTTCGGGCAGTTCCCGGCCAGGTCCGCGTTCTGTTCGGCACTAACGGTGTGGGCAAATCGACGCTTCTCAAGATTGCATGCGGAGCAATGTCAGCTGACAGCGGCGTGATTCAATTTCGCAATCGCGTATTACAATCGCCGCGCCTTCATAAACTTGCCGCTGAAGGTTTGTTCTATCTTCCCGATCACGATCTCTTTTCCAGGGCATTCACCGTTCGGCATCAGCTTGAAATGATCCGTTGCCGATTCGATGGCCGTGATGTCGATGAAGCCGCACAAAGGCTGGGGATCGTCGATCACATCGACAAGCGTCCGCATCAATTGTCAGGTGGGGAGCGACGCCGAGCGGAGCTTGCAGCGGTTGTGGTTCGCCGTCCCATATGCCTGCTTGCAGATGAGCCATATCGGGGAATTCCTCCGCTCGATGCCGAAGTGATGACATCGACTCTCGTCGAGCTCGCACGAAGCGGAGTGGCGGTCGTCATCACGGGACACGAAGTCCCGACGCTGCTGGATGCGGCAGATCACGTGAGCTGGTGCACGAGCGGAACAACCTATGAGCTCGGAAGTCCATACGCCGCGCAGCAGCATCACGCTTTCAGGCGCGACTATCTCGGAATGTGGGGAAAGGCAAAAGCAGTCTGACGAGATTCGGAGTCAGTGCTGGCGTCCGACTTTGTCGATGTCCTTCATGAAGACCTCGAGGCCGCCCGAGGCGAGGCTCTTTGAATATCCCGCAACGAGCTGCGGCTGATAGCGCGCGAGATCAAAACGAAACGCGTCGGCGGGATCGAGATCGGTAATGAGCATGTCCGCGTCGAGCATCATGAGCTTGCCGAATCTCAAGGTGCCGCCGCGGTAATACATATAGTTGTGCACTCGCGGATCACTCGGCGGAGACAACGACTCTGCTTTACCCCTGCCGAACGTCATTATGATCTGATCGCCCTCGATCCTCACTGCGCTCACGCTGCCCCGGATCGCCGGCGGCGGAAGGATTGAATCGGGCACGAGATAGATATCGCTGCCGTCGACGTGCGCGCCTTTTGCCCTGCTGAGATTGATGATCTTCTCGAGCGACAGACCCAATCCTTTCATCAGCTTGTCGACATGGAGGCCAAGTATCTCTGTTCGAACGGGGTGAATTCGTATCTGCCCTTCAGGCGTGACCGACAGCGTTGCGTGGATCTCAAAAGGCAGTGACGCAACCTTGTGCAGAGTCCCCTTCTGCACGATCTCATTGCCTGATACCGAGACTCTGAGATTCGAGAGAGGCGCGCCTTTGTAACCGAACACGTACTTGTTCAACAGCACGCTCAGGTCGGCGCCTGTCAATCCCACTTCAGCGTTGTCGATCGCGATGATGAACGATGTCTTGTCATCGAAGACAATCGCGCCTCCGCGACGGCTCTCCATCCTGCCATGCAGATTGCGGATTCGGAGAGCGATCTTCGGATCGACGAAGTAATCGACATTGTGCATCTCGACACGCGTCGATGAATCCGCGGCGACAGCCGGGGATGCTGTTACGACCGCCGGCGATGATGAGCTGCCCGGGCGTGCGCCAAGCACCAGCAGGCCAATTGCGGGAACGATGCGGCTTGCATGCTTTCTCATCCTGGCGCCCTGCGGACTAAGTT
>DATEDH010000223.1:0-7147 GCA_035281765.1 Gemmatimonadaceae bacterium
TGCCGCGGCCGGTGATTCCCGAAGGAAACACCGTCGAATACGGCAAGTACCTCGTCGATGCCGGCGGATGCAGGGGATGTCACGGCGACAACCTCGGCGGCACGACCATGGGATCGACCAAAACACCGAACCTTACGAGGAGCGGTGAGCTCGGGAAATGGACGGAAGCAGATTTTGTAAAAGTGCTTCACACCGGCGTCAGGCCCGATGGCAGAATCCTGAGCGCCGAAATGCCGTGGCCTTACATGAAGGGACTCACGGAGACTGAGCTCGGAGCCATGTGGAAGTATCTGCAGTCCGTTTCGCCAGCTCCCGCGGCCAAATAGGGCAACCATGAGGGCGGCGCCGCACCCGGATCATTGTGCGGCGTCGGATCGCGGAAAGTCTCCAGTGGCAGCCCCTGCGACGAGATCGTCGATGCCTCCCTCGCCTGGAAGATTGGCAGACGGCGGTGCCGGCGGCTTGCGAACATTCCACGCCAATAGAGGTGGCGTGATAAATGTCGTTGCGAGCACCATCATCGCGACAGCGCTGTAGAGATCCGAGGTCAGCGCTCCGGTAGTCAACCCCATTTGCGCGAAAATCAGTCCAACCTCACCGCGCGGGATCATTGCGATTCCAATCAGGGATTTGTTTCCCTTGAACCATACCGGCGCGTAACCCGCGGCAAACTTTCCGGCGACACCAACGGCAATCAGCGCGAGCCCGACGCCCATCACCTGCATGTCGAGCAGAGTTCGCAGCTCGACGGCCGCACCCACGCCGGCGAAGAAAATGGGAACGAAGAAATGACCGAGCTGAGTCGTCGACTTCTCGATCGCATTGCGCTGCGGAGTGTTGTGAAGGATCAGCCCCGCGGAAAACGCTCCAATGATAGTCGCTGACCCGGCACTCGATGCCAGCAATGCGAGAAGAAACGCGAACGCGAGACCGGCGACTCCGAGCACGCCTGACGCTTCGATTTTCGCGATACCGCGAAACACCGGCGGCACGAGAATATTCCCGAGAACAACTGCACCAAGCACAAATCCGATGGCAATCGTGGCGGTCAGCGTAACAGCGCCCACACTCAAAGCGGCGCCACCGACCAGAGTGCCGACAACAGACAGAATCACAAGCCCGACGATATCATCGAGCACTGCGGCACCGAGTACTATCTGGCCTTCGGGAGTATCGAGCTTTCCAAGATCGGTAAGAGTTCGCGCGGAAATTCCGATTGACGTGGCAGTTAGCGCGGCGCCACAGACAATCGCAGGAATTGCCGAAAGGCCGAGCATCGTCGCAGCGCCGTATCCAAAAGCAAAGGGAAGAGCGACGCCGACGAGCGCGACGGTTAAAGCTTCACTGCCGACTTTCACGAGAGACTTGAGGTCGGTATGCAGCCCGATCTCGAACAGCAGAATTAGAACACCGAGCTCGGCGAACGAATGTATGACCGGGTCCGACGGGTCCAGCAGACCGAAGAGTGATTTGCCGAGTATGACGCCCGCAATCAGCTCGCCGACCACGGCGGGTTGGCCGATGCGTTGAGCGAGAACCCCAAGCAGCTTTGCGGTAACCAGCAGAGCGACGAGAACCGCGAGGAGATGGGTGAAAGAATGTTCAGGCATAGGGTAAAGAAATTACCTCCAGGACCTTATTTGCGGACGCGTTAAGGGGTAAGTTTTCGAGTCTCGCATCCGGGTCGGCGCCAGCCGATCAGGCAACGCAAAACGTGCGAAACAGTATGCCTTCAACAGACCAGCGCGCCGCCAAGATCTCCCGCATCCGCGAGGCGTCGAACCGCCTTCGGCAGGCGGTGGAAGGGCTCTCTGACGAGCAGCTCGATACACCGTACCGTGACGGCGGATGGACCTGCCGCCAGGTTATTCATCACGTCGCAGATTCCCACATGAATGCGTATCTCCGATTTCGATGGGTCGCGACGGAGGACAGGACCACTATCAAGACGTACGATCAGGATGTCTGGGCAACATTGCCTGACATGACGCTGCCGCTCGACTCGTCGCTTCGCATCATCGACGGACTTCACGAGCGATGGAGCGCATTCCTGTCGTCTCTTCCGGATTCAGCATGGTCCCGCAGGGCAGTGCATCCGGAGCGCGGTGAGATCACCATGGATGACCTGCTCGATATCTACGCCGAGCACGGTGACAATCATGCGAAGCAGATCACCGACCTGAGGACTCGCAAGGGTTGGTGAGCAAGTAAGCGTGCTGCTGGCCGTCACTCCCCGAACGGAGCAGCGACGACTGCTTCGATTCTTCACGCTCTTTCCGAGCGTGCTCGGACTTGTAATAACTGTCATCGGCCTTGTCGAGCTGGTCGCGTACAACGTCGGCGTACTCGGCGATACCGCGACCGACAAGCTTGCGATGACGCCGGTGGGCGCAATCACTTTCATCATCGCAGGCGCAAGTCTCACTGTTGCGCAGCGCAAGCACTCGAACGCAGCGAAGTGGGTTTCCCGCGCGCTCGCAGTAATAGTTGCGCTCATTGGACTGTTTGCACTCCTGGCGAGCGCACTCGACTGGGATCCGCAGCTCGAGAAATTGTGGGTGCAGTCGTTCCAGGGGCCGTATCCATTTGCGGGCTGGGACAAGCTTGCGATTCACACTGCGCTCGCGTTCACCCTGTATGCGCAGGGACTGATTTTCCTCGAGGGAGACAGGAAGGAAGACGGGCTGAGGTCACAGCTGTTCGCGACACTCACGCTGATTGTCTCATTCATCGCAATCGTCGGGCACATCTTCAAGGTCCGCGATTTCTACGAATTCCAGGCATTCCCGGGCATGCCGCTCTCGACGGCGATCACGTTCACGCTGCTCGGCCTCGGACTTCTGTTCTCGCAGCTGAGGCGCGGAGTTCCGGCGCTGATTGTCGACGATGGTGCCGCAGGGTTCGTTGCACGGCGGCTGATTCCGGGCGCAGTGATCGTTCCATTCGTGCTGGCCTCACTGCGAATGACAGTCGAGGAAAGGCTTGTATATGGATCGCGAACGATCGCGTCCCTGTTTGCAGTTGCCGACATGGTTGCGTTCCTGCTTCTGATTGCATGGAGCGCGCGCGTCCTTCGCGACATCGATCGAAAGCGCGGAGAGCTGCTCGTGCTGGAGCGGGAAGCACATGAAGCGTCGGAGCGTGCGCGCGCCGAAGCAGAGATCGCGATGACTCAGGCAGAAGCCGCGCGCGCAGAAGCAGAAAGCGCGAATGGCGCAAAGAGTGATTTCCTCGCCGTCATGTCGCATGAGCTGCGCACTCCTCTCGCTGCAATCATGGGATACCAGGAGCTTCTCGCCGACGGCATCACCGGCCCGGTGACCGACGCGCAGGCGCAGCAGCTCGGAAGAATCAAGGCGAGCGCACGGCACCTGTTGTCACTGATCGACGAGATACTGACATTCACGAGACTCGATGCAGGCCGCGAGACTGTGATTCCGGAAGCGATCGATCTCGATATTGCACTCAAGGATGCGAGCGAGATCATCGAACCGCTTGCAACTGCAAAGAAGCTCGAGCTGAAAATCGTTTCGCCGGGCGCGGGATCATATGTGGAGAGCGACCCCACAAAGATCCGCCAGATTCTCGTCAACCTGATGTCGAACGCAGTCAAATTCACTGACACTGGAAGCGTTACGGCAGAAGGCGTAATGCTTGGAAAGGAATTTCTGCTGAAGGTCACTGACACCGGGATTGGAATTCAATCCGAGCATCTGCATCGCATCTTCGATCCTTTCTGGCAGGTAGAACAAAAGGCCACGCGCCGCGCGACCGGTACAGGTCTGGGCCTTACAGTAACCAAGCGGCTTGCAAATCTTCTTGGTGGCGATGTCGATGTAACCAGTAATCCAGGAGAAGGAACTACCTTCACCGTCAGGCTGCCGTTAAAGGCGCCGCACATTGCCTCGATTCCCGAACGGGCAACAAAACTGAGAGCCGGATAACGTGAAAAAATTTCTGTCAATCACCGCTGGATTGCTGACAATGTCGGCGTCCAGCGCACTCTCGCAGTCGGTCACTTCGATTGCGGATACCTACCGATCGACGACTGACCGCATCATCGCAGCAGCACTTGCTGACAGCGCTGCGTGGAACAGGCTTGCAAAGCTCACTGACACATTCGGTCCGCGGCTGAGCGGATCGCAAAGTCTCGAGCAGGCAATCGACTGGATAATTGCCGAGATGAAGCGCGATGGATTGCAGAATGTCCGCGGCGAGCCGGTGATGGTCCCGCACTGGGTGCGTGGCGAGGAATCCGCGACGCTGATGAGCCCGCGTCGCGCGCCGCTTCACATGATAGGGCTTGGCAGAAGTGTCGGGACATCGGCCGCTGGAGTAACTGCGCCAGTAATGGTTGTCGAAAGCTTCGACGAGCTAACGCGCCGCGCGGCGGAGGCAAAAGGCAAGATCGTCCTGTTCGACGTTCCGTTCACGGGATACGGTCAAACCGTTCGCTATAGGAGTGGCGCAGCGAACGCTGCAGCTCGAGTCGGGGCGGTCGCTGCATTGATCAGGTCCGTCTCATCGTTCTCGATGCAAAATCCGCATACGGGCGCGATGTCGTACGATTCGACGCTCAAAGTAAAACTGCCGGCTGCCGCGCTCAGCGTCGAAGACGCGATGATGGTTCATCGCATGATCAATCGCGGCGACAAGGTCGTGATCAACCTGAAGATGTCAGCGCGCACGCTGCCTGATGCGCCGTCGCGCAACATCGTCGCGGAGCTCGTCGGGTCAGAGAAACCGGATGAGGTCGTTGTGATTGGCGGTCACATCGATTCGTGGGATGTCGGGCAGGGCGCAATGGATGATGGCGGCGGAGTTGTCGCTGCATGGGAAGCAGTGAAGCTGCTCAAGCGACTCGGCCTCAAGCCAAAGCGAACGATTCGAGTTGTCGGTTGGACGAATGAAGAGAACGGCAGTCGCGGAGCAGTTGGCTATCGTGATGCGCATCGCGCTGAAATCGACAAGCACGTCATGGCGATGGAGTCGGACAACGGAGTATTCAAGCCGTATGGTCTTGGCATTACTGCAGGAGAAGGTGGCCGCGAGATGGCTGCGCAGATTGCATCGCTGCTCAAGTCATTCGGTGCGGACTCTACAGCGATCGGAGGAACAGACGCCGACACTTCGCCGCTGAGCGCGCTCGGCGTTCCGACATTGTCTCCACTCGTGGATGGCACGAAGTACTTCTGGTACCATCACTCGATGGCCGACACGATGGACAAGCTCTCGCCTCGCGAGATTGCGGAATGCGTCGCACTGATGGCGGTTACTGCGTATGTCGTTGCAGATATGCCGTCGACGTTGCCGCGAACGTCAATAAGCGCGAACTAGGCTCCTCGAAGCACCAGCGGAATTTCATCGAGCAGCTCTCTCGCCAGGTAACCGACTCGACCGATTCGCTTAGCGAGCCGGTTACCTGCAGTGCCGTGGAGAAATACCGCCCATAGTGCGGCGTTGAGTGGCGAGCAGCCGCGCGCGATCAATCCGGCAACGATACCGGCGAGTGTGTCTCCGCTTCCTGACGTCGCGAGTCCGACGTCGCCTGCGTCATAGCAATAGAGTGCGGCATCCGGAGTGGCGATGAATGTCTCCGAGCCTTTCAGTGCAACCACTGCATTCATGGTCTGCGCAGCCATAAGTGCAATGGTTGCCGGATCTGATGTAACGTCGTGGACATCGATGCCGAGTATCCCGGCCATTTCCTTCGCGTGCGGTGTGATGACAGCGTTGCCCTCGCATGCGCGCAGTATCGCCGGGTTCTCTGTGAGGGCATAGAGCGCGCCTGCATCGAGTACGATTGGACTTTGCGGAGGCATGCTGAGGATTCGATTGACGAGAAGCCGCTCATCATCGTTGCCTTTGGTTCCTGGTCCGATGAGAAGAGCATCGGTGTTCGCGATCAGATCATCGAGTGCATTAGTTGATCGCGGCGCGATGACGCCATCGGGAGTTTCATCGAGTCCTAGCGACAATGCTTCCGGTACTGCGATACCAACGAGCGGCGCGATAGATCGACAGGTCGCGATCTGAAGCTTGCCAGCGCCGGCACGAAGCGCCGCGATGCCCGCGAGGACGATTGCGCCGGGCAGTGTGACACAGCCGCCAACTACAAGAACGCGTCCGCGCGCATCCTTGTCATCGTCGCTCGATGGAATCGGGATCGGGAATTCATCGAGAAGGCCGCGAGTGACACGGACTGAATCGAGCTTACTTCGCAGCGACTTTCGCATCTGGTTTCGAAGTTACGGGGGCGCCTGCTTCTTCGAGCGGCGCAACAAAGTTGAAGAGCTCGAGTCGCAGCTGCCCCTTTGGCTTTACGTGCGGGTCGTGCACGTACGACGTGACGGAGCAGTTCGCGATTTCGCTCGCTTTGTCGATGGCCAGAATCTGCTCTTCCGTCATGTGCTCGAGCAGATATCGCATGCACAGCACGACGACGGAATGGCCGACGAGCAGAACGCGCTCGCCACAATATTCGCGGGCAATCATTTCGGTTGCGCTGCGAAGGCGAAGAATGACGTCGCACCAGCTCTCTCCGCCCGGCGGCCGATGATAAAACTTTCCGAGCAGTCTGCGGAATTCCGCCTGGTCGGGGTGATAAGCCTCGATGCCGACTTTAGTCATGCGGTCGAGAATGCCGAACTCTTTCTCGCGCAGGCGCTCATCGACGACAAGCGTGTACCTGTCGCGCGACAGTCCAGCTGAGCGTGCGACGATATCCGCTGTGTCGCGCGCGCGCAGGTAGGGCGACGTGACAATGATGTTCGGTGTCTTTTCTTCGGGAAGCGATGCGAACCATCGTCCGAGTGCTTCTGCCTGCTGCTTGCCGAGGTTGGACAAGGGCACGTCGACGTCTCGTACGTCGATGTCAATGAACCGGTCGCCTGCTAACGTCGCAGCATCGCGCGCGACGTTTCCGGCGGATTCGCCGTGGCGAACGATATACAGGCGATCGGGCCAGATCTGTTGGGTAGCGCTCACGGTCGGAAAACTAGTCAAGACGTGTGCCCGCCGAACTCTTCGTTCGCTTGGTTTAGAGCTTTTGAAAAACAGTTAAACAGGGAGCGCAGTGAGCACAGTGAGGTTTTAAGGGTTTTGATCACTGGCGCTGGCAGTGGTTGGCGATCGTGCCGACCAGCAT
>DATEDH010000224.1:0-2895 GCA_035281765.1 Gemmatimonadaceae bacterium
AAATGCGCGTCATCTTCTCGAGGAGCTTCGGCTCGCGTCTGCCGGCGAAGGCTCGCGTGCAAGCGATCCGATCTATGAGCTTGGCAGGGAGCTGGGTCTTCAGAAACTTCCGCGATCGATGGTCTGCTTCGATATCTCGACCGCTCAAGGCACGGACACAGTGGGATCCTGCGTCTGGTTCGAGAACGGAAGGGCGCGCCGGGCTGAGTACCGGAAGTTCAAAGTGAAAACCGTCGAGGGCACCGACGACTTCGCATCGATGCGCGAAGTCGTGACACGTTATTTCCAGCGCCGCACCACCGAGGAAAAGCCACTGCCTGATCTCATCGTCATCGACGGGGGAAAAGGGCAGCTCTCATCGGCTCACGAAGCACTCGCGGCGCTTGGACTGTCGGATCGTCCGCTCATCAGCCTCGCGAAGCGCGACGAAGAGGTCTTTATCTGGGGCAGGGCCGAGCCGATACGAATGTCGCGACGGTCCCCGGCGCTCCGGCTGCTCCAGCAGATCCGCGATGAAGCGCACCGGTTTGCGATCACCTACAATCGCAAACGCCGGACGATGCGCACCGTCACGTCAGAGCTTCTTCAGGTTCCGGGAATCGGGCCGGTGAAGCGCCGCCGGCTTCTTCAGGAATTCGGCAGTATTCAAGGCGTGCGCGAGGCAGGCGAGGAGGCGATCGCGAAAGTGCCCGGATTCAACATCGAGCAGGCAAAAAAGCTCCTCGAAACGCTTGCGGCGAGATCTCCTGTGTGATGACGTAAGCTTCGGTAATTCCTTGATTTCCGCGCTTATGGCTCTAAATTACTTTAGCTATGGTTAGAGTTGCGCGCGTCGCGCCGGGAAGCATCGCTGAAGAGATTGGAATTGTCCCGGGCACCGAGCTCGTTTCGGTAGACGGCCGCGAGCTTCGCGACTTTCTCGACTGGGAATTTCTGTCCGCAGAAGAGGAAGTCGTTGTCGAAGCACGACTCCCGGATGGAGAGCAGATCATCTACGAAATCGAGCGGCCGGACGGCGAATCGATCGGCGTCGCGCTCGAGCCGCCCAACGTGCGCCGCTGTGCGAACCGCTGCGAGTTCTGCTTCATCGAGGGTCTCCCATCCGGCCTGCGCAAGAATCTCTACATTCGCGACGACGATTATCGTCTTTCATTTACATACGGAAACTTCGCGACTCTCTCGAATGTCAAAGAGCGCGACGTAGCCCGCATTCTCGAGTATCGCCTCTCCCCGCTGTATGTCTCAGTTCACGCTACGAACTGGGAGGCACGCAAGGTCCTGCTCAACAATCCGCGCGTTCCCAATATCGTCGAGCAGCTCACGCGTCTTGCCGATGGCGGTATTCGCTTTCACTGCCAGATGGTGATCGTGCCCGGGCTCAACGATGGGAAAGTTCTCGAAGAATCACTTCAGGATCTCTGGAACCTCGGCGACGCCGTAATGTCGGCGGCAGTCGTTCCGGTTGGATTGACTCAGTTTTCACACCTCTACACTGGTGAGGCGATGAACCGGGACAAGGCGCGCGAGCTGCTGCGTCAGGTGGAGAAGTGGGAAGAGCGCGCGCGTCGTGAACGCGACGATACCTGGGTTTTCGGATCCGACGAGCTGTATCTGCTCGCAGGAGAGCCGCTTCCGCCCGCTGAGCACTATGGTGAGTTCGCCCAGATTGAAAACGGAATTGGCGCGATAACTTCGCTTCGCACGCGCGTTGCGGATGGACTCGATGATCTCCCACGCCTCGATGGCCGCCGAATCGGCGTAGTGACGGGGAAGGCGATGACGTTGCTCATGCCGGAGCTTCTCGAGAAAATCACACGTGTCACAGGTGCTGAGTTCGTGATGATCCCCACCGAGAATTCGCTCTTCGGCCCGACGATAACAACCGCTGGACTTCTTGTCGGCGCTGACATCCGGCGGGCTCTCGAGAACAGAACCGACCTGGATTTCGCGCTGATCCCGGCAGAATCCATCAACGAGGACCGCATTTTTCTCGACGATGTGGACTTCGACGAGCTTCGCTCATCGCTCCCGATTCCTGTTCATCCTTCCTACGATTTCATCGACGTGCTCGCCGGTGATGAGCTCGCGCAGGCAGCATGAACATTCCGGTAATCGCGCTCATTGGTCGTCCAAACGTCGGAAAGTCAGCTCTTTTCAATCGCATCGTTGGAGAAGGCACCGCGATCGTAAGCGATGAGGCGGGAACCACACGTGACCGCCACTTCGCGCGCGCCGAGTGGAACGGGCGGAATTTCTGGCTTGTCGATACCGGTGGGCTGACGGACGATCCGCGAATTCCGATGGATGTCGAGATCAAGCGTCAGGTTCATCAGGCCATCGAAGAGGCGGATCTGCTGCTGCTCGTAGTCGATGCCAAGGCGGGTCTTCATCCGAGCGACTCACGAGTCGTCGACCTGCTGCGTGAGTCGCGCAAGCCGTGGGTACTCGTCGCTAACAAAGTCGATGATCCCGCATCGACGGACTACTACGAGTTCTATTCGCTCGGTGCAGGAGATCCGATTCCGGTCTCGGCGCAGAATGGAAAGAATTCCGGCGATCTCCTCGATGTGATTGTCGAGCGAATTCCCGAGGTCGAAGATGAGCCCGGCGATGCGCTTCGCGTTGCGGTTATCGGGCGTCCGAATGTCGGGAAATCGTCGATCATCAATCGCCTGCTTGGCGAAGATCGTCTCGTAGTCGCTGATGAGGCAGGCACGACGCGGGACGCGATCGACACTCCGATGATGTATCACGATCGCGAGATCATCTTCGTCGATACGGCTGGACTGCGTCGTCAG
This sequence comes from Gemmatimonadaceae bacterium, assembly GCA_035281765.1. GTDB lineage: Bacteria > Gemmatimonadota > Gemmatimonadetes > Gemmatimonadales > Gemmatimonadaceae > UBA4720. The sequence goes on from DATEDH010000224.1 coordinate 2,799, forward strand.
TCGAAAGTCGACGACGGGATCGAGTTCTATTCCTCGCTGAGGTCCCGCCGCGCCATCGATCGCGCTGACATCTGCATTCTTGTCATCGATGCTGTGG